>REEW01000009.1 GCA_007694885.1 Wenzhouxiangella sp. | reverse complement strand
CAGGCCGGGGATCAGGCGCTGGCCTTGCAGATCGAAAGTCTCGACCGGTTTCAGTACGCCGAGATCGTCCAGGTCCTCGCCCAGCCAGACGATGCGCTCACCGGCAATGAGCAGGTGGCAGACGCCGTGATCTTCGGGCGCAAAGACGTGGGCGTTGGTGATGAGCTTGAGCAAATGTCGAGGTCAAGCGATGGGCAAGAATGAAGCTTACCGCCAAGTGCGGGGTCAGTCAGAACTTGTTGCAGATGTTCCTCGTTCGACGCGGTGGCGAGAGCTATTGCCAAAGGCTGCCGCTTGAGGCCGGCGCCCGAGTCGGTTTTCTGATTTTTCGGCTTCTTGCCGAAAGCTGAGGGCAGTCCGGGAACTCTTAGCCTTCAGTGGCGCGGCTGATTTCGGGTTCTACCAGGTTGCGTGAGCGATAGAACTGCGAAAAACGATCCTGGAAAAGGATGTCGCCCAGTTCCTCCAGGCTCAGCCCCCAGAATCCGCCGGTCAGCCGCCACGGGCCGCCGGACAGGGCGCGGGCTTCGGTGGCTTCCCACTGGCCGATGGTGCCGGACAGGGTCCAGTCGCCGCCGGTCGCTTCGATCACGCCGCCGCTGGCGATGGTCCATTGGGTGATTTCGAATTCGGCGCTGGCCGGGGCGGCGGCCAGCGCGAGGACCAGCGCCAGCGGCGCGGCGGGGGCGAGGTATCGGGTCATCAATTTCATTCTCGTTCTCCTTTCGGGACGATTCGCGCATTCAGGGCGTCTAAAGGGATAAAACGAAATCCGGATCGAAAACCGGTCACCGGCCTGCGCCGGCCACGGCAGAAGCACCGTCGAGAAGCACTGCTTCCAGTGCGGCCAGACGCTCGCGCAGGCCCTCATTCTCGCGCTCGCGTTCCTCCATCACCGCCAGGCGACGCTCCAGTTCGCGTACCTGGCCGGATTGCACCTTCAACACCGAGACCTCGGCGCGCAGCTCGGCGTTTTCCTGGGCCAGGTCTTGCTGGGCGGACTTCAGCCTTGTGTTTTCTGAGGCAAAGCGTGCATGCTCGGTTTCCAGAGCCGCCAATCGCTGCGCATTGGTGGCGGTCTGCTCCTGGAAGCCGGCGATCAGCAGGGGACCGAGACGGTTATATTCGAAACCATTGACTGTGCTATCGGCAGCAAGGTGTACCGGACTGCTCGAGGCTGCCTTGATAAGTGATGGTCCCAGCTGCTGCCGGCCCGACCGCCAGCGCAGCCAGCAAGAGGATCGAAAGGATTCCACCCATGTCTGTTGTCTCCTGCGGAAAAAATCGGGCGCCGTTTGCCGCTGAAAGACGCTTCCTGAACTTCTTTCGAAAAAACGCCAAAATCCGGCCAGCTTTGGCGGAAACTTCTGAAAATGCACGGATCGCCGATTGTTCTGCAGGCAGGGCTCGAATCAAGCCACCGGCGGTTCACGCCTCTGATAGACTGAGTCTTACGTAATCTTACCTGAGGTCACCATGTCGACCACCCGTTTGTCCAGCAAAGGTCAGATCATTCTGCCCAAGGCCTTGCGTGATGCGCACCATTTTCAGCCGGGCCTGGAGTTCGCCGTAGAGGAGCGTCCGGACGGCATTCTGCTGCGGCCGCTGTCGCGAGCGTTTGCGCCCACGCGCGTGGAGGATGTGCTGGGCTGCACCGGCTATCGCGGTCGGGCGAAAACGATCAAGGAAATGGAGGACGCGATTGCCCGGGGGGTGCGCGAATCGGCCGGCGGAGACGCGGATGATCGCGATTGACACCAATGTCCTGGTCAGGCTGGTGACCAACGACGAGCCGAATCAGGCCGCTCGTGCTGCCCGGCTGTTCGGCCGCCAGGACGTCTTCATGGCCAAAACCGTGCTGCTGGAATCGGAATGGGTGTTGCGCTACGCCTACGGGCTTTCGCGCGAGACGATTGCCAAAGCCTTGCGTGGCGCTCTCGGGCTGCCGCGAGTGACGGTCGAGGATGCAGATGCGGTCGCCCTTGCGCTGGAGCACTTTGAGGCCGGGCTGGATTTTGCCGACGCCCTGCACTGGGCGTCGAGTCGGCGGGCGGACCGTTTCGTAACTTTCGACAAAAAGTTGATCCGCCGAGCCGCCGGGCTGGGTGATCCACTGGTCGGCTCGCCCTGAGGCGGCCGGTGGCTGGTCGGGATGATCAGGTCTGGATCCTGCTGATCACGCCGTCTTTCCGTCTACCCCCAGCCGCTTGTGCATGATCGGCGAGGTGGTGGTGTACTGGAGGAACTGGCGCTGGTCGGGGTGGATGTATTTCTGTACGGCGAACGCGGCCAGGGCGGCTTCGTGGAAGCCGGACAGGATGAGTTTTTTCTTGCCGGGATAGGTGTTGACGTCGCCGATGGCGAACACGCCCTCGATCGACGTCTGGAATTTCTCGGTGTCGACCTGGATCTGCTTTTTCTCGATGTCCAGGTTCCAGTCGGCAATCGGGCCAAGATCCGGGGCCAGGCCCCAGAACACCAGGATTTCCTCGCCCTCGACGATACGTTTGTTCTTGTCCAGATCCATGATCTCCAGGCCCTTGAACGCGCCGTTTTCCGAGATCACCTGCATGATCAGGCCCTGCTGCTCACCGACCTTGCCGGTTTCGGCCAGGGCCTTGACCTTGGCAACTGTGGCCGGCGCGCCGCGGTACTGGGGGCGGCGGTGGACCAGGTCGATGGATTCGGCGATGTCGGCCAGGTCCACGGTCCAGTCCAGGGCCGAATCGCCGCCGCCGAGGATCAGCAGGC
>REEW01000032.1 GCA_007694885.1 Wenzhouxiangella sp. | reverse complement strand
CTGGCCGACGAAGAGATGCTCGAAGACAGGTTCTTGCCCAGTGACTGGCTGAACGAGCCCAGGCCGCCCAGGCCGGCGGCCGAGCCGGTATACCAGCGCATGCCGCGCTGGGTCTGCTCGGCCACGGCCTGGCCGACGGCTGAGGTGAACTTGCCGGTCCAGGCGTCCTCGACCTGCAGCGCCAGCGCATAGGGCAGCAGGGCCTCGAAGCGTTCCGGCGTCAGCGACGGTTCGTCCTCGTTCGGCTTTTTCAGACGGGCCAGGTCCTGCTGTTCGGCCACGCTCAGGTATTTCTTCAGGCCTTCGATGTGGTCGAGCAGGCGGCGGCCTTGTTCGGTCGGCGCCGGCATCAGGATGGAGAAAATGAGATTGACCAGCAGGAGTGCGACGATGGCCGCGATCATGGCCAGGCTGACATGACCGGCGATGAGCAGCGCCAGGCCGGCCACCAGCCCCGACGCCACCCAGCCAGCGATCAGGGTCGGATAGTTGGGGTTGATGTAGTGATGCTTGTAGCGTTCGCTCAGCGCCTTGCGGTGGGCGGTCATGGCGCCTTGCACCCGGCTGGCGTTGGTCGACTTCAATTCCAGCACCGGCCCTTTCTCGAACAGCTTGGGCAGCAGTGCGGCCTGGCTGGGGGGCAGGTCGCCGGCTGCCGGTGGAGCGGACTGATGCAGGCTCCAGGTTTCACTGAAAACTCCCTTTTCATGCTCAATGGCCAGGCGATCGCGGACGCCGAGCTCGACCAGGTCGGCCGAAAAACAGCGTTGATCGTAGCTCTTGCGCCAGACATAGCGCAGCCCGGCCGGGGAGTAGCCTTCGGGCGGCTCGTAGCGGGCGATGATGATGCCGGGCTTTGGCCCGCGGCCCTTGCTCAGCCAGGCCTTGAGATAGAAAAACAGGATGCCCAGCCCACCGACGATAAGCACCAGCACGCCGCGATTGTCCTTGAAAAACCAGCCGATGCGCTGAAGCCGGGTTGGCTCGTCGACCAGGCCCTTGGGGAACCCGACCGAAATGGTCAGGCCTTCGCTGCTGAGGAGTGGCTGGCCGGTCTCGAAATGCACCCGGCCGGGCGCGGGCACGCTGGTGCGCGCGTGACTGGTGCGGGTCCCGTCCAATCCGGTGAAATGGTGCAGGATCAGTTCCTCCTCCGGCACCGCCGCCGGCAGAGTCACGCTGGCGCTGGCCTGGTCGATTGGAAAATCCCAGCCCAGTCCGGTGACGTTCCAGTACAGCTCGTCGTGGTCTTCGAAAAAGCCGAGCTGGCGGGTGGTTCGATAGCGGATGGTGAAGGTGTATTCGCCCGGACCGGGCAGGAGGGAATCGTCGCCGGTGTTGACCCGCACGCCGTTGGCTCTTCGCTCGGTAAACCAGGGCTCGGGTTGGCCGTCGCGCAGCACGTCGATGACCTCGAAATCGACCACGACCCGGTTGCCCAGGCGGTCGCGGTAGCGGGTCGGGAAATCGCGGTAGATGCCGCGCCGGATGTTGCGCTGCAGGGCCCGCACCGTGATGTGCTCGTCCACGGTCACCGAACCGTCGGCGTCGATGGCGATGTCGCTGTGGTAGCGCAGGATGCGCTCATCGCTCTGGGCCCAGGTCGGTGCGCAGGCGAGCAGCAGCAGGCTCAAGCAGAGGGCGAGGTGTTTCATGCGGCGGCTCCCACGCCGGGCACGGCGCGGTGACCGGGCTCGGCGGCGTAGAACTCGGCTGTCTGAAAGCGAAACAGCCGGGCGATGATCAGGTCGGGAAAGGTCTGGATGGCGGTGTTGAGATCGCGCACCGCACCGTTGTAGTAGCGCCGGGCATAGTGGAGCTGGTTCTCGACTTCGACCAGCTGGTCGCTGAGCTGGCGGTAGTTCTCGCTGGCCTTGAGATCGGGATAGTTCTCCTTGAGCACCAGCAGACGCGACAGCAGGGCTTCGAGCTCGTTTTCGATCACGCCCAGCCGCGCCGGGCTGTCGGTTTGCACGGCCTGGGAGCGCAGCCGGGTGACGCTTTCGAGCGTGTCGCGTTCGTGGTCGGTGTAGGCCGAGACCACCTTGACCAGGTTGGGCACCAGATCATGGCGCCGGGTCAGCTGGACGTCGATATCGCTCCAGGCCGTGGCGACCCGGTTGCGCTTGGCCACCAGGCGGTTGTACATCCACACCACCCACATGAGCAGGGCGAGCAGAACGATGACCAGCAGCCATTCCATCACGAGACTCGTCGCTTGTCAGACGATGCCACTATAAGCCGGTCGGTGGCAGTTTGCAGCCCCCGTCGGTCTGGTCAGGCCACGAAGAAGCGTTTGTGCTGAATCCTGCAAACGCCGCTGGATTTGCCGTTCGGCGGATGAGCGAGTGGGCAGACTTTTCTGCCTGCGCGAGGCGGTGGACCCGACCGCTGTTGATCGGGTCGCCGGACTGCTTTGTACACGCCGGGTCGGTATATTCGGGGTCAAAGTCCGCTGCAGGCCCATGAATGCGGCGCCGGTTTGTATCGCCGGCGCCCTGGAACAGGAGTTGACATGAAACCGACCAACGCCGCCGAACTGCTGGCGCTATGCCTGGAAGCCGAGGGCGTGGAGCGCATCTTCGCCGTGCCCGGGGAGGAAAACCTGGACCTGCTCGAGGCCCTGCGCAACTCGTCGATTCGCCTGATCCTGGTCCGCCACGAACAGGCCGCCGGCTTCATGGCCGCCTGCCAGGGCCGACTGACCGGTCAGCCCGGCGTGGTCCTGTCGACCCTGGGTCCGGGCGCGACCAATCTGGTCACGGCCGCCGCCTACGCCG
>REEW01000057.1 GCA_007694885.1 Wenzhouxiangella sp. | reverse complement strand
TTCGTGATGATGAACACAGGATCGGGCAGGGCGGCCAACAATGCGCGCAGACTGTCGTAGGAGATGTCCACTGACGCCCTGATCCCTTGTGTTCATGTCTTGTCACTATGACATAAGCGCCGGTGAACAATTGCATTCCGGCTGTCAATTGTTTCCGACGTCCCGTTTGAGCGCGTGCCGGCAAAGATACTGAGCCGCATCGAGATCGAAATGGCCCAGAATCATTGCACCAGCGGCAGGATGACCTCGCGAATTTTCGACCACAGCGGCTCCGGATCAGCACGCAGACAGACCCCCCGACCCATAGTCTATGGGTCACACTTCGTGTAAACCCATGAAAAACTGCAAGAAATGGTGGGCCCTGCAGGACTTGAACCTGCGACCTACCGATTATGAGTCGGCTGCTCTAACCAGCTGAGCTAAGGGCCCGGGAATTCAGGATTCGTTGCTGCCGGCCGGCGGGTCGGTCTCGGTGACCGGCTTGGCCTCAAGGCCTTTCGCCTCCAGCTCTTCTTTCTTGCGCTGCTGGATGTAGGCCAGGTTCTTTTTGTACATGTCGGCCACGCGGTCGATGCCGTTGGGGGCCAGAAAACCCTCGTTGCCGGCCGCGGTGAAGGTGGCATAGACGCCGGAGGCGGCCATCAGCGCGGCCGAAACCAGCTTCATGTCAAAACCCTTGTCGTTGACCATGGTGTTGGCCATTCCGATGAACTCGGACATGGCCTGGTTGTGCGCGTCGATCTGTTTTTGCTTGTCTGACATGTTGACTCTTCGGTTCGGAAAAAAAGGCGGCCCAGCGACCCCCGGTCTGGCCCCGAAGCATAGCATGGCTGGGCGTTGCGCCCCAGGCGGTGAGGCGGTCCGTGGTTGACAAAGTGGCCCGCTCACGGCAGTTTAGCGGCTGGACTTTCCCTGCTGTCGATCGTGCAGATTCCCCCCATCGCGTGCCACCGTTTGATTTGCCGACTGAGCGTGCTGATCGGCGGCTTTTTGTCGATGATCGGCGCCGCGGTGGCCAATGACGTCCGTTTCGATCGTCTGACCATGGCCGATGGGCTGTCGCAGTCGTCGGTGGCGGCCATCGCTCAGTGCGACGACGGCTACATCTGGCTGGGAACCCAGTACGGGCTGGACCGCTACGATGGCTACAGCATTCGCAGCTTCCGCCGCGACCCGGACGATCCCTACAGCCTCAGTCACAGCAATATCCGCGATCTGCGCCGGGGTCGGGACGGACGGCTGTGGGTGGCGACCCGGGCCGGCCTGAACCGGTTTGACACCTTGTCCGGCCGTGCCGAGCGCTTCGAAGTCGTCGGCCCGCCGGACCACATGGACCAGCGCCTGGCTTTCCATATCGTCGACGAGCATAAAGACGGTCGCCTGTTTCTGTCGGCCGCGGGCGCGGTTCGCATCTGGCGTCCGGACACGCAGCAGGTTCACCGGATTCCCTTCGCCTCGGACCTTGAGCAGGACCGTCTGTCGATCCGTTCGGCCGTGCTCGATCGCCAGGGACGCTACTGGGTCTTCAACGCCGAGGGTTTGTGGCGTCTCAATGATGCCGGCCAGCGCATGGATCTGGTGCTGGCGCTGCCCCAGCAGCCGGAATTTCGCATGTATCAGGCCCTGGACCTGACCAGCGAGGGCTTGCTGGCGCTGGCCGCCGATCATGTCTTCAAGCTGGTTGATCCGGACACACTGGAGATTCTCGAACGGCTGGATCTGGACGATCTGGGCGGAGTCGATCAGCGCATCAACGGCGTCATGGCGACCAGCGACGGAATGATCTGGCTGCCTACGCCGCCCCGCCTGTTGCGGTTCAATCCGGCCGACGGCGAGCTGCGGGTATTGTTCGACGGCGAGCGTCTGGATCCGAACGAAGTCTCGCGCCAGGAAATCCAGGCGCACGAGCACCCGAACGGTGATCTCTGGTTCGCCAGCCAGTATGGTCTGGCGCGGGTCAACCGGGAAACCGAAGAGGTGCGGATCGTCTTTCATGACCCGGCCGATCCGCACAGCATGCCGCCGACCGTTCCGCAGCTGGGTATTGCCCTGTTCATCGACGATGAGGGCACGGTCTGGGTCGGAACCCATCTCGGGGGTGTCGGCCGACATTCGCCGGGCCAGACCCGGTTTCGCCACATCGTCGACCGCAACAGCCCTGCGACCAGTCCCATACCTTATGCCGGGCAGAACGTGGTCCGGGGAGTGGTCGAGACCACGATCAACGGAACCGTGGATCTCTGGCTGGCCCTGGAGCGTGCCGGTGTGCGGCGCTTGCGGAAAGGTGAGGACGGCCAGTTTCGCTGGCACCAGAGCTTTCACGAGCGTGGGCCGGATGAGCGGCGCCTGCCGGACGATACCGTGTGGGGCCTGGCCCGTGATCCGCTGAGCAGCCTGGTCTGGGTGGTCGGGGAGCGCGCGCTTATCGCCATCGACGCGGCTACGGACCGGATCGTCAATCGAATCGAACTCGATCTTTCCGGCAGAGCGGTGCGGATCAGCAGGCGCGGGGATCGGATGTGGGTGGGCACCGCCAACGGCATTCTGACCCTGGCGATCGGCGAGGATCGAGAGCAGCCGGTCGCCGAGTCGGCTGACGCGCGCATGCCGGAACTGCACGTTTCCAATTTGCTCGAAACCGACGGCGGGAGCCTGGTCGCGGTCGGTTTCCAGGGGATCGGCTTTCTGGACATGGTCGACGATGAGCCCGACCTTTTGATCCCGGTATCTGAAGTCCGCCCTGATCGGGATGGCGGCTTGTTCGCCCTGGCTCCTCATTCACGGCAAGGATGGTGGATCGGGGGGCGCGAGACGGGTCTGGGCTATGTCCGACTGGAGATGGACGCTCAGGGCCGGCCGATGGTGCAGGCGGACTGGCTGGATCGCGGCGATGGCCTGGCCGACGAGACCGTCTATGCCGTGCTGCCGGAGGCCAACGGCCGGGTCTGGCTGAGCACCAACAATGGTCTGATGCTGTGGAATCCGGAAACTTCGAGAGTGCGTCAGTTCACCTTGCCGGACGGTCTCCAGGCGCTGGAGTTCAACCGCGCCGTGGCCTATCGCAGCGAGCGCGGCTACTTCTATTTTGGCGGCATCAACGGCGTCAACCAGTTCCGCCCCGAGGCATTCAGTTCCCTGCGCGCCCCGCCGCGGGTTCTCCTGCAGGAAGTGCGGGTCAACGGTCAAGTCATTGATTCGGTCAACGTCCAGGAAAATCCCCTGCGTCTGCGACACGATGAAAACGATCTCGAGGTGCAGTTCGTCGGGCTGAATTTCGCCGATCCGCAGCGGGTTCGCTACGCCTTCAAATTAAGCGGCGTGGATGGCGATTGGGTTGACGGCGGTTCACGGCGCCAGGCCCGTTATGCCAGCCTGCGGCCGGGCACGTACTCGTTTCACGTGCGTGCAGCCAACAGCGACGGTGTCTGGTCGGAGGACTCGATGTTGCTGACCGCGACCGTGGCCGCGCCGCCCTGGGCCACGCCCTGGGCGCTTGCCGCCTACGGGCTGCTGCTCATGCTGGTCGCTACGGCGATCCACGTGGAAAACCTTCGTCGACGGCGCGCACTGGAGTCGCAGGTGGCCGCACGCACCGCGGCCCTGACCGAGCAGCAGGCCCTGGTCGAACGCCAGGCCCGGGATCTGGAGCAAGCCCTGGAAGCCCGGACCGTCCTGTTTGCCAACGTCTCGCACGAGTTCAGAACGCCGCTGACGCTGATCAAGACCAGCCTGGATCGCCTGGACCGCGACGGCAGCAACCCCGAGGCGGTTACCCTCGGTCGCCGTTACCTGCGCCGCCTGCTCAAGCTGGTCGACCAGTTGATGGACTTTTCCCGCTTGAGCTACGAGCAGTGCGAAGCCGGACGCAAGCCCTGGCCGCTGGGGCGCATGGTGCGCATGACCGTTGACGCATTCAGCGCCGTGGCCGAGGAGCGGGGAATCGAGCTGATCGTGGAGGTGGAGCACGGCTGGCGAACACGATGCCATCAGGAGCAGATCGAGAAAATTCTCCTGAATCTGCTGACCAACGCGCTGAAGTTCACGCCGGCCGGAGGGCAGGTCCGGGTACGACTCGAGGCGGGAGACGACGGTGCGCGATTGAGCGTGGCCGACTCCGGCCGCGGCATCCCCGACGAGGAACTCGAAACCATCTTCGAGCGCTTCTACCGGGTGCCGGCCGTCGAGCAGGAGGAGGTCTTTGGTGCCGGCATTGGCCTGGCCCTGGTCTGGGAAGCCGCCCGCGCCAATGGCGGACGGGTCAGCGTAACCAGCCGGGTCGGTGAGGGCAGCTGTTTCTCGGTCTTTCTCCCGGCCTGGCGCGAGGCCCATGCCGCCGCTCCGATGGTCCTGCTGACCGAACGTGAACACGCGCGCGACATCGAGGCGCTCAAACCGATCGTGCACAGTCGGGATCAGGCGGAACCGGTGAGCGATTCGGTCCGGCCCACGGTGCTGGTGATCGAGGACAACGCCGACATGCGTGCCCACCTGCGGGAGTTGCTGGAAACCGACTGGCGGGTGCTGGAGGCGGCCGATGGCGATGCGGGCCGGGCCATGGCATGCTCGGAAATGCCTGACGTGATCGTCAGCGACATCATGATGCCCGGATTGAGCGGCCTGGACTTGCTGAAGTCCCTGCGCTCCGACATCAAGACCAGTCATATTCCCATCATGCTCCTGACCGCGCGCCACGATCACGACACTCGAGTCCAGGCGTTCACCCTTCAGGCCGATGATTTTCTGCCCAAACCTTTCGAGGACGATGAGTTCTGCGTCCGTCTGAGCTCGATGATGGCAGCCCGTCGCCGTCTGCGCGACCAACTGCGGCGCGAACTCGGCGGCGAGCCGCGGCGAAGCTCGCCGGATCGGAATTCGGCCGATATCGGCCAGCGCGACCGTGAACTGCTGGAAAGACTGCATGCCTGGGTCGAAAGCCATTATCCGGACCCTGGGATCAAGGTGGCTGATCTGGCCGATGCCACGCTGGTTGACGTGCGCACGCTGCAGCGCAAGCTGAAATCCCTGCTGGATCGAACGCCGGCGGCCTACCTCCAGGAATTCCGTCTGCAAAAAGCGCGGGAAATGCTGGCCGACAGCGATCGTTCGGTCAAGGACATTGCCGCCAGCTGCGGGTTTTCGACCCCACAGGCCTTCAGCAAGATTTTCACCCAGGTTGAGGGGCTACCGCCCAGTCGCTGGCGGAAACGGCCGAACAGGGAAGGGGATTTCGAATAACTCAGCGCCAAACCGTCGAATTGTCGCGATTTGACACGCGCTTGTCGTCTGGCGATAACACGAGATTTCCACGGTCTATACACTGTTTCGTGTCTTGACCGCTGCGCGTCAGCGAACTGATGAGGGGGCTTGTCAGTATCGACCGGCGGACTGCAGGGAGACGTAAAGTGGGGCGTGGGCCGGCCTTCTGGTTACAGGGGCCGGCCCTTTTTGTTGCCGCTGCCGCTCATCCCGTTGCCATTGCCGCCATCATCGTCCGGACGGGTGGATTTTCCGGCTCTGCGCTGCAGATTCGTGAGAAGTCTATAATCGATCCATGTGCGCGCGCTCCAGGGACAACCCGACCGATCCACACACCATACTGCTGTCGTCGACGGCGGAATCTCCGTTGTTCCAGGAGGCCAGCCTGGTGGTGATTCGCGGAGAGCGCCTCGGCGCGCGGATTGATCTGAGTTCTGGATCAGTGGTGCTTGGGCGCGGTAGCGATACGGATTTCCGCATCGGCGAGCGCAGCGTATCGCGTGCGCACTGCCGTGTTTTCCAGCGTGACGGCAGCCACTGGGTGGAGGATCTTGGCTCGACCAACCACACGTTCGTCAACGACGAGAAAGTTCAGCACTGCAGGCTGGCCGATGGCGACCAGTTGCGTGTCGGAAAGACTGTACTGAAGTTCCTCGATGTCGGCAGTTCCGAGTCCGCGTACCTGGCGAAGCTTCACGACCACGCGGTGCGCGACGGGCTGACCGGCCTCTACAACCGCCGCCATGCCATGTCGGTGCTGGCCGAGGAGTTCCGCCGCTGTCAGCGGGTCCAGGGCGCTCGTCTGGTGCTGGCGATCATCGATATCGACTGGTTCAAGCAAATCAATGACGAGATCGGCCACCTTGCCGGGGATGCCGTACTGATACAACTCGCGCGCGTCCTCGACGAGGCCCTGCGCGCCGGCGATACGCTCGCCCGCATTGGCGGCGAGGAGTTTGTCCTGATCATGCCCGACACCAGCCTGGCCGAAGCCCACCGCGCCTGCGATCGTCTCAGGCAGCGCGTTGCCGAGCAGGAGTTCCGCGTCGATTCCGGTCAGCGCATCGAAGTGACGATCAGCATCGGCCTGGCCGAAGCCGATGCCTCCACGGACGACTACCGCAAGCTGATGGGGGAGGCCGACGCCCATCTGTACGACGCCAAGACCGCCGGCCGCAACAGCGTTCGTTCGCCCGCCGGCTAATCCCGCCGGCGAACGCCGATACTGCCCGGCGGAATACTGACTTCTTCGCCATCGGCGCTGCGGATGGGCTGACCGGGCTGCGGTGCCCAGCTCGAGGCGGATACGATTTCCCAGGTGGTCTGGAACTGTCCGGAAGAATCCGGCAGTCGCTCGCGTCGTTGCCGCAGCGCCTCGATCAGCTCTTCGCGGCAGGAGTCCGGGTCCGACAGCAGTGCCGCGCCGGCCAGGTCGTCCAGCAGCGCGGCCGCGTCGCCATGCAGCGTCGTGATCCAGTCGGTATCCAGCACCGGCTCGGCAAAGCCCGCCCTGGTCAGGTTCGCGCCCAGTTGCTGGACGTCGGACACGAAAACGCCGAGGGTCGCATGCGACGCCAGTTCAGCGCGCCATTCGCCGAGCGTATCGGGGCCGAACAGCGACACTAGCGCCAGTCCGTCCGGTCGCAGCACACGCCGCATTTCGGCCAGCGCCTGCTCGGGCTCCGGGATCCAGCCCAGGCTCAAGTTGGCGTAGACCAGATCCATGCAGCCGTCGGCCAGCGGCAACCGGGCCCCACCGGCCCGGATCAGCTCATAGCGTTTCTTCCACCAACCCCGGCCGCTACGGGCCTGGTCCAGCATGCCCGGACTGAAATCCAGGCCGATCACCCGGGCGCCTGGAAAGCGCTGTTTGAGCGCGCGGCACTGGCGGCCGTCGGCACAGCCGATTTCGAGGATCGTTCGCGGCTGGAAGCGCAGGCCGTCCAGGCGTTCCAGGAGACGTTTTGCCGCCTCGCTCTGGACTGCGGCGTGCTTTTCGTATCCGCGTGCAACGCGATCGAAGTGGCGAGCGGAGATGCCGGGTGGGCTGGCCATGGTGCTTTTTGAAGGGCGCGCAGACATCAGCTTTGCATCATAGCGGGTGGCGCGCGCGGCCAGGTCAATCCGGTGTTTGCGATACGCTATGCTCAGCCATTGGCAGGGCGGTTCCAGTATCCATGAAACCAAGCGTTGGCCTGGACCTGGGCGTTTTCGGGCGTCGCATGCGGACGGTTCTGTTTCCGCCGGTCTGCATGGTGTGCGGGCAGGACGGTCGGCCTGAAATCGATTGCTGCAGCGGATGCGAGGCGGATTTGCCGATGCTCGCCGGCCAGTGCGCGCGCTGTGGTCTGGAAATGGAACATGACGTCGCCCTGTGCGGTCGCTGCGCCATGGCCTTGCCCGCCTTCCAGGGCACCTGGCCGGGGTTTTCCTACCAGGGAGTGATCGAGCGTCTCATCACCCGCTTCAAGTTTCACGGCGACCTGGCCGCGGGCCGACTGCTGGCCGACTTGCTGGCCCGGCGCCTGGTCGAGCTCGGTGCACCGCGACCGGACCTGATGGTACCGGTGCCGCTGCACGTTCGGCGCCGTTTGCAGCGCGGCTTCAACCAGTCGGCGCTGATCTGCCGCGACCTGTCCGCCTGGTTCGGGCGTCTGCCCTGGTCGGATAGCTTGCGCCGCCACCGGGCCACGGCCCAGCAGTCCGATTTGCCGGCCGATCAGCGCACCGGCAACGTTCGCGGCGCTTTCGGGCTGGATCGACTGCCGCCGGGAGTCCGCCACGTGGCCCTGGTCGATGATGTCATGACGACCGGCTCGACCCTCAACGAGTGCGCCAGGGTGTTGCTGCAGGCCGGCGTGGAGCGGGTCGACGTCTGGGTGGTTGCGCGGGCCTGAGCCTGGCCGCTATCGCAACGCGAAAGAAACGGCAATGCCGATAAACAGGATCAGGCCGATCCAGTGGTTGCTCAGAAACGCCTGAAAGCAGGCCTCGGGTCGGCGATCACGGATCCGCCAGAGCTGAATCTGGAACAACAGGAACACCAGGGTCACGGCCGTGAACCAGGCCGGCGAGGGCAGGTATTGCAGCCCGATCAGAACCAGCAGCGCCGTCATCAGGCCCATCAGCCCGGCGATGATCGGCACGTCCAGGCGCCCGAACGCGATTGCCGTTGACTTCACCCCGACCTTGAGATCGTCTTCCCGGTCGGCCATGGCGTACTGGGTGTCATAGATCACCGTCCAGATCAGATTGGCCGCGAACAGCCACCAGGCCGGGGCCGGTATGTCGCCGGTTTCGGCGGCAAACGCCATCAGGATGGCCCAGCTGAACGCCGTGCCCAGGCCAATCTGCGGGAAATGCGTGAAACGCTTCAGGAACGGATAGGTGCCGGCCAGCATCGCGCCGCCGATGGCCAGCAGCACGGTCAGCGGATTGGTCATCAACACCAGGCCCAGGGCGATCAGCATCAGCAACACAAACAAGCCCAAAGCCTGTTGCGGCCTGATCTCGCCGCGCGCGATCGGGCGTTCCCGGGTGCGCGCCACCTTTGGATCCAGGTCGCGGTCGGCGTAATCGTTGATCACGCAGCCGGCCGAACGCATGACCACCACACCCAGGGTAAAGATGACCAGGTTCTTGATCTGCGGGACGCCGCCGGCGGCAAACCACAGCCCCCACCAGGTCGGCCACAGCAACAGCGCCAGCCCGATCGGACGGTCGAAGCGCATCAGTCGCAGCCAGGGTCCGGCCGGTCCGGAAAAAATGCTCGCCGAAGACCGAAACTCCATCAGGACGGATTCTCGTCGGTCTCGAAACAGGGGATGGGGCGATGCTGGGCGCCGGGCGCGCCTTCGATGATGAAACGCCAGGCCGAGTCCACGCCGGGCTCGGCCTCGTAGTCGACCCAGAACTGGGGCACGGACTCGCGGCGGATTTCAAGCTGGGCATCGAAACCGGTCGTGCGCACCTGGCGCTGGCGCGCCCGAGCATTCTCGATGCTCTCGTACAGGCCCACCGAGACCACGTTTTCCATGTCGCCGCGCGTTACCACGAAGAAATCCTCCAGTCCCTGTTCGGCCAGGTTGCGGGTCAGGCTCAGGGCTTCCGATCGACTTCCCGCGGGCAGGTAGACCCACCAGCCGCGGTCGCGGTCGGTCACGGTCTGGCGGCTGCGCATCCGGCGGGCCGCCGGTCGCAGTCGGTCCTCTGCGCGTTGCTGTGCCAGCAGAGTCGGCAGCGGCCCCAGCATGAAACACTCCCCGGCCCCGGAGTGGCTGAACGTCGGGCGCTCGCCGACCAGGGTCAATGTCGGAAGGCCGGGATCCAGCGGCGCTGTTTCCGGTTCCGGCGGTGCCTGCACCACATCGCCGCGGATGTGGATGACGGCCAGCACGATGTTGGCCGTCACCAGCAACGCCACGATCCACCGCCACAAGCCTGGGTTCATGACAGGACCACCAACGATGGCAATCGGCCAGGAAACGTGCCGTGCACAGCCGAACAAATGAACTGGATGATCATCTGTGCAAAGGATAACCCGCAGCGTGTGCGGACGTGGCGGGATCAGGCGCGGTCGGCGCGTATGCTCTGGCTGACTTCGCCGGTCCGTACAACCCGGTTGCCCTGGTTGGTCTTCACCACCAGGCCGCCGTGTGCGTCAACGCCGGCGCCGCGACCGCGCAGGCCCGGCCGGCCGGACTCGATCACGGCCAGTTCGCGCCCGAACAGCACATCGCGCCCGGCCCAGCGGGCCGCGCACGCGGCGAAGCCGGCCTGCTGGAACCGGCCCAGCTCCTGATCCAGGCGCTTGATCACGCAAGCAGCGAGCTGGTTGCGATCGATGAAGCCGGCGTGCGCTGCCAAATCGGTCCAGGGCTGGTCCGGGCCTTGCAGGCCTCGGAAGTCGACGTTGATGCCGATGCCGATGATGGCGTTGGTCTTGCCGGTCCTGTCTGCGGCCAGATCGACCAGGCAACCGCCGAGCTTGCGGCCGTCGATTTGCAGGTCGTTCGGCCATTTCAGCCCAACCCGGACGGCAAGCTGCTGCTCCAGGGCCTCGGCGGCCGCCAGCCCGGCGACCAGCGACAGGGCCCCGAGGGCGCGCGGTGGTTGATCGAAGGACCATGCCGTCGACAGATACAGACCGCGTCCGGGCGGCGATAGCCAGCGCCGACCGTGTCGGCCGCGCCCGGCTGACTGGTATTCGGCCAGCAGTACCCGCACCGGCTGGCCTTCATCCCGGTAGCGGGCCAGGCATGAATTGGTGGAGTCGACGGCCTGTTCAACCCGGACCGCGCCATCAGGCAGCTCAAGCGCCGTTCCAATGCGGTGTTCGTCCAGCGCGATCAGCCCCGGCTCCAGGGCGAGATCCGGCCCGATGCCGGCGGTCATGGAGGGGCGGAGGGCCTGCGTCGACGTCGAATCAGGCGGGCCTTTTCGAAGCGGTTTTCGGAGCCGTCGCGCAGACGGGCGAGGTTGCTGCGGTGGGTCCAGACCAGCAAAACGGCCAGGGAAATCGCCAGCCAGCCCAGCGCCGGGGGCAACGGATCCGGCCCCAGCATCCACATGGCCGGGACCAGGCTCAGGCCGGCCAGGATCGTTGCCAGCCCGACATAGCCGGTGCCGACGATGGTGATGATCCAGACCAGCAGCAGCGGCAGAATGCACCAGGGGGCCAGCGCGGCAATGACGCCCACCGCCGTCCCGGCTCCCTTGCCGCCGCGAAAACGGAAATACAGCGGCCAGATGTGGCCGATTACTGCGGCAAAACCGGCCGCCGCAGCCACGCTGACCGGGTCCGGCGCGCCTGGAAACAGCGCGGCGATCAGCACCGGCGCCAGCAGGGCGGCCAGTGCGCCCTTGCCCAGATCGATGGCGACGACGGCCAGGGCGAAGCGCCAGCCAAGCGCGCGCAGGGCGTTGGTTCCACCCGCGTTGCCCGAGCCCGTGGCGCGGATGTCGATACCGCGGAAACGCCCGAGCACCAGGCTACCGGAGAGCGAGCCCAGCAGGTAGCCCAGGATGGCGGCGACGGCCAGGGCCAGGAGGATCATTCGTGGCGGTCTTCGGGTGCTTGCCAGGCGTGGAACCCGCACATCAGGGCACCGGGGCCGGCGTGGCAGCCAATGGCCGGACTGGCGTCTTCCAGCCAGCAGGCATCCACGCGCGGGTGCCCGCTCAACAGCATCTCACGCAGGGCGCGGGCATCGTCGAGGGCATCGGTGTGGCTGACGATCACCCGGTAGACTCGGTCGGGCTCCATTTTTTTCAGGATAAAGCGGGCGAAGCGGCGAACCGCGTTGCGCCGGCCGGGCAGCACACCGCAGGGTCCCAGTCGTCCCTCCTTGGTGTTGCCCAGCACCAGGTTCAGGTGCAGCCGGCGCGAGATGGTCTCCATCCACGGCTTGATCCGGCCGCCGCGCACGCCCCACGACAGATCGCGCACCAGGCACAGGGTCCGGAACTCCGCCCGGCGGCCCTCCAGATGCGATGCGATGGCCGCACTGTCCCAGCCCTGGGCGGCGGCCTCGGCGGCCCAGAGCGTCATCAGACCCTGGCCGGTCGCGCCATTCAATGTGTCGAAGACGCGGACGGCGTTGTCCTCGAAGCGGCTGGCGGCCTGTTCGGCCGCTTGCAGGGTGCCGCTCAAGGCGCCCGAAATCTGCAGTGCCAGAACATTGAGCCCGTGCGAGGTCAGCAGGTCGAACTGGCGCCGGAAGTCACCCGGCGGGGGTTGCGAGGTCTGCGGCGGCGTGCTGCTTGAGGCCAGGCGCCGGTAGAACTCCGGCGGGGTGATGGTCAGCTTGTCGAGAAATTCCTCGTCGCCGAAATTCAGGCGCACGGGAACCACGTGTATGCCCAGACGATCGATTTCCTCGGCCGGCAGGTCGGCCGCCGAGTCGGTCACGATGGCGACCTTTCCGCGCTGGTTCATCAGGCCGTGCTGGCGGGTCATGTCGTCGGCTTTTTGCTGGCGGATCTCGCCGTGGACTGCGCAGACCCGGAACACGTCGCCGGGCGAGTCGGTGTGAATGTGCACCCGCGCCCGGCGCGCGCCGCCGGCCACGACCAGCGAGCTGGCGTCAAGCGCTTCGAGCTGCCGGCGCATTTGTTCCACGTCCAGCGTGTCGCCGGCCACCAGGCACTCGGTGCAGAAACGATGCTTGTCCGGTGCGGCCCCGTGTGCCGCATGCGGGGCGCTGCCGGGTGCCGCGGTCAGGCCGGTGACCATGGCCGGCATCCGCCCGCTGCGCATGTAGCGCCAGACCCCTTCGAGCAGGTCGACGAAGCCCTGGGCGCCGGCGTCGACCACTCCGGCTTCGCGCAGCACGGCCAGCTTGTCCGGCGTTTCGGCGAGTGATTTTCGCGCCCGCGCCAGCCCGCGCCGGAACAGGTCGCGGATATCTTCCACACCGTGGCTGGTCAGTTTGGTGAGTTCATCGGCAAAGTCTTCCAGCACGGTGGGCAGGGTGCCCGGGACGGGGTTGGACATGGCCCCCCAGGCCGAGCGGGCGGCCGACTGCGACACCCGCGCCAGCCGCGGCCCATCGAGTACCTGGTAGTCGCGACTGGACTCGCTCAGGCCCTGGAAGTACTGGGCCATGATGGCGCCGGAGTTGCCACGTGCGCCGTCCAGGGCGGCTTCTGCGACCTGCTCAAGCAGCTCCGGCAGACTGCGTCGGTGCGGTCGTTCGATGACCGATCGCACGCTGACCAGGGTGAAAGCCAGGTTGGTGCCGGTATCACCATCCGCCACCGGGAAGACGTTGATCTCGTTGATGTGGTCGCGCTGCCTGAGAACATTGGCAATGCCGGCCAGCAGCGCCTGCTCCAGCCCGGGAGCGTCGATGTGGGTGATGGCCAGCGCGCTACTAGCCATCCATCAGATCCCGAACCTGGGATGCGGTAAATGGCCACGACAATTTTTCGCCGGTGGATTCGCGCATCAGGACCGGAATCTGGTCGCCGTAGCGATCGGTCAGTTCGGCGTCATCATCGATGAAGATTTTGCTGACTTCACCGCCAAACCCGGCCTCGGCCAGCAAGTGTTCGGCTTTCGTGCACAGCTCGCAGTCGCTTCCGGTGTAGAGAATCAGGCTCATGAGTCTGGGTGGTTTGGTCAGAAGGCCGAGTGTAGCGTCCGTCCGGCCAGGCGATCAAGGTGCAGGTGCGTCCTTGGCCCGCCCTTGCCCGGGATCACGCATCGGTTCGCCGGATCGGCAGGAATTCAAAAGCCGGCCGGCCACCGCTGCTTTTGGATACACTGCCGGTCATGGCTGTCAGTATTTTCGACCTGTTCAAGATCGGCATCGGACCGTCGAGCTCGCATACGGTGGGCCCGATGCGCGCGGCCGGGGTCTTCGTGCGCCGGCTGCAGGAGCGAGGCCTGCTGGAAGAGGTGCACAAGATCCGGGTGGAACTGTTCGGCTCGCTGGGTCACACCGGACGTGGCCACGGCACCGATCGGGCCGTGCTGATGGGCCTGGAAGGCGAAGTGCCGGACAAGATTGACCCGGACGCCATCGAACCGCGCGTGGCCGAAATCGGAGAGCAGGGTCGGCTGCGCCTGGCAGGCCGGCATGAGGCCCGGATCAACCTGCGCGAGGACCTGGTCTTCCACAAGCGCCAGATCCTGCCTCACCACCCCAACGGCATGCGCTTCATCGCCCTGGACGCCGACGGCGCCGAGTTGTTCAAGCGCGACTACTACTCGGTCGGTGGCGGCTTCGTCGTCAACGCCGACGAAGCCGCCTCGGACCGCATCGTCGCCGATACCACCCGGCTGCGCTACCCCTTTGCCAGTGGCGACGAACTGCTGGCCATCTGCGACGAGGAAGGCCTGCGCATCAGCGACGTGATGCGGGCCAACGAACGGGCCTGGCGGTCGGAAAGCGAAATTCGCAGCGGCCTGCTCAGTATCTGGCAGGCCATGTGCGACTGCGTCGAGCGCGGCCTCGAGCAGACCGGTCACCTGCCCGGCGGGCTGAAAGTGGCCCGGCGCGCGCCGACTCTGTTCCGCAAGCTCAAGCACCGGGCCAAGGAGGACAACCTCGACCAGCTTGACTGGATCAATCTCTACGCCCTGGCCGTCAACGAGGAAAACGCCGCCGGCGGCCGGGTGGTCACGGCACCGACCAACGGTGCCGCCGGCATCATCCCGGCCGTGTTGCACTACTACCGTCGCTTCGTCGCCGGGGCCGACGAAGACGGCATCATCGAGTTCCTGTTGACCGCCGGTGCCATCGGCATTCTGTACAAGGAAAACGCCTCGATTTCCGGTGCCGAGGTCGGCTGCCAGGGCGAGGTCGGCGTGGCCTGCTCCATGGCCGCCGGCGGCCTGACCGCCGCCCTGGGCGGCACCATGGGCCAGGTCGAAAACGCCGCCGAAATCGGCATGGAGCACAACCTGGGCCTGACCTGCGATCCGGTCG
>REEW01000010.1 GCA_007694885.1 Wenzhouxiangella sp. | reverse complement strand
TCGGCCGCGGTCGGGTGAATGCCGATGGTGCGGTCGAAATCGGCCTTGGTCAGGCCGGCGCGAACGGCCACGGCAAAGCCCTGGAGCATTTCCGGGGCATCGGGCCCAACCACGTGGCAGCCGAGCACGCGATCTGATTCCTTGTCCACGATCAGTTTCATCATTCCTTTTTCCGCACGGCCGGCCAAGGTGTACCTCATCGGAGTGAACTCCGACCGGAAGACGCGGATGGCGGTTCCCTGTTCGCGGGCTTTTTCCTCGCTCAGGCCGACCGTGCCCACCGGCGGCTGGGAAAACACCGCGGCCGGGGTGTCGGCGTGCTCGACGGCACGCTCCAGGCCGCCGAACTGGGTATCGGCAAAGGCATGGCCTTCCATCAGCGCCACCGGGGTCAGGTTGACCCGGTCGGTGACGTCGCCGACGGCGAACACGCTGGCGACCGAGGTGCGGCTGAATTCGTCGACCTCGATCCGGTTGCCCGGCCCGGTGCGCACCCCGACCTCTTCCAGCCCCAGGTCCCAGGTGTAGGGCGCCCGCCCGGTGGCGAACATCACCGCATCGAAGGTCTCGGCGTGGTCGTCGGAAAAGGTGACTTCGATGCCGTCCTCCACCGATGCCAGGCGGGCCGGGGCGGCGTGGTAGCGGAACCGGATCCCGCGCCCTTGCATGCCGGCCTCGACGGCGCGGCGGACGTCGTCGTCGAAGCCCCGGAGGATGAGATCGCGGCGATAGGCCAGGGTCACCTCCGCGCCCAGGCCGTTGAAGATGCCGGCAAACTCCGCGGCGATGTAGCCGGCCCCGGCAATCAGCACGCGCCCGGGCAATTGCTCGAGGTGAAAGGCCTCGTCGGAGGTGAAACCCAGCGACGCACCGGGAATCTCGGGTGCCCACGGCCGGCCGCCGGTCGCAATCAGGATTTTCCCGGCCGTGAACTGCTGCTCGCCCACGGCCACGGTGTGGCCGTCGATCAGCCGGCCGCGACCCATGTGCAATTCCACCCCGGCGTTGGCGAGCAGGCCCAGGTAGACCTGGTTGAGGCGATCGATCTCGCGGTCCTTGGCGGTGATCAGGTCGGTCCAGGAAAACGCGGGCTCCTGGAGGGTCCAGCCGTAGCCCGGCGCATCGGCAAAGCTTTCGGCGAACTGCGAGGCATAGACCAGCAGTTTCTTGGGCACGCAGCCGCGAATCACGCAGGTGCCGCCGACGCGGGATTCCTCGCAGATGGCAACGCGGGCACCGTGCCCGGCCGCGATCCGCGAGGCGCGCACGCCGCCGGAACCGGCGCCGATGACGAACAGATCATAGTCGTATTGGCTCATCTGGGCGATGGTACGATACTTTGGTCAAGCCCCCAAACACATGTTGCCGACTGCCCGATGAACCGTCTCCCTGTCCGCTTTGGCGGCATGAGGTCCAGCGCGTGAGCGCACTGCTGCTCGCCGAAGCCGTCGGCTTTTCCCGTTCCGGCGACCTGGTCTTCGACCCGGTCGACGTGTGCCTGGCAAGCGGCAAGGCGCTGGTCATTGCCGGGCCCAACGGCAGTGGCAAGACCACGCTTTTGCGCTTGCTGGCCGGCATTCTCACGCCTGCCTGCGGGCAGGTCCAGCAACGCGGCAGCCTGGCTTTCCTCGGACACCTGGCCGCCGTGAAGGGTGATTTGACGGTGGGCGAAAACCTGCAGTTCACCAAGCGTTTCTGTGCCGGTCCCGGCCTGCCCGTCAACCAGGCCCTCGGTCGGGTTGGACTGGCGGGCCTGAGCCTGCGCCCCGCCCGCGCACTCTCGGCCGGGCAGAAGCGCCGGGTCGGGCTGGCCTGCCTGCTGGTCGCGCGCCGCGATACCTGGCTGCTGGACGAACCCTATGCCAGTCTCGACGATATCGGCGGGGAACTGGTCGACAGCCTGCTGGAGCAACACCTGGCCGAGGGTGGCGCGGTAGCCCTGTCGACCCATCAACGCCAGCCGCGGCTGCAGACAGAGCCGGATCGCCTGATGGTTCGTCCCGCCCGGCAAGGTGGTGGCTGATGTTTCAGTCCGCTTTTGCCCTGCTTCGGCGCGACCTGCGCCTGGCGATCCGCCACGGCGGCGAATCCCTGATGCCGCTGCTGTTCCTGTTTGCGGTGTTGATCCTGGTACCGCTGGGCGTCGGTCCGGGCCCCAATCTGCTTGCCGCCATTGCCCCCGGAATGGTCTGGGTCGCCGCCCTGCTGGCCAGCTTGCTGGCGCTGGAAGGACTGTTCCGGCCGGACCTGGAAGATGGCACGCTCGAACAGTGGTGGACCTCGCCGGCCCCGGTCGGACTGTTGGTGGCGACGCGCCTGTTCAGCCACTGGCTGATCACCGGTCTACCGGTCATTGTGTTTGCACCCTTGGCCGCACAGATGCTCTATCTCCCTGATCAGGCCCTGCCGGTATTGATGCTCTCGTTGCTCATCGGCACGCCCATTCTGTCACTGATCGGCGGGCTTGCCTCGGCCCTGACCCTGGGCACCAAGCGCGGCAGCGTACTTTTGTCGATTCTGATTTTCCCCCTGGTAGTACCTGTGCTAATCTTTGCCACGGGTGCTGTCTCGGCCGCGGCCGACGGACTTTCTCCCCAGGCTCATCTGGGCCTGCTGACCTCACTGTTCATCCTGGCCCTGGTGCTGTCGCCCCTGGCCACAACCGCTGCTCTGAAGTTGAACGTCGAATGATGTGGCAAACAATCAAAGTCGGTTTTCATAAACTGGGCTCGCCGCCCATCTTTTACCGTGTCTGCCAGGTGCTGTCGCCCTGGATCTGGGCCGGGTTCGCGGTCAG
>REEW01000078.1 GCA_007694885.1 Wenzhouxiangella sp. | reverse complement strand
GTCAACATCTTCGGCGGCATCGTGCGCTGCGACCTGATCGCCGAGGGCATCATCAATGCCGTCTCCGACATCGATGTCAACGTACCGGTGGTGGTGCGCCTGGAAGGCACCAACGTCGATGAGGGCAAGCAACTGCTGGCCGACAGCGGTTTTGCCATCATCCCCGCCGACGATCTCAACGACGGCGCGCGCAAGGCCGTTGAAGCCGCAGCGGCTTAAAGGAATTCAAAAGCAATGAGCGTACTAGTCAACAAGCAGACCAAAGTCATCACCCAGGGCTTCACCGGGGCCCAGGGCACTTTCCATTCCGAGCAGGCGATCGCCTACGGCACCGAGCTGGTCGGCGGCGTGACCCCGGGCAAGGGCGGGCAAACACACCTCGACCGGCCGGTGTTCGACACCGTCGAGCAGGCCGTCGACGAGACCGGCGCCGATGCCTCCATGATCTTCGTGCCGCCGCCGTTTGCCGCCGATGCCATCCTCGAGGCCGCCGATGCCGGCATCCGCGTGATCGTGTGCATCACCGAGGGCATTCCGGTGCTCGACATGATGCGGGTCAAGGCCGCCCTGGCTGCCTACGACGACGTCACCCTGATCGGCCCGAACTGTCCCGGCATCATCACTCCCGGCGAGTGCAAGATCGGCATCATGCCCGGCCGGATCCACAAGCCGGGCCGGGTCGGTATCGTGTCGCGCTCGGGTACCCTGACCTACGAGGCGGTGTTCCAGACCACCAATGCCGGCCTCGGCCAGACCACCTGCATCGGCATCGGCGGCGACCCGATCCACGGCATGAGCTTCGTCGACTGCCTGTCGCTGTTCCAGGACGATGAAGCCACCGAGGGCATCATCATGGTCGGCGAGATCGGCGGCTCGGCCGAGGAAGACGCGGCCGAATTCATCGCCGATCGCGTCACCAAGCCGGTGGTCGGATACATCGCCGGCGTCACCGCACCGGCAGGCAAGCGCATGGGCCACGCCGGCGCCATCATCTCCGGCGGCAAGGGCACGGCCGAAGCCAAGTACGCCGCCCTCGACGAGGCCGGCGTGACCACGGTGCGCTCGCCGGTCGAACTCGGGGCGGCGATTGCCGATCGCCTTAAGTAAAAGGCAGGTTTAAGGGTTCAGGTTTCAGGGTTCAGGGGTGGCTCCGATCCGCTTCTCCTGAACCCTGAAACCCGAACCCTGAACCCTTTTTATGCTCAAAATCGCCCTCGCCCAAACCGACTTCCACGTCGGCCACATCACCGCCAACCAGGACCGGATCCTCGAACTGATCGGGCAGGCGCGCGATGAGCAAGGTGCGGATCTGCTGGTGTTGCCGGAGCTGGCCCTGACCGGCTACCCGCCCGAAGACCTGGTCTTGCGGTCGGGCTTCATGCGCCGGACCGAGCAGGCCCTGGCCGAGATCACCGACCAGGTGCGCGGCATCGATGTATTGGTCGGCTATCCGCGCGCGATGGGGGGCAAACGCTACAACTCGGTCTCCTGGCTGCGCGACGGCCGGATCCTGGGCACCTACGACAAGTGGGACCTGCCGAATTACGCCGTGTTCGACGAGCGCCGCTACTTCGTGCCCGGCACCGAGCCGCTGGTCATCGAGGTGGCCGGAGTCCGGGTCGGCGTGTTGATCTGCGAAGACACCTGGACGCCGGAAGCGGCGCGCGCGGCACACAAGGCCGGTGCCCAGCTGCTGGTCTCGGCCAATGCCTCGCCGTATTACCGGCGCAAGCACCTGGATCGTGGCGAAGTACTGAAGTCGCGCCACGCCGAGACCGGTCTGGCGCTGATTTACTTGAACTGCATTGGCGGCCAGGACGAGCTGGTCTTTGACGGGCATTCCCTGATCATCGACGGGGAGGGCCAGCTTTCTTACCCCGGGCCGCTGTGCCGGGAAAGCCTGCTTCGGGTTGATTTCCACCCCGGGACCGGGCGCTTCGACTACCGGCACTGGCCGGCCGGCGAGACCGCCGATCTGCCGGTGATCTACGCCGTACTCCAGTGCGGTTTGCGCGATTACGTGCGCAAAAACAAGTTTTCGACGGTGGTGTTCGGCCTGTCCGGCGGCATCGACTCGGCCCTGACCGCCGCCCTGGCCGCCGACGCACTGGGGCCGGAAAATGTGCTGGCGGTGATGCTGCCCTCGCGCCATACCTCGGAGTTGTCATTGATCCTGGCCACCGAGCAGATCGACCTGCTCGGGCTGAACTACGACAATCTTTCGATCGAGCCGATCTACCAGGCCATGACCGGCCAGCTGGCCGAGGCGTTTGCCGGCACGCGCGAGAATTTCACCGAGGAGAACCTGCAGGCGCGCGCGCGCGGCAACCTGATCATGGCCCTGTCGAACAAGTTCGGTCACCTGCCGCTGGCGACCAGCAACAAAAGCGAGCTGGCGACCGGGTACTCGACCATCTACGGCGACATGTGCGGTGGTTTCTCGCCGATCAAGGACGTGCTCAAGACCCTGGTCTATGAGTTGGCTGACTGGCGCAATGCCCAGGGCCTGGCCATTCCCCAGGGCGTGATCGACCGGCCGCCCTCGGCCGAGCTGGCCCCGAACCAGTTCGACCAGGACAAGCTGCCGCCGTACGCCGTGCTCGACGAGATCATCAGCCGTTACGTCGAGAAAGACCAGCCGATCTCCGAGATCGTCGCCGCCGGCATCGACGAGGCCACCGTGCGCCGCGTGGCCGGCATGGTCCTGACCGCCGAGTACAAGCGCCGCCAGGGCGCACCG
The DNA here is from genome assembly GCA_007694885.1 of Wenzhouxiangella sp. Taxonomy (GTDB): domain Bacteria; phylum Pseudomonadota; class Gammaproteobacteria; order Xanthomonadales; family Wenzhouxiangellaceae; genus Wenzhouxiangella. Next base: position 11,959 of record REEW01000078.1, on the reverse strand, counting down.
GGCCCGCGCATCACCCGCAAGGCCTTCGGCCGCGACCGGCGCTACCCGATCACCTCGGGCTGGCGCGATAGCGGTGTGCTGGATTCCGACGGGTCGGGCAACAACGCCTGAGGCGCTCGAGTGTGGTGCAGGCTGACCGGTCACTCATCGACCGCGGCCACTACACCCTCCAGGCGGGCAGCCTGTTCGCCGCCCCAGCGCTCGCCGTATGCCGAGCGCGCCTGGCGTTTGCGCTGACGGGATGGCGCGCGAGGGGGTGTCAAGGTCTCGGTCATGCGCTCGATCAGCGGTACAATCGAAAGCCTGTTCCAGTGACCGAAAGCCTCCATGTCCCGAGCCGGGCAGCATTCCAGGCTGATCGAGCAGGCAGCCCAGCTTCTGGTCGCCGCCTTCGATGATTACAACGCCAGTTTCGCCGACATCACGCGCCGGGCCAAACGGCGCTTCGAGCGCGGCGAGCGGGCCGGTATGCGGCGCGACTCGGTTGCCCGCCTGAACCTGTACGACCGCTCGGTCAACGAGGCCATCTCGCGGCTTGAGCAGCACCTTGATGAACGTCTGTTCTCGCGCACCTTGTGGATCGACATCCGCGCCCGTTACGGTGAGTTGATCGAGGGCCAGCTCGACGCCGAGCTCTACAAGACCTTTTTCAACACCATCAGCCGGCGGCTGCACAAGACCCGCGGGGTGGATTCCGGCATCGAGTTCGTCGCCCTGGACATCCAGCCCACCGACCGGATCACCCACCCGGTCTCGCGCCATACCTACGCGGTCAGCGGCGATCTGGAGCGCGCGTTCACGCGCATCCTGCGCGACCACGATTTCCGGCTGCCCTACCTCGATGCCGCGGCCGACGCCGAGGCCCTGGCCGGCGCGCTGGAACCGGTGTTTGCCGGCGATGCGGTCCCCGGGGTTCTGGCCATCGAGCTGCTCGAGACCGTGTTCTATCGCGAAGGCCGGGCGTATCTGGTGGGGCGGGCCTTCGGTACCGAGCGCTACGTGCCGTGCGTGATCGCCCTGTGTCGCAGCGAGCAGGGCGTGTACGCCGACGCCCTGCTGACCACCCGGCGCCAGGTCAGCATCCTGTTCGGCTACACCTTCAGCTACTTCATGGCCGACCTGCCGACGGTGGGCGATGCGGTGGTCTTTTTGCGCACGCTGCTGCCCGACAAGCCGGTCGAGGAGCTCTATACCGTGCTCGGTCGGGCCAAGCAGGGCAAGACCGAGCGCTATCGCGCCTTTGTCCGCCAGCTCCAGGCCCGTCCCGACGAACAACTGGTCGAGGCCGACGGCCAGCGCGGGCTGGTCATGCTGGTGTTTACCCTGCCGTCGTATCCGCTGGTGTTCAAGCTGATCCGCGATCATTTCGCGCCGGTCAAGAAGTTCGGCCGCCGCCAGGTCATCGAGCGCTACCACCTGGTCTTCCGCCACGACCGGGTAGGGCGGCTGATCGACGCCCAGGAGTTCAAGGATCTGCGCTTCGGGCGCGACCGGTTCTCCCCGGAGCTGCTGGCCGAGCTGCAGGCCGAGTGCGGCCGCAGCCTGCAGGCCGACGGCGAGGACATCACCATCCGCCACTGTTACGTCGAACGCCGCCTGCGGCCGCTGGATCTGTACCTCAAAGAGGTCGAAGGACAAGCCGCGGCCGCGGCCGTGCTCGACTACGCCCAGGCGGTCAAGGACCTGGCCCGCTCCAACATCTTTGCCGGCGACCTGCTGCCGAAAAACTTCGGCGTGACCCGTTCCGGCCGGGTGATCTTCTACGACTACGACGAGTTGCGCCTGATGACCGAGTGTCGTTTCCGGCGCCTGCCGCCGTCGAGAGACGACATCATGGAACTCAACGACGAGCCCTGGTTCAACGTCGAGGAAAACGATGTCTTTCCCGAGCAGTTTCCGCGCTTCATGGGTTTGAGCAAGAACCACCTGGCATTGCTGGAAACACATCATGCCGACCTGTTCGATCCGGGCTGGTGGCAAGACATCCATGCCCGCCTGAAGGCCGGCGAGGCCCTGGACGTGCCGCCGTACTCGGCCGACGCGCGCTTGCCGCCGGCACCGGAAGCGGCGTGACCCGACGCCCGGTTGATCATCTGCCGCTGTTTTTCAAGGGCGCGGCGATGGGCGTGGCCGATACCGTGCCCGGGGTCTCGGGCGGGACCGTGGCCTTCATCACCGGCATCTACGAGGAGTTGATCCAGAGCCTGGCCCGGATCGGGCCGGAGCGCATCAGCGACTTCAAAGAGCACGGCCTGCGCGGTCTCTGGTACGCGATCAACGGCAATTTCCTGCTGGCGGTGTTTTCCGGTCTGCTGATCGCCCTGTTCAGCGTCGCCGAAGTCATGAACTGGCTGATCGGTCATCATCGGGTTTTATTGTGGGCGTTCTTTTTCGGCATGATCGCCGCGTCGGTGCCCGTGGTCCTGATGCGGCGACGCCAGCGCCGGCCGGGGCACTGGCTGTGGCTGGGCCTGGGTGCCGCCTTCGGCCTGGCCATTACCCTGCTCGGCGGCGGCCAGACGCCGGATGCGCTGTGGATGGTCTTCATCGCCGGCATGATCGCGATCAGCGCCATGGTCCTGCCCGGCATTTCCGGCAGCTTCCTGCTCCTGGTCCTGGGCCAGTACGAGGTCATGGTCCGGGCCGTGGTCGAGCGCGACCTGCTGATGATCTGTACGTTCGCCCTCGGCGCGGTGATCGGGCTGCTGAGCATCGCGCGCTTGCTCTCGAAGCTGTTCCATCGCCACCACGATGCCACCATCGCCTTGCTGACCGGCTTCATGGTCGGGTCGCTGAACGCCTTGTGGCCCTGGCAGGGTCCGGCCGACGCCGGCATTGGTCCGCGCGGGCACATGCTGCCGTTCCAGTTCGAACTGTTGACCGGGCAGCCCGGGCAGGCTGTGGCGGCCGTGCTTTGCTGTGCGGCCGGGATCGCCCTGGTGGTCCTGTTCGCCCGCCTCGATCCGACCGCACGACCCGGCCGCTGATTCTGCCGCTGATTCGGCCTGCCGGCCGGGTGTTCAGGTGCCGAGGGCCTGCTTGCGTTCTACCCAGTACATCAGCGCCATGTGCGGCACGGTCAGCGCGGCCAGGCCGATGAAGACCAGCTGGAGACCCAGGCGGCCCAGGTCGGCGCCAGGCAGCGCGAAAAATGCGATCAGCCCCGCCAGGGCCAGCGTTGCCAGGGTGTAGACCGTCGCGTCGACGGCCAGGCCGGGGCGTTCCTCGGGGGCTGCCTGACGGAAGACCGAGGACAGGTGGCGCGGGCTGTGGAGCAGGCAGAAGTACAGGGTGAAATAGACCAGCGGCGGGGCCACGGCGGCCAGGACCGCCAACGCGCCCAGTTCGATGAACACGCTGTGCTGTTTTTGCCGGGCGGCCATGACCATGACCACGGCCAGCCCGCCCAGCGCGCCCATGCCGACGATGCGCAGGCCTTCGGCCACCGCGCGCCCGGCGGTTCCGGAGAGCACGGCAAAGATGTCGCTGACCGATTGCGGATGAAACAGCGCCGGCATGCTCAGCAGGGCGGTCGCGGCGAGCAGGCGTTGCCAGGGCGCCAGGCGCCCGTCCCAGTCGCCGGAAAAATGCCACGCGCTGATGCCGAGAAACAGCGCCAGCGCCGGCCCGGGGCTGAACCACCAGGCCAGCAGCACCAGCCCGGCCAGGGCCAGGTAGGCCAGGTTGAAGCCGACCCAGCCGGCACCCCTGCGGTACAGGCCGGCACGTCGGGCGATCCATGGGTCCAGCGAGCCGTGCGGCAGGCCCAGGACCACGACCGCAGCGGCCAGTACAGTGACCTGCACGGCGAAAGGAATCGGCAGCGAAACCGGCCCGAGCAGGGCGACGGCCACGGCCGCCGCGATCGCAAAGACCCGGGTTTCGGCGGGCAGTGTTTTCGTCTCGGTCGAGGTCATGCTCAGGCCAGCCTGGCCGGGCCCGGCCGACCCCGGCGGCCGAGGGTTTGCAGGAAAGGGCGCCACGGCAGGCTGGAGATGATCCGGAGACTGTCGGACCAGCCGGCCCGGTCGCTCATGAAGCGCACGAACACCGGCCCGGGCACGCGCTCGAACATGCGCCCAAACAGCTCTGGTGCGCGCTCGGGCTGGTCGCGCAGCACCTGCAGGAACAATCCGTCCATGAACCGCTGTCGGGTCGAGTCCGGCGGCTGGGCGAGCGGGCCAAAGCCGGCGCCGAGGCGTTGACTGCAGGCACCAGCCCAGCGCTGGATGCGCTGGAAACCGTAGCCGGAAGCCGGCCTCAGGGCGCCGCCGCCGGTGCCCGCCCGGACCATTCCGGGCATCGGTTCGGAATCCGGTTGCGGCAGCCCCATCGGCAGGACCGCGCTTTCCTCGCGCTCCACCGCCCCGACTTTCCAGCCGCGTCGGGCCAGCAGCTGGTCGAGCTCGGCGCCCAGCTGTCGGGCCCCGACCGGGGCCGGACAAAATCGGGTGACTTCGACCAGCGCGCGGTCGCGGGCAAAGGGCAGTACGTAGCTGAACTGCAGGCCGTGCTCGTCGCGGCGCATGTCGGTCATCAGTTCGACCGCGTCGGGCTCGAAACGGCCCGGTGATTCCGGCGCCAGCGAAACGACCCGGCCGGCGAAACACTGATGGAGCACCGACTCCGACAGCCGGGCCGGGGCGGGCGGGCGGGTATCGACGACCCAGCGGGCCTGCAGTTTCGAGTCTGCCGTTTGGATGTGGAAAAGGTCTTTCTCGCGGGTGACGTCCACGACCTTCTGATCCAGCTTGAGCTCGATGTTGTCGGTGCCCCGGATGGCCTCCAGGGCGTGCTGGTAGAAGTCCAGGCTGTTGACGTACTGGTAGCTCAGGCCGGGGGCGGAGCGTTCGATGACATCCCGGTTCCAGCGCGATCCGCGCCAGCGGCTCCAGCGCCGTGAGACCAGGGCGGCCAGGGGGTGCTGGTCCGGCGCCCAGAAACACCAGCTGCGGTCATCGACGTACACCGATCGCGGCTCGATGATGGCGACCCGACCCGGGTAGCCGGATTCGGCCAGGCGCATGGCCAGCGACAGGCCGGCGCATCCGCCGCCCAGGATCAGGAGATCGAAATGCGCTGGCGTTCGCATGGGGAGCCGTCCGGGTGGGTGGCGGCGCGGACGAAATGGTGCCGGGTTCGCGGGGAACGCGCGCCCGGGCGCCCCTCGGCGCGCTCGCCGGACACCATTTCGCGCAGCAGGCTGGCAGCGGCAATGCGCAACCGGGCGGGGACGGGAACGACCGCGCGCCGGTCCCAGGACCGATAGTCGGCGTCGGCAACGCGATCGCCGATGGCCCGGTACACCTGGGCGGCCACGCCGATGGCGTAGCGCGAGCGGGTCGGCAGAAACCTCAGGCCGCTCAGACCGCTGGCGTAGTAGCGATCGGCCAGGGCCAGGCAGCGGGCCGTCGCCTGCCGCAGCAACTCGCGCTGGGCCGGGTCCGGCCGCAGAATCTGTGCACAGGTTAGCCCCGTAGTCCAGGTGGCCGGCAGGTAGACCCGACCCATGGCGGCATCCTCGCCGACGTCGCGGGCGATGTTGGTCAACTGCATGGCAATCCCCAGATCGACCGCAAACGCCCTGGCTCCGGGTTCGCGTGCGCCCAGGACCGAGCACATCATCAGGCCGACGGTGCCGGCCACGCCGTAGGCGTAGCCGACCAGGTCAGCCTGTCCGGCCACGCGCGTGCCTTCGATTTCCTGCGAGACGGTATCGATCAGGGTCAGGGCGGGGGCAATCGGCAGCTTGTCCTGCGCGGCCAGTTCGAGAAAGTCGCGACTACGGGCCGAGCGCGGCGTTTGCCCGGCAATGTCTTCGCGCAAGGCGCGCAGCTGCGCGCGGGCAAGCTGCGGGTCGTCCGAGGTGTCGGCCAGATCATCGACGTGACGGCAAAACGCATACAGGCGGGATGCACTGGCCCGTACCGGCCGGGGCAGGAGGCGGGCGGCCAGGTGGAAGCTGCGCCCGTGGGCCTTCATTACCGCTTCCGGCTCGGCCGCGGAGCCGGCCTGAACCTGCTTGCCGTTGCCGGTGCTCATGAGAGTACGGCGCTGGCCGCCGGCGCAGTGCGCGGTGCCTGGGCCATCGCTTCGGGCAGAATCCGGTCGACCACCTTGGCCGAACAGAGTACGCCGGGCAGGCCTGCGCCGGGGTGGGTGCCGGCGCCGACCAGGTAGAGGTTGGACGGCCCTTCGGCGCGGTTGTGGAAGCGGAACCAGGCCGACTGGCGAAAGATCGGCGCGATCGAGAACCCGGCCCCCTGGGGCGAAAGATAATCGGTGGCGAAATCTTCCGGGCTCATGTGGAAGTCGGCCTGGATGTGATCCTCGAGGTCGGGCAGGATGGTCCGCGACAGGGCTTTGACCACCCGCTCCTGCAGCCTGGGGCCTTCGACCGACCAGTCGATGCCGGCTTCCAGGTTGGGCACCGGGACCAGGGCATAGAAACTGTCGCAGCCGGCCGGCGCGAAACTGGGGTCGGTCGCGGTCGGCCGGTGCAGGTAGATCGAGAAGTCCTCGGCCAGGATCTTGCGGTCGAAGATGTCGCTGAGCAGTTCGCGGTAGCGCGGCCCCATCCAGATGGTGTGGTGGGCGACGTCCGGATATTGCCGGTTGGCGCCGAAAAACAGCACGAACAGGCCCATGGATTTCTTCGCGTGACGGGCCTTGAGCCGGGCCGATGGGCGCGAGTGCTCGGCCGGCAGCATGTGCTGGTACAGGTGCGCGGGGTCGGCGTTCGAGATCATGGCCTCGCAGGATCGCGTCGTCCCGTCGCCCAGGCGCACGCCGGTGACGCGGTCGTTTTCGACCAGGATCTGCTCGACCGTGGTGTTGAGTTCGATGTCGATGCCGACGTCGGTCATCAGGCCTTCGATGGCATCGACCAGCGCGCCCGTCCCGCCCATGGCGAAGTGCACCCCGTGGGCGCTTTCCAGGAAGTGGATCAGGCCGTAGATGCTGGTGGTGTCGAAGGGGTTGCCCCCGACCAGCAGCGGCTGGATCGAGAAGGCCTGGCGCAGGTGGTCGCTTTTGAGGCGACGGCGAACCATTTGCCAGACCGTGCGCCAGGCGCCCAGGCGGGCCAGGTGCGGGACCTGGCGCAGCATGAAGGCCACGCTGTGGAAGGGCGCGTCGGACAGGCGGGTAAAGCCGACATCGTACAGGCGCCGCGAGTCCTCCAGCAGTTTCTTGTAGCCGGCCACGTCTTCGGGGTTGATGCGTTCGATCTCGGCCAGGGTCTTGTCCATGCCGCCGCCGTAGTTGAAGTGCGAGCCGTCGGCAAACTCGAACCGGTACCAGGGGTCGACGGGGACCAGATCGACCGCATCGGACATCTTGCGGCCGAACAATTCGAACAGTTCCTCGAACAGGAACGGGGCGGTCAGCACGGTCGGGCCGGCATCGTGGCGATAGCCGCCTTTTTCAAAGACCTGGGCGCGCCCGCCGAGACGCGGGCAGCGGTCGATCAGGGTGACCTGGTAGCCCTTGGCGCGGGCGCGCAAGGCCGCGGCCATGCCGCCGAAGCCGCCGCCGATGACGATCAGTCTGTTCATGTTCGGGTATCTCCGGTGAGTTGGCGGCTGAGCTTGCGGGCCGATCGTGCCAGCAGGCGGCCGCAATCCGCGGGCAGACTCCGACTCAGGGTATCGGCCTGGTGGAAGTGGCCGATGGCCAGGTCGGTGACCCGGGCCCCGGGGCTGGAATGGCCGCTCCGGGTCAAGACCAGCACGGCGTTGAGTGCCCCGCCGGCCCGGTCGATGGCAACGTCGCGCAGGTCATCGAACATCTGGTAGCCGATGGCGAAATGACGCCCGCAGGCGGCCGCGATTGCGCGCTGGTCGTCGCGGCCGGCCAGGACCAGGCTCATTTCCAGCGGCAGGATCAGCAAGGGCCCCGATTTTCCGGCGGCAATGGTTTCGTACTCGGCAAGATCCAGGTACTGATCCGGCCGGGTCAGATCGCTGTCCTGGCCCCGGATCATCTCGCGGATGCGCTGGTGGAGAAGGTCGACCAGCGAGGCGGCGGCGGATCCGCCGGCCGCCAGTGCGCCGTAGGCGGCCGACAGCATCAGGTCGCCGGCCGAAACGGCGACCGCGTCGCCAAACTCGACCCAGATGGATGCCCGGCCGCGCCGGCGGTCGTCTCGATCCTGAAGATCGTCGTGAATCAATGACGCGTTGTGGACCAGTTCCACGGCCGCTGCAACCGCCGCGATGCGAGCGGGAGCGATGCCCAGGGACAGGCCGGCGTCGATGGCCAGACGGGCGCGAAATCGCCCCCCGCCTGCCCGTAAATGATGCAGCGCGGCCCGTTGGGCCGCGCTGGGTGCTGTTGTGCCTGACAGATCGTGCATGGCGTTCTCCACCCGGGCCAGCAGGGTGTCGGTCTCGGTACGCCGGTCAGCGGCGCCCGGGATGGTCGGCGCGGGCAAGTCGCCCGCGCCGATGCCGGGGGTCCGGAACTGGAGGGCCATGACAGTCTCCCGAGGTCTCGGCGGCTCAGGCTGCCGAGATTTCCTGGGACTTGCGCAGGGCGATCATGAAGATCAGAACGCCGAAGACCGCCTTGGCCACCACGTCGGCAATGGTGTAGCCGACTTCGATCACCACGGTTGCGGTGCCGCCGTCCATCGGAATCACGAACGGAGCGAAGTACACGATCGGGTAGAAGCTCCACGACAGGACAACCACCCAGCGGGCGAGGTTGACCAGACCGCGGACACCGGCCGGCTGGTTGTTGATCGAATCGGACAGGCCGACAAACAGGCTGTAGACGATGTAGAGGAACGGAATCATCGACAGCGCGCCCCACAGGAAGCGAGTACCGTCGATGTCACCGGAAACTTCGCCGGGGTAGCCCAGAAGAATCATCAGTGCTGCCGCGCCGCCAAGGGTGATGCTCTTGCGCACGGTTTCGGAGCGGGTCAGGCTCATCACCAGGATCAGTTCGACCAGCAGCAGCGGGACGGTCAGCAGCCAGTCGACGTAGCGGTAGGCCTGGTTGAAGGCAACCCCGGTCATTTCCACCGAGCCGTCAATCACGGTGAATGCCGAATCCCAGCTGTCGAAAATTCTCAGGTAGTGGTAGCCGGCAATGAACGTGACCAGGCCGGTGATGACGACCGCCATCTTGTACTGCTGGGCAATCTGCGACAAGCCAAGCCAGAAAAACAGCGTGGCGGCAAACATCGCTGCGATGCCGAAGGAAAAAGCGTTGTAGATCAGTTCGTATTGTCCAAACGATAGAGCGTCCATGGATATCTCCCAGTTCGCGGTGCAACAAAACGCTGGAATTCTTCTGTTGACACCCATCCGAACAGAAGAAACCAGTCGGCAAAGAAAGGCCGCGAGCGGCTTTCAGTGGGCGCAGGGTACGCCTGGGGTGTGCAGGAGGGGTGAATCCAATTGCCTGATTTTGTTGACAAAACCATTCACATCAGTGAGCGCGCTCTTCACTCACTGACCGTACACGGGGAGGGCTGGATACTGGTGGGCTGACGTTTTTATTTTGATTTCGCCGCACGAATTCCGGCCGGGCGCTGCAGTTCGATGGCCACGTCCTTGCCCAGCTCACCCGCGCCCAGCAGCATCACCTTGGTGGCGCTGGGCGAGAGTGGCGTGCCGAGGGTGGTCATTGCGCAGTCTCCGGCTTGACGTGGCGGTGGAGGAAGCGGGCGATCATTTCGTAGACGTGCACGCGCTGGTTGGCGCCGGCGATGCCGTGCTTTTCGCCGGGGTAGGTCATCAGGTCGAACGGTATGCGCTCTTCCTGCAGCTTCTGCATCAGCATCGTCGAGTGGGTGAACAGCACGTTGTCGTCGGCCATGGGGTGGATCAGCAGCAGCGGGTCGTCGAGTTGCCCGGCCCAGGTCAGCACGTTGCCCTCGCGATAGGCCTCGGCCTGGTCTTGCGGCCTGCCCAGGTAGCGTTCGGTGTAGTGGGTGTCGTACAAGGCCCAGTCGGTCACCGGGGCCACGGCCACGCCGGCGGCGAACTGGCCGGGGTTCTGGGCCAGGGCCATCAGGCTGACGTAGCCGCCGTAGCTCCAGCCGAACATGGCGATGCGCTCGGGGTCGACGAAGCTCTGGCGCCGCAGCCAGTCGAGGCCGACCATCTGGTCGACCACCTCGACCCGCCCCAGCTTGAGATGAATCTCGTCCTGAAAGGCCTTGCCCTGGCGAACAATGCCGCGGTTGTCCAGCGAAAAGACCACGTAGCCCTTGCGCGCGAAGTACTGGTCGATCAGTGCTCGGCGGCCCCAGCGGTCGGCGACCAGGCGATGGGTCGGGCCGCCGTAGACGTGGACCAGAACCGGGTAGCGCCGGTCTGGATCGAAATCGGCCGGGCGGATCAGGCGGTAGCGCAGCTGTTGTTCCTGCGGCCCGACCAGGCTGCCGAACTCGGTCGGCAGATGGCCTGCGCGGAAGTCTGCGTAGGGGTGATCGCCGGTCACGCGGTTCTCCAGCAGCCAGGCGGTGCGTTCGCCGTCGGCTGAGTGCAGCGACAGCTGCGGCGGCTGCAGGGTGCTGGAGAAGGTATCGACGTAGACCCGGGCCGCTGCGTCCATGCCGATCTGGTGCCAGCCGGGCCGGCGCGAGACCCGGGTGATGTTTTCCGGCGACTGGGTGACCAGCGATTGGCGGTACAGGTGTTTTTCTTCCGGCGAGACTTGGGAGCCGGTGAAGTAGACCAGCCCCAGTTCCTCGTCCACGCCCTTGAGCGCGTCGACCACCCAGGGGCCGGCGGTCAGGCGCCGGATCGGCTCACCGTCAAGGTCGTACAGGTACAGATGACGGAAGCCGTCGGTTTCGGATGACCAGATGAAGGCCGGCAGTTCGGACAGGAAGTGCAGGTCGTCGTGCAGGTTGATCCAGGTCTCGGACGTGTCGGTCAGCACGGTGCGGGTCGTGCCGTCCTCGATCTCGGCAATGACCAGTTCCAGGGTTTTCTGGTCGCGGCTTTGGCGCTGGAAACTCAAGAGCCGGCCGTCGGGCAGCCAGGCTACGCGCGGAATGTAGATGTCGTCTTCGTCGCCCAGGTCGATCCACCGGGTGGTGTCTTCGTCGAGGTCGATCACGCCCAGGCGATAGCGCACGTTGGGCGTCCCGGTAAACGGGTAGCGCTGCTCGACCATGGTGATGCGGTCGGCCTGGATCTCATGGCGCAGGGTCGGCTCGATCGCGCTTTCGTCGGTGCGCAGGAAGGCGATGCGGGTGCTGTCGGGCGACCACCAGAAACCGGTCGATCGGCCCATTTCTTCCTGGGCGATGAACTCGGCCAGACCGTTGGCCACGACCTCGTCGCCGTCTTCGGTCAGGGCCCGGGCCTGGCCGGTTTCAAGATCGGCTATCCAGAGGTTGCGCTCGCGTACAAAGGCCACGTGGCGTCCGTCCGGCGCGACCTGGGGGTCGATGTCGAACGCTTCGTTGTCGGTGACCTGGCGAACCTCCATGGCTTCGTCGGCCAGGTCGAGCACGTAGATGTCGCCGGCCAAAGGGAAGATCAGGAAGCGGCCGTCGGCGGACCAGCGATACTCGACGATGCCGCGCACGCCGGCGATTCGGGCGCGCTCGCGCCGGGCTTGTTCTTCCGCGGACAATTCGCCCTCGTCGGCAACCACCGCGTCGGCTGCAACCAGGATGCGGGTCTGGTCGTCGCCGATGTGGTACTCCCACAAGTCAAGCAGGTCGCGGTCGTCGTCGCGCGCGCGGATGAAGGTCACCCGGTCGCCGGCCGGCGACAGCTCGGCCTGGCGCAGGGTCGGACCGGCCAGGTCGGGTGAGTCGAAGATACGCTGGATGGTCAGTTCGGGTGCGGCAAACAAGGGGCCGGCAGCGATCAGCAGGGCGGCGGCGATCAGGGGCAGAACGGGCATGGCAGGAGGAAACTGGCTTGGGCTGGTGGGCGTGACCTCTATTGTCTGCCGCCGCCCCGGGTTTGGCAAATCCATCGTCGGG
>REEW01000185.1 GCA_007694885.1 Wenzhouxiangella sp. | reverse complement strand
CGCATCATCCACAGCCCGGCGGTGTTCGCCGACCCTGAAACCGGCATCCTCGCCGGCCTTTGGGAGCGCGGTGACCACGGACCGGGTACCCAGACCTCGGCCGAGACCAACCACTGTCACGACATCACGGTGTTTCCCGAACTGAACCTGGCCGCCGGCGCCTGCTCGGGCAACGGCATCCTGTTCGATATCTCCGACCCGGTCAACCCGGAGCGCATCGACGCGGTGGTCGACCCGGGCTTTGCCTACTGGCACTCGGCGACCTTCAACAACGACGGCACCAGGGTGATTTTCACCGACGAGTGGGGCGGCGGTACCCGTCCGCGCTGCCGTGCCTCCGACCCGCTCCACTGGGGCGCCAACGCGATCTACGAGATCGTCGACAACCGCCTGGTGTTTCGCAGCTACTACAAGATGCCGGCCCCGCAGACCGAGCAGGAAAACTGTGTCGCCCACAATGGCTCGCTGATTCCCGTGCCGGGCCGGGACATCATGGTCCAGGCCTGGTACCAGGGGGGGATTTCGGTGTTCGACTTCACCGATACCGCCAACCCGACCGAAATCGCCTTTTTCGATCGGGGTCCGATCGATGAAGAAGCGCTGGTGACCGGGGGCTTCTGGTCTGCCTACTGGTATCGAAACCGGATCTTCGGTACCGAGATCGTGCGCGGGCTGGACGTGCTTGCGCTGATTCCCGGCGATGTCCTGAGCGCCAACGAGATTGCCGCGGCCGGACGATTCGAAGCCGATGCCGCGTTCAACCCGCAGCAGCAGTTCCAGGTCCGTTGGCCGTCCGAGCCGGTTGTTGCCCGTGCCTACCTGGACCAGCTGGAGCGGGGATCGCACCTGGACGAAGCCCGGCAAGCCCAGATCATCGAGCTGCTCGAGCGGGTGGATGCGGCCAATGGTCGATTCGATCCGGTGCTGGCTTCTGCCCTGACCGAACAAGCTGATAACCTGTCCGTGCTCGGCCATGGTCGAACCGGCATCACCGGTAAAAGACTGCTGGCGCTGAGCGACGTGCTCGAGGGGCTGGCCGAAGCGGGCCGGGTCAATGACTGAGGCTGCCGCCAAGGCGCCCGATTCAAACACTGGATGCACAAACCCGAACCGCATCCATTCACCAAGGATTGACCATGCAGGAACTGTCTGAAAACCGACGCTTCGAGCCGAAGCACTACAACCGCAAGGGCTACCTGAAGAAAAACGTATACACGAAAGAACTGCGCCGCTTGCAGCTGGAACTGGTCAAGCTGCAGCACAGCGTGGTCGAGACGGGACGGCGGGTGGTGATCGTGTTCGAAGGCCGCGATGCGGCCGGCAAGGGTGGCGTCATCAAGCGCATCACCGACATGATGAATCCGCGCATTGTCCGTACCGTGGCCCTGGGCGTGCCGTCGGACCGGGAAAAGACCCAGTGGTATTTCCAGCGCTACGTCGAGCACCTGCCGGCGGCCGGAGAGATCGTGCTGTTCGACCGGTCCTGGTACAACCGCGCCAACGTCGAGCGGGTCATGGGTTTTGCCACCGAAGAACAGGTGCAATGCTTTCTGCAGACCTGTCCGGAGTTCGAGCACATGCTGGTCCGCGAAGACATTCAGTTGTTGAAATACTGGTTTTCGGTCAGCGAGCGCGAGCAGGAGCGACGCCTCAAGGCCCGGGTGCAGGATCCGGTCAAGCGCTGGAAGCTTTCACCCATGGACATCAAGTCGCGCTCGCGCTGGGCCGAGTATTCGCAGGCCAAGGACGAGATGGTCAAGTACACCGATACCGAGTTTGCCCCCTGGCGCTTCGTCGACGCCGACATCAAGCGCCATGCCCGGCTCAACTGCATCGCCCATATCCTCCAGCAGATCCCCTACCGCGACGAGCCACCACCGGCCCCGGAACTGCCGCGGCGCAAATGGGCCGACGATGGCGACGACCGGGTGCCCAAGCCGGTGGAATCCTACGTCGAGCGCTTGTACTGATCGCCCGACTGTAGCCATCGGTATCGGACTTTTCAGGGAAAGCATCTCGCGCTGCGGGGTGCTCACGCGCACTTGGCTTCAAGGGCACGACAATAGCGTCCCGTTTTCTGCTGGCGTCGCCATGACCGAGCCGCCCGAGCCCCTGGAGCTGTTCGCGCCGACGCGCGCGGCCGCCCTGGCGCGCCTGGCTGATTTTGTCCCCCGCGCCGGCCGGACCTATGCCGCCGAGCGCAACGCCGACTCCGGTCCGGGACGCAAGCACAACGTTTCCATGCTCTCGCCCTACCTGCGCCATCGAATCATCAGCGAGCGTGAGGTGATCGCCGCGGTACTGGCCGAGCACGGCCCGAACCAGGCCGAGAAGTTCATCCAGGAAGTGTTCTGGCGCACCTACTGGAAAGGCTGGCTGCAGATGCGCCCCGCGGTCTGGCGCGATTTCCTGGCCGAACGCGATACAGACCGCGAACGGGTTGCGGCCAACAGCGGCCTGGCCCGCGCCCTGGCCGACGCCGCATCGGGGCGCACCGGCATCGACTGCTTCGACGACTGGGCCCGGGAACTGGTCACCACCGGCTACCTCCACAACCATGCCCGGATGTGGTTTGCCTCGATCTGGATTTTTACCCTCAAGCTGCCGTGGACCCTGGGCGCGGATTTTTTCTTGCGTCATCTGCTCGACGCCGACCCGGCCTCCAATACCCTGGGCTGGCGCTGGGTGGCCGGCATCCAGACCCGGGGCAAGACCTACCTGGCCCGAGCCGACAACATCGAAAAATACACCGATGGCCGCTACCGGCCGACCGGCCTGGCCGAACACGCCGATCCCGTTCGTGATGAAG
>REEW01000011.1 GCA_007694885.1 Wenzhouxiangella sp. | reverse complement strand
AACCTGGACGTCTCGCGCGCGGTCAAGCGCCATGACGCCAACAACGTCTGCATTCACGGCGGCCCCAGCACCCCGAACTACGAGCAGGCCTGTCGCGACTTCATGCAGCGCCACCCCTCGGTCGACCTGGCCGTGCACGGCGAAGGCGAGTTGACCACGGCCGAGGTCCTGGCCCGTATCCGGCGCGACGAGCGCGCCTGTCTGGTCTTCGACGACGGCCTGGACGCTCTTGAAGGCATTACCTTCCGGCGCGGCGACGGCGAACTGGTCCGGACCGCGCCGCGGCTTCGCATGCGCGAGCCCGACATCATTCCCTCGCCCTACGCCGAGGGCGTGTTCGACGCCTACGAGGGACGGGTCGAGGCCGCCATCGTCGAGACCAACCGCGGCTGCCCGTTCAAGTGCACCTTCTGCGACTGGGGTTCGGCGACCAATCAGAAAGTCACCCGCTTCGAGATGGACCGGGTGCGCGGGGAGATCGAGTGGATCGGGCGCAACCGGGTCGGCGTGCTGTGGATCGCCGACGCCAATTTCGGCATGCTCAAGCGCGACCTGGAGATCGCCGAGTGGATCGTCGAGGTTCGCCGGCGCCACGGCTTTCCGCGCGAGGTGGTGGTCAACTACACCAAAAACGCCAACGAGCGGCTGGCCCGGATCATCAAGGTGTTCAGCGACGGCGGCATCATCAGCCAGGGCATCATCTCGATTCAGACCAGCGACGAGGAAACCCTGAAAGTCATCGACCGGGAGAACATCAAGACCGAGAAATACGACGAGCTGATCGAGATCTTTTCCGGCCTCGGCCTGCCGCTGTCGACCGACCTGATGATCGGTTTGCCGGGCATCACCCCGGCCGCCTTCGACCGCGACCTGCAGCGCTACTTCGACGCCGACGTGGCGGTCAAGGCCTACCCCACCCAGCTGCTGCCCAACAGCCCCATGGCCCATCCGGCCTACATCGAAAAATACCGGATTCGAGCCGATGCCGACGGCTACCTGCTGTCCTGCTCCAGCTACAGTGAAAGCGAACTCGAGCAGATGAAGGCGATCTACCAGGCCTTCACCGCCGCCGACGGGTATTCTGCCCTGCGCTACGTCCTGCGGTTCGTGCAGTGGGAGTACAAGGTCGGCGCGGTGGGTATCTTGCACGATCTGCTCGAGCTGGTTCAGGCCGAGCCGGATCGGCTGCCGGCGGTGACCTGGGTGCTGCGCTTCTTCAACCGCGAGAAAATCATGCCGGGCGGCTGGCGCGCCTTTTACGACCAGGTCAGCCGGTTCCTGGTCCAGCGCTACGCCGTCCGGGCCGACTCGGCCCTCGAGGTGGTTCTGGCCGTCAACGAGGCGGTGATGCCCGATGAGGCGCGCGATTATCCGCTCACCCTTGAACTCGCTCATGATTTCGCGGTCTATTTCGCCGAACACAATCGGCTTGGCGTGGACGTCGTTCGTCCGCTGAGCGAATACCGGCCCTCCAGCCTGACCATCAGCGACCCGAACAACATCCGCATGATCGATATCGAGCATCAGCAGTACGACAGCCACCAGTATTTCTGGGAGCTTCACTCGTCGATCTGTCGGCCGCAGTCCATCGCCGGCGAGGCGTCCGAGCCGGTGGAAACGGCCCTCGCGAGCTGACTGCAGCGGCCCGGCGTCTTCCTCACTTCGCCTTCACGCTCCGCGGCCAGCATCTGTTTTTCGAATCTGACCGGCCCTTGTATTCAGGCAAACTTGCGTTCTCGCCGCTTCGGTTCGTAGAATACTCCGCTTGTTGCGCCGAACTCGATTGAAGTATGATCGGCCTTTCCACCCGCTCCATCCGAAAATTACTGGGTATGAAAACTCCAATGAACCTGAAAATGATCAGCCGCGGTCCACTTGCCTTTCTTGCCCTGGTCAGCATCGCGCTCGCGTTCCAGACCAGCGCCTTCGGCGAGGAAGTCGACCCGATTCTTGACACCAGCCGCCAGGCGGTCCAGGACACAGACCAGTCCCAGGAGCGTGTGGATCAACTCGATTCCCGTATCCAGAACCTGCTCAGCGATTTCCGCGCCAACTTGAAACAGCTCGAGCAGCTCAACCGCTACAACGCCTCGCAACAGCGCCAGGTGGATGCCCAGCGGCGCGAGATCGAGTCTCTGACCAACGACATCAACAACATTGCCAGCCTGCAGCGGGCCATTCAGCCGCTCATGGAGGACATGGTCGAAGCGCTCGACCAGTTGGTCGAAGCAGACCTTCCGTTTCTGCTCGACGAGCGCCGCGGGCGCGTCCAAAGGCTGCGCAACCTGATGGATGACCCATCGCGCTCGCCGGCTCAGCGCTATCGGCTGGTTGTCGAGGCCTATCAGATCGAAAACGAATACGGCCGGACCATCGAGGCCTACCGCGGCAACATCGAGGTCGGCGGGCGTGAGTTCGAAAACGTGGAGTTCCTGCGCATCGGCCGAGCCTCGCTGGTGTTCCGGACCGACGACGACGAGACGCTGATGCGCTTCGATCCGGAAGCACGCCAGTGGGTCAATCTGGACTTGAGCTTCCTGCCGGACGTCAAGATGGGTTCGCGGATCGCACGCGAGCAGATTCCGCCGGACCTGATGTTCATCCCCGTTCGGGCCCCACGAACCGGTGACGGAGGATGAACACCGTGAATCCATTCGCCAGCACTGACTCCCGTAATTCCAATTCCAAGGGCAGGATTTCCAAGATGCCAAAGCATTCCAGCGGACTTTTGATCGGCCTGATCGCCGCCGCTTTTGCGGTGATCGGCTTCGCCCCCGTTGCGGTCGCCGATACCCAGCCGCAGACGATCGA
>REEW01000215.1 GCA_007694885.1 Wenzhouxiangella sp. | reverse complement strand
CAAGGCAAAGACTACTTCGGTGCTGCTGGCGCGGAACTAGCCGCGCCAGGAGGCTTGGGCGCTTACTTGCCGTAGCGCTTCTTGAACTTGTCGACGCGCCCGCCGGCGTCCATGATCTTGTGCTTGCCGGTGTAGAAGGGGTGGGACTTGCTCGAGACTTCCACCTTGACCAGCGGGTATTCCTGACCTTCGAACTCGATGGTTTCCTTGGTCTGGACGGTGGAGCGGGTCTTGAAGACCAGGTCGCTGGACAGATCCTGGAAAACGACTTCGCGGTAGTTCGGGTGGATATCGGCCTTCATGACGGCAAACCTGTGTTCGGACTGAAAGATAGCCGTGCATTGTCGCCCAGAATCGATCGGGATTCAAGCATTTTGCACGTCTCGGTCTACGGGATGCTGATTGTCGACGGCGGGCAGCCTGCGGTTGCCGTTGAATGGGCAAGGGGACTCTCCGGCCCGGACCCTTCTCGAAAGGGTAATGCGACCTCCCGCCCGCCTACAATAGCGCCCATGGACGGTTCCTCCTCATCGGCCCGCTGGCGCATCGCCACCGGGCACGAACAGACCACGCTTGCCGCACGAATCGTGCTCGAGGACGGCGGCAACGCCGTCGACGCCGCCGTCGCCGCGGCCCTGGCCGCGTGCGTGGCCGAACCGCTGCTGTGTTCGCTGGGCGGCGGCGGGCACGCCCTGGTCCAGGACGATGGGCGCGCGCCGCTGGCGCTGGATTTCTTTGCCCACACCCCGCGCCAGCGCCACCACGGCGAGCTGGATTTCTACCCGATCATCGGCAACTTCGGCCCCGATACCCAGGAGTTCCACGTCGGCATGGGCTCGATCGCCACCCCCGGCGTGGTCGCCGGGCTGTACGCGCTGCACGAACGCCACGGCAGCCGGCCGGTGAGCGCGCTGATCGGGCCGGCCACCCGGCTGGCCCGCGAGGGGCTGGCGCTGAATGCCGTCCAGGCCTTTACCCTGCAGATTCTCGAACCGATCGTGCGCGCCTCCAACCCGGGCGCCCGGGTGTTCGGCCTGGCCGATCGCGAAGCACCGCTGCCGAGTCCCGGCGCCCACCTGGACAACCCGGATTTCGGCGATTTCCTGGAGGGGCTGGCGCGCGAGGGCCCGGACCTGTTCTATCGCGGCGAGGCGGCGAGGCGGCTGACCCGCGACTCGGTCGAGGGCGGCGGTCACCTGCGCCTGGCCGACCTGGAGCGCTACCGCGCGCGCTGGCGGCGGCCGCTGCGCTGGCACTATCGCGACACCACCTTGTGGTCGACCCCGCCGCCGGCCTTCGGCGGTCTGATGGTTGCCCTGGCCTCCAGCCGCCTGGAAACCCACCTGCCCGCCGACACCGGCTTCGGCGCACCGGATCACCTGGCGGCCCTGTGCCTGGCCATGGTCGAATCCGAAGACCTGCGCGCCCAGCTCGAACAGCCCGAGCTGCTGGCCTCGGAGCGGTCGCTGCGCCAGGCCTTCGCCGGCCTGGCCGGAAAGCCGCAGCAGGTCAGCCGGCGCGGCACCACCCACATCAGCATCGACGACGGGCGCGGCCTGGCCGTGGCCATGACCCTGTCCAACGGCGAGGCCTCGGGCTACGTGATTCCCGACAGCGGCATCCTGATGAACAACATGCTCGGCGAGGAGGATCTGAACCGTTCGGGCTTTCACAACTGGCCGCGCAACCGCCGCCTGGCCTCGATGATGGCCCCGACCATCATCCGCGCAGGGTCCGAGCGCTACCTGCTCGGCAGCGGCGGCTCGAACCGCATCCGCACCGCCCTGGCCCAGGTGATCTGCAACCTGATCGATTTCAGGATGGATCTGAACGCCGCGGTCAACGCCCCGCGCCTGCACCTGGAGCGCGGCCACCTGAGCGTGGAAATGGCCTCGGAATGGGGCAGCGAAGCCCAGGACTGGCTGCTCGCCAACCACCGCCAGGCGCGCACCTGGCCGGAACGCAACCTGTTCTTCGGCGGCGTCCACGCGGTCGGCCCGGATTCCGCCGCCGCCGACGGCCGCCGCGGGGGGCATGCGGCGGTGGCATAAAACCGCAATACCAAAGCCACAGCTCATCTCGCCACCCCATATACAATTTTTCGTATACTATATGGATGGTTGCCCCAAAACCTATCGAGTTCCGAGGTAACTCCCTCGACGAGCTTCGTGCTTTTCCTATCTCAGCCAGACGCGAGGCCGGATATCAGCTCGATCAGGTACAGAATGGGTTTGATCCAAATAGTTGGAAAGCCATGAATGTCATAGGCCAGGGGGTTAAGGAAATCAGGATTCGGGATGCAAGCGGGGCATTTCGGGTCATTTACGTTGCCAGATTCGCCGATGCGGTCTATGTACTTCACTGCTTCCACAAGAAAACACAGAAGACAAGCAAGGCCGATCTGGAATTGGCCACGAGTCGGTACCGCAAATTATTGCAGGAGCTAGGGTGATAAGCCAACGATTTGCCAGCGTGTGGGATGCCATTGAGGACACCCCGGAAGAAGCGGAAAACATGAAGTTGCGTTGTACCCTGATGACGGCACTCAAAGATCACATGGCTCAGACCAAAATGAGTCAGGCGCAAGCTGCCAGCCTCTTCGGCGTTACTCAGCCCCGCATCTCTGACCTGGTGCGCGGCAAAATCAACCTGTTCAGCCTAGATGCCCTGGTCAATATGGCCACCGCGGCTGGGCTCGAAGTCAAGCTGCAGATCGTCGAAGCAGCCTGAAACATCGGGCTCCGCACCTGCCTGGCTCCGGCGCCCGGATCGCGGCGGAAGTAGAGACCAGCGCTGTCTGATGGGTAGAACA
>REEW01000213.1 GCA_007694885.1 Wenzhouxiangella sp. | reverse complement strand
AACAGGTCGACGTCAACCTGGCCGAGCTCATGGGCATCATCGACGCGGCCCGGGAAGAAGAAATGGAGCGCCGCGAGCGTCTGCGCGAAGACGAGGACGACGAGGCGTGAGCCGGTCGGTGCTGCTGGCCGAGGCCCGCATTCCCGACACCAACAAGTCACTGCTGCTCTACGAGCACAAGGACAAGTTCTCCATGGTCATTCCAGGCCGCGGTGAGCTGATGAACAGCCGCGTGCACGGCTCGGAGAAGGCCCTGGCCGAGTTGGCCTGCGCCCGCATGGGTCAGCCGGCCAACCCGCGCATCCTGGTCGGCGGCTTAGGGATGGGTTTTACCCAGGCCGCCGCCCTGGCCGCCGTGGGCCCGGATGCGGAAGTCGTGGTCGCCGAACTGATTCCCGAAGTGGTCGACTGGCATCACCGCTGGATCGGCGAGCCGTCCGGCCATCCGCTCTCCGACCCGCGCAGCACCGTGTACGTCGGCGACGTGGCCGACCTCATGCGCGCCGAGCCGGGCGGATTCAACGCCATTCTGATGGACGTAGACAACGGCCCGCAGGCCGTGATCCGGCGCGAAAACGACTGGCTGTACGGCCTGGAAGGGCTGGCCACCGCTCGCCGGGCGCTGCGCAACAACGGCGTGCTGGCGATCTGGTCGGCCGGCCCGGATGCCCAGTTCACCGCCCGCCTGAAGCGCGCCGGCTTTCAGTCGGAGCTGGTCATCGTCCGCCCGCATCGAGCCGGCAAGGGAGCCCGGCACTACATCTGGCTGGCGCGATAGGCGAGTCGGGCCTGCAAGACCAACATCGGCCAGCCGAAATCGCTGCCATGGAGAGCACCATCCGGACACCCTGATCGCTTCCTGCCGATCATCTCGTCGCCAGAACAGATGTTGTATCTTCGAAGTCCGCAGTGGCAATTGAAACCAGGAGAACGGCATGGCGCTTGACAAGGCAACCCGGGCTTTCCTCAAGGAGATGGCGGAATCCGGCGCTCCACCCATACATGAAGGCACACCCGACCAGGCGCGCGGCCTTGCCGCCGGCCTGGTCGAGCTGTTCGGAGACGGGCCACCCATGCATCTGGCAGAGGATCACCGGATCAAGGGTCTTGACGCGGAATTCGACGTCAGGGTTCTCAAGCCGGCAGCCTCTCCGCGCGGGGTCTTCGTCTACTACCACGGTGGCGGCTGGGTGCTTGGATCACTCGATGAATTCGATACCCTGGGCCGTCGCATCGCCGCCGATACCGGCTGCACCGTTGTCCTGGTGGACTATCGACTGGCCCCGGAACATCCCTATCCTGCCGCCGTGAACGACGCCGGCGCCGCTGTCGAATGGGCGGCGGCAAACCGCGACACACTGGCTTCGCCGAATGCGCCGATCATCCTGGCCGGTGACAGCGCCGGGGCCAACCTGGCCACCGTGACCGCGCGCCGCGCCCGCGATCGCCAAGGCCCGGAAATCGCCCTTCAAGTGCTGGTTTATCCGGTCACCGATGCCAATTTAAACCGGCCCTCCTACCTTGATCCCGACAACCAGCTCTTTCTCGATCGGGACGGCATGATCTGGTTCTGGGATCACTACCTGCCTGACAAGACTCGCCGGAACGATCCAGATGCATCACCGCTGCAGGCCGAGAGCCTGGAGAACCTGCCTCCGGCCGTGATGATCCAGGCCCGGCACGATGTCCTGTATGACGAAGGAAAGGCCTATGCGCAGCGCCTGAAAGATGCCGGCGTCGAGGTCACCGTGCACGAACACGACGACCAGATGCACTGTTTTTTCAATTTCGTGATGTTGCCGGGCAGCCTGGCTGCCCACGAACAGATCTGCTCGGCGGTCAAGCAGTGCCTGGAAAGTCGGCTGGTCGAATGAGCAGGCCATCAGGGCATGGGCCTTTGCCGGCCGTCAGTCACCCGGCCGCGTTTGCCGGGCTCGACAAACGACCCCTGGCGTGGAAATTCTCCAGGCAGCGCAACCACGGATCGAGACGGAAACCTTTTTCGGCCAGCCAATCGTCGCCGTAGAAGGTATTGAGAATGCCGGTAGCGGCCCTTTGATGCCCGAGCGACTTTGCTTGACGCTGACCATCGACTGGCCATCATCGCCATACTGGCCGTCGATCCCGATCCGTGAGGGTCAGAACGCGCTGTCCCATTCGGGCGCCAGGCGTTCGTTGAAATCCTGGATCAAACCCGCCATGGCGAATAAGATTCTATCCGGCCACGACCAGGATCATCGACCCGGATAGGGTGCAACGTCGAATGAATTCCGAATACACTAAAATTACCGGCTGCCAATCGCCAAGGGTTATCGATGCTTGATCGTACATCGTCGTCTCAATCGAGGATTGCAAAAAAATGCAAACGCGATGGCCTACCGACATATGCAATGACCTGCGCCATCATGCTGTCAGTCCTTGCCCTGCTTGTACCGCAACACGCAGCCGCAGCCAAGAACGATTCCGTCTGGCTCGTCAACGGCGATCGGATTACCTGTGACATCAAAACGCTGGAACGCGGACGTTTACGGGTCAGTACCGACAACATGGGCACGGTTCAGCTCGATTGGGAAGACATCGTGCGCATGAGCAGCCCCGATGACTACATCATCGAACTGGCAGACGGCGAGCGCTTTCTGGGATCACTGATCGACTCGGGGCAAGACGGCCAGCTGCGCGTTGTGCTCGCCACAGGGAGCGTGCTGCTGAACATGGCCGACGTGGTCTGGATATATCCTGTCAAGGAAGGGACGTTGACTGATCTTTGGGATGGCCATGTCAGCGTCGGGCTGGACTATACCAAGGCCAACAACAGCAGCACGTTCAGCGGCAGTTTCGGGG
>REEW01000180.1 GCA_007694885.1 Wenzhouxiangella sp. | reverse complement strand
TGATCCTGGGCTGGATCTTCGCCCCGCTGGCGTTCCTGGTCGGCGTGCCCTGGGAGGAGGCGGTCACCGTCGGCGGGCTGATCGGCACCAAGATCGTGGCCAACGAGTTCGTCGCCTACGTCGCCCTGGGCGATCTGCAGGTGGATTTGAGCGAGCGCTCGGTGCTGATCGCGACCTACGCCCTGTGCGGTTTCGCCAACTTCGCCTCCATCGCCATCCAGATCGGCGGCATCGGCGGCATCGCCCCGGCCCGCCGCCCCGACCTCGCCCGGCTGGGCCTGAAAGCCGTCCTGGCCGGGGCGCTGGTGTCGCTGCTCAACGCGGCATGGGCCGGGATCCTGGTTGGCTGATCCTCATCGGCTGGTGGTCACGCGCGCGGCTTGAAGTTCAGCGACACCGAATTGATGCAGTAACGCAAGCCGGTCGGCGGTGGCCCGTCATTGAACACGTGGCCCAGGTGGGCGTCACATTTCGGGCAGAGCAGTTCGATCCGGCGCATGCCCAGCGAGTTGTCCTCGCGCTGCTTGATGCCGGCTTCTTCAAGCTCGCCGTGGTAGCTGGGCCAGCCGCAGCCGGAATGAAATTTCGAGCCGGAGTCGAACAGCGGGTGGTCGCAGCACACGCAGTGGTACACGCCGTCTTCGAAGTGGTCGTCGTACTCGCCGGTAAACGGCCGCTCGGTGCCGGCCTGGCGGGTGACGCGGTACTGTTCGGCGCTCAGTTGCT
Organism: Wenzhouxiangella sp.; assembly: GCA_007694885.1. GTDB lineage: Bacteria > Pseudomonadota > Gammaproteobacteria > Xanthomonadales > Wenzhouxiangellaceae > Wenzhouxiangella. The sequence continues at coordinate 2,136 of REEW01000180.1, read as the reverse complement.
GGCGCCATTCTGCATCGGTTTTCTTGACGCTGGTCATGATCAGTTTCCTCAGAAATCAAAAGTCAGGTTGCCGTTGGGTTTGCGCCGGTTTTTGAGCGCGAGAGCGGGCTTAAGGCGACTGCTTGACCCAGAAAGCCAATACGTCGTCTCTGCCGAGATCAAGTTCGACCGGTTCAACGCCGTCTATGGTCAGCGGCGGCAGTCTGGCCGATGTGAAAATCGTTTCCAGCTCCGCGATCGCCCGGCGCTCCTGCTGTGCTGCATCGTAGGTGGTCCAGACGCTGCCGGCGAGGACGGCGATCAGGGCCAGGCTCCCGAAAGCGACGAGCGGCCGCAGCAGCGGGTGCGGTCGCGGTCGGGCAATCCTTCGTCGCAGGCGCTCAAGGCCGCCGGCCGGAGGCTCGAGTACGCGAAAGTAATCCGGTGAGATTTCATGGGTACTCATGGTTCCGATTCCTTCAGCAAGCTTTGAATGCGGGCAATAGCCTGATGCTTGCGCGAGGCCAGCGTGCCTTCGGCAATGCCCAGTTGCCTGGCGATCTCGGCGCGTTCCAGTCCTGAAAACAACTCCAGCAGCAGAACTTCCCGGGATCGGGCCGGCAGCTGATCGAGAGCCTGGCGCAGCCGCTGGTCACGCCAGTCCAGCTCCAGCGCCTGACTGGGGTCGTCGCGCGCCACCAGGGCCTCCGGCAGTGGCAACCAGCGCCAGCGCTTGCGCGCGGCATGCTGGTTGCGGGCGAGGTTGATCACCGTGGTCCAGGCCAGGGCGTCGAGACTTGAAGCATCAATCCGCCGCCGCAGTTTCCACAAGCGTTCGAAGGCATCGTGCAGCAAGTCCTCGCACTGGGCGGCATCCCAGAACCAGCGATACAGGTAGTTGAACATGGGCCGCTCGAGCCGGCGGTAGGCCGCCTCGAGTTCGTCATCGGACAGGGCCACGCGAGAACGCTCTGATTCAATCAGTCCAGTCCATCCGCGCGACCAGCACCTGGTAGAAGGCTTGATCGTCGATCGTGCCGCCATGGGAGCGACCCAGCATCAGCGTTTGGCCAGCACGAATCGTCCTGTTGAGGTTGAAGGTGGCGCTTTGGCCTCGCGCATCTTCGGGCGCCCGCGCAAAGATGCGCCCGCTGATGTGGGCTCCATCCTCAAGCAGGCGCAGGGGGCTGAGAGACACGTTGGTGCCGCCTCCGGAGACCAGGTGCACGTGTTGTGTGCTTCCACCTCCGAAGGTTTCAATGAAATCGTGGACTCGGATGCCGTGCTGCGGGAACTGGTCCCGGATGACATCGGCCAGGTCGTCGATCACCGGTGGCAGGGCGTCGTCATCGCGCTCAAGTACCAGAGTCAGCAACCAGAACTGCAGACGAAAGTCTCTTTCGATAGCGGCGGCATCGCTAGATTCGATCTGGTCGAGGTCGGCCAGCAGGCGTGCGATCTGGTCCTGCAAATATCGCGAACCGTTGACGGCCAGCCTGCCTTGGTCGATCACTCGGACATTTCCGCGCAACGGCAAGTCGTCGCTGGCCAACAGCAGACTCAGCTTTACATCCAGCTGGTCGGATTGCAGGTTAGAAACATCGTGCACGCGCAGGACGTGCTCGTTGTCGCCAGCGCCATCGCGGCGCAGGTCGCAGGCGGTCATTGTCATGATCAGAGCGGCGGCCAGCATCAGGCCGGCGATGCGGATTAAAGCGGTTGCGGTCATTTCGGTTCCTGTTCGATTTGGGCTTCTGTTGGGTCTATACAGCTGGCCCGGGATTTTTTTCACTCGTGGGGAAAAATTTGTTGCCGAAATCGGAATCGACCACGTGCCGTTCGATCTTCAAAGTCGGGACACTGTCGCCGAGGAAGGGATCGCTGGTCCGGACATGGGACATGCCTGATGCTTGACCGGTTCCTCAGGCCCTCTGCATACTGAACTTCCAGACCGAAAAATGGCTCTGATATTGGAGAACGGCCACAGGAGTATCGAGATGACGGTCACGCGCAGGAACCTGCTGAAAGGGGCGGCGGCCGCTTCCGCGCTTGCCGTGACATCCGGACACGCGCAGGCATCTTCCCCGGATTGGCAACCGGCCTATCGAAAGCTGGCCGACGAAGGCTTGCTGGACGAACGCATCGAGGCCATCGCCG
>REEW01000133.1 GCA_007694885.1 Wenzhouxiangella sp. | reverse complement strand
GACTGATTGGGAATGTATCGGTAATGTCTGAATCCGGAATCCTGTTGCTGGACAAGCCGGTGGGCCTGAGCTCGAACGCGGCTCTGAGCCGGGCCAAGCGCGTTCTGGGAATCGCCAAGGCCGGTCATACCGGCACGCTGGATCCGCTGGCTTCCGGCCTGCTGATTCTGTGTTTCGGCGAGGCGACCAAAGTGGCCGGCTACCTGCTGGACAGCGACAAGGCCTACCTGGCCGAGGTCTGCCTGGGCGCGACCACCGAAACCGATGACGCCGAGGGTGAAATCGTTCAGCGCCGGCCCGTGCCCGAGTTCGACGATGCCGGGATCGACGCGGCCCTGGCGCGATTCCGCGGCCGGATCGAGCAGGTGCCGCCGATGTATTCGGCGCTCAAGCAGGGCGGTGAGCGTTTGTATCGCATGGCGCGCCGCGGTGAAACCGTGGAACGTCCGCCACGGGCGGTCACCATCCACGAACTGGAGTTGATCAGCCGGGATGGCGAGCGGTTGCGCCTGGGCGTGCACTGCTCCAAGGGCACCTACATTCGCTCCCTGGCCCGTGACCTGGGCGAAATGCTGGGCTGCGGAGCACATTTGAGCGCCCTGCGGCGCACCCGCAGCGCGCCATTCGACATCGCCGAGGCCGTGACCCTCGATGAATTGCTCGCGCTTGACCGGGCCTCGGCGCGGTCGCTGCTCAAGCCCGCCGATCAGGCCCTGGTCCACCTGCCCGCGGTTTTGCTGTCAGAGGAGTTGGCAGCGCGCCTGCTGATGGGCCAGCGCCTGGCCGATGTCGAAAACCAGGCCAGCGGCCTGGTCCGGATCTACGGTCCAGAGATCTTCCTCGGGGTCGGTGAAGCCGATGGCCGCGGCGGCCTGAAGCCGAAGCGCCTGATCAGCACGGCCAAGCGGTGAGTGGCCCTTGCCTCCAGGCAGCGAGATTTTCTCGGCTTGGGATTTGACCGCGGATGACCGCGGATGACCGCAGACGAAGGCGGATGAAGGCGGATGAAGGCGGATGAAAGGATTTTCATCGACCGCGTCGAGTCCTGATTCCAGCGACGTCGTTGGGCTTTTGTTGCCGTGCTCCGCAAGCTTCGCTCGGGATCCCGGTGCGCAGATCTACTGATGTCATCGGGCTATTAACCCGGCAATCAAACAGATTGCCGAGTTAATGCCCGGCCGGAACGGCCGGGACCGCGCAGCGAAGGCATTTGCGGACATGTGCCGCAAATGCCGTGCAACGAATACCGTAGGTATTTCGTTGCCGAGTTAATAATTGAGCTTTAATCCGCGTTTATCCGCGTTCATCTGCGGTGAAACCCCGAACAACAAAGGCTAGCCCGCACGCCCGAGCTTGGCCCGGATGCCGTCGGTCAAATGTGGCTCGATGGCGTGGCGCATCGGCGTGATCAGCTTGAACGGCGCGGCGACGATGTGCCCGCTCTCCAGCCAGCGCTCGCCGCCGGCAATGTCCATTACCACCCCGCCGGCTTCCTGGACCAGGAGCGCGCCGGCGGCCATGTCCCACGGTTTTAGATTGAGTTCCCAGTAGCCGTCCAGTCGTCCACTGGCCACGTAGGCCAGGTCCAGCGAGGCCGTACCGGCGCGGCGGATGTCCTCGATCTTGTCGAACAACGCCTCGAACATGCCCTGATACGCCGGCATCAGGCGCCGACTGCGAAACGGGAAGGCCGTGCCGAGCACGGCTCCGGCCAGGTCGCGGCGACCGGATACGCGGATACGCTGGTCGTTGAGGAACGCGCCTTCGCCGCGGCTGGCGACGAACATCTCGTCGCGCATCGGGTCGTAGACCACTCCGTGCTCGATTCGCCCCTTGATCTTGAGCGCGATCGAGACGGCGAAATGCGGAATCCCGCGCAGGTAGTTGCTGGTTCCATCCAACGGGTCGATGATCCAGAGGTGATCGCTGTCTCCGCTCTGACCGGTTTCCTCGCCGAGAATGGCGTGATCGCGGTGCAGGCGCAGGATGTGCTCACGAATGATCTGCTCGCAGGCCCTGTCCACGTCGCTGACGTAGTCGTGCCGGGCCTTGCGCTCGACCGGGATGCTTTCCAGCCGGTCACGGTATTTGCGCATCAGGCCGCCGGCTTTGCGCGCGGCTTCCGAGGCGATGTTGACGAGAGGATGAGCCACGATAGGGGGTTTTAAGGGGTAAACGAAGACTCGCTATGCTAGCAGAATCGAGCCGCTGCCCGTGCCGGCCCGGTAATTCGGTCGTCTATGCGCTTGGGGAGGGTTTGGGGCGCGCGACTCGCTGCCTGGCGGCGCTGCGGAAGCCGAGATAAATCCCGGCCAGCGCCAGGGTGACGCCGATCAGTTCGAACAGCCCCAGACGCAGTCCGAAAACGATCATGTCCCAGCTGATCGAGGCCGATGGCTGCAACAACAGGAGCAGGCCGACCAGACCGGCCGGCAGAAACGGCATGCCCCGGGTGATGAACAGCCAGCCCAGCACCTGACAGAACACGCCCAGGGCGATCAGTACGAGCAGGGTGTTGAGGTCCGGAATGGCGAAACTGTTGCCCTCAGCGAAGTTCAGGATGCCGAGGATCAGCCCGCAGCAGATCGTCACCTGGGCCAGCCTGGCCTCGGGACGGATATGACCATGACGGATCTGCAGACCGCGCAGGCTGAGCAGGTACAAAGCGTAGGCCAGCGCGGTCAACAGGCCCAGAATCACGCCCAGGCGGAATTCCGGCGACAGGATCGCCCACTCGCGTCCGAACAGCAGCCACAACCCCAGCATGGCCAGGCCCAGGCCGCTGGAGAAGCGCCAGCCGAGGCGTTCACGAAACCAGATCACCCCGACCGCGGTGAGGATGAAGACCTGGAAATTGGCCAGCAGGGTCGCCAGTCCGGGGCCGATGTAGATGATCGAACGATGCCAGAACCACAGGTCGGCGGCAAACAGCGCGCCGATCAGGAGCGAGCCGGCCCAGTTGGCGCGCAAACCGGTGCGCATCTCGGGTCTGGCCAGGAGCAGAATCGCAAAAGTCAGCGTGCCGAAGACCATGCGGTAGAAGGCCGAGGTGGTCGGTGCCACTTCGGCCAGGCGAGCAAAGACCGAGGCAAAGCTGATCATCAGCGCTCCGGCGAGCACGTACAACGCGGCGCGCAACGCGCCCGATGGGGGGCTCACGCCGTGGAACGGCTACGGGCCAGCCGCGGGCTGTCGCTATCCAGGCCGCAGGCGCGCTGGACGAAAGCTTCGCGCGCCGGCCAGAGCTGTCGGGCCAGGCCGAAACCCAGACCCAGGACGTGCCGGCCAAGCCCCGCCGGCGCGCGAACCAGTTCGTTGATGGCATGGATGCCGCCGCTGATCAGAGCGCCGTTGCTCAGGCGCCAGCGCTGGTAGTGCTTCAGCGCCGTGGCCGGATCACCGTCGTTCCAGTTCTCCAGCACCTCGGCGAGCGCGGCGGCGTCCATCAGGCCCAGGTTCAGGCCCTGACCGGCCAGCGGATGCACCGAGCGCGCCGCATCGCCCAGCAGCACGAGCCGGTCGCGGACCAGCTGACGGGCGCGGCGACGGACCAGCGTCAGCAGGTGGCGTTCGCCCACCTCGAGTACTTCGCCCAGCGGCGAGTCCTGATGGCGATTGATTTCGGCAACGAAGTCGCTTTGGTTCATGCTGCGCAGCTGTCCGGCGCGATCGGCCGGCTGCGACCAGACAATGGAGGAGCGGCCGTCGGGCAACGGCAGCAAAGCCAGCGGACCGTGTTCGGTGAAGCGCTGCCAGGCCAGGCCGCTGTTGTCTTCGGCGGTGCGCACCGGGCCAATCAGCGCTTTCTGGTTGTAGTGCCATTCGTCCAAGGTGATTCCGGCGCGCTGGCGCAGGCGCGAGCGGGCGCCATCGGCGGCCACGAGCAGACCGGCACGCAGCACGGTGCCGTCGTCCAGGCTCAGGCGCACGACTTCGTGGCCCAGGTCGGCCCGCTCCCAGGCGACCGGCGCGAACAGCTGAACCCGGGCGTCATCTTCCAGGGCTTGCCAGAGCGCGGACTGCAGGGCCGGGATCTCGGCGATCCAGCCAAGCTGGTCGAGTCCGTGTTCGCCTGCCTCGAAGGTTACGCCAAGCGAAGCCGAATGCACCGCCATGCGATGGTAGGCGGCCAGCCGACCGGGATCGAGCCGTTGCCAGCCGCCGGCCGCCGCCAGCACACGTTGCGAACCGGGGCTGATCGCGACCACGCGTGGATCGAAATCCTGTGCGGACGGTTCGAAGTGTGCCCGACGGGCGTCGACCAGGGCCACCTGTCGGCCGTGGCCGGCCAGCAAGGCCGCGCAGGCGGCCCCGGCGACGCCGCCGCCGACCACGATGACATCGAAATCCAGGGTCGCCATGGCTTAGCTGCCGCCCCGGGCCAGCCGTGTCACCGGGTCGCGAAAGCCCATGGCCGAGCGGACCAGGCGCCGGCTCAGTCCAGGCAGCGCCGCATGCGCGGCCAGTCCCAGGCCGGCACCGAAGCGGGCCAGCAGCGAGGGGTTGGTGAAGGCGCGGGCGAGGGTATCGGTGTAGCGGACGGTCGCCTCTTGATCCGGGTAACGGGATCTGGCGTAGGCGTCCAGTGCTTCCGGATCGCCGGGATCGCTGCGTCCGGCCAGGGTCTCGATCAGGCTGGCGGCATCGCGCAGCCCCAGATTGAAGCCCTGGGCCGAGACCGGATGGACGCTGTTGGCCGCGTTGCCGATCACGGCAATCCGCTCGGCCACCGGTCGCGGTGTGCGCTGGCGCAAGAGCGGGTAGCGGGCGCGCCGGCCCGGCTGGCTGAAGCCGCCCAGCGAGGGCCCGAAGCGAGCTTCGAGGCGAGCGATCAGTTGATCGTCGCTCCAGCTCATGGACTCGTCGATGGCCTCGTTGCGGTCGATCCAGACCACCCCAAGCCGGCCTTCGGGCTGGGGCAGCAGGGCCAGGGGTCCGCGCGGGGTAAAGCGTTCCCAGGCCACGCCGGCTGGCGCATTGCCGGGGCGGACATTGAAGATCATGGCCGACTGGCCGTAGTCGTGATGATCGGATTCGATTCCGGCGCTCTGGCGCACCATGGAGTGAGTACCGTCGGAGCCGATCAGCAGGCGGCTCCGGATCAGCGTCCCGTCGCCCAGGCGCACCCGGACGTGGTCCGACTCGACGGTAAACGTCTCCAGCGTGGCCGGGCACAGTTCAGTGACGCCTGGACAAGCCTTCAGCGCGTCGAGCACCACGTTGCCCAGTTCGCGCGCGACGATGACGGCGCCGAAGAATTCACGCTGATATTGTTCGGACTTCAGGCACAGGCTGCCGAAACCGCCGGCCCGGGTGATGCGGATTTCGCGCACCGGCATCCGGGCCAGCCCGGCCGGGAGCAGCCCGAGGCCGGAGAGGATGTTGAGCGAGGCGGCGTTGACGACCAGGGTACGGTCATCGTAGCTGGGCTGGTGGTTGGCCCGGCGCGCCGCGGCCTCGATGACGGCGACCTGGTAGCCGGCGCGGGCCAGGCCCACTGCTGCCGCCGCGCCGACCAGGCCGCCGCCGGCCAGGATGACGTCGAAGTCCTTCATCCGCGCATCAGCTCCTCGATGGCATCGGCCGTGACCGGAACCGCACGGGTCAGGTTTTCCGGTTCGCCCTGGGTTACCCGCACATCGTCTTCGATGCGAATGCCGATGTTGCGCAGGGGCTCGGGGATGTCCTGGTCTGCGCCGATGTACAGGCCGGGTTCGACGGTCACGACCATGTTGCGCTCCAGCAGGCGCGATTGGCCTTCGATGCGGTAGTCGCCGACATCGTGGACATCCAGTCCGAGCCAATGCCCGGTCTTGTGCATGTAAAAGCGCCGGAAGCTTTCCTGTTCGATGTTGTCTTCCACGCTGCCGGACAGCAGTTTCAGGTCGATTAGCCCCTGCACAAGAACCCGCACCGCGGCTTCGTGATACGCCTGGAACGGCCGCCCGCTTCGGACCTCATCGATCGCGGCGCGCTGGGATGCGAGCACGATCTCGTAGACGTCGCGCTGGGCGGGGCTGAAACGGCCGGCGACCGGAAAGGTGCGCGAAATATCGGCGGCGTAGTTGTGATACTCGCAGCCGGCGTCGATCAGCAACAGGCCGTCGTCGGGCAAGGGCTGGTTGTTGGCGATGTAGTGCAGAATGAGCGCGTTTGCGCCTCCGGCCACGATCGGCAGGTAGGAGGGCTGACAGCCATGACGCTGGTACTCGTGGACCAGTTCGGCCTGGATTTCGGCTTCGTTCATGCCCGGCCGGCAGCCGCGCATGGCTCGGATCATGGCCTGGCCGGCCACGGCCGCGGCGCGCCGCATGCAGCGGATTTCCTCGCTGGACTTGATCAGGCGCTGCTCGTGCAGCAGGTGTTCCAGGGAAACGATTTCCCCGGGCCCTTTTTGCCCCTTGGAACGGGCACGCAGCCGGTTGCGCCATCCGAGCACTCGCTGGTCGAACGCCGGATCCTTGCCGACGAGGTGGTACAGGCGCTCGCAACCTTCCATCAGGCCCGGCAGGATGTCGTCGAGGTCGTGAACCGGGAAGGAGTCCTGCATGCCCAGCTGCTCGAGCGCACCAGCCAGGCCCAGACGTGGCCCGTCCCAGCGTTCGCGCTCCGGGTCGCTTTCGCGCAGGAACAGAATCTGCTCGCCGCTTTCTCTCCCCGGGACCAGGACCAGCACGGCTTCGGGCTCATCGAAACCGGTCAGGTACCAGAAATCGCTGTCTTGACGAAACGGATAGCAGCTGTCGCCGTTGCGCAGGACCTCGCGGGCGCTTGCCACGACAACGATGGAGCCGGGGCCGGTTTCGGCCAGCAGCCGGGCCCGCCGTCGGGTGAACTCGTCGGCGCCGATCACGACGGACTCCGGTTTTCTTCGCGCAGCAGCAGCACGGCCACACGAACGAATTCAACGAGTTCGACGTAGGCGGCCTCTTCGGCCTCCTGGTCGCCGGTCTCGTCGGTGGCAGCGCGCGCAATCTGCTCGAGCAGGCGCAGCGCTTCACGGGCATCGTCAGAGCCGATGCTCGGTTGCCCGGCACCGAAGCCGGTCAAAAAACCCGAGCACCAGTGGGCCAGGCACCGGGTCCGTTCGTCCAGCGCGCGGTCTTCGGACGGTAGCAGCGGCTGGAAGCCGAAATCGGTCGAGTCCAGTTCGCTGCGCAGAGTCTCCAGCGCCGGGCCGATCTGATCGAGGATTCGGTCGGAGGTCCAGTCACCGACCTGCAGCGCGGCCAGTTGCCGGGCAAGGTCTTCGGCTTTCAGACCGGGTCGCGCCGACAGCAGCCCGATCACCATGGCGTGGGTTTCGGCCACGTTGGCCGGCTCGGGCTCGGCCGCAAGGGCGAGGATCCAGGCGAGTTTGGATTCCTGATCGGAGATCATGAACGGATGGCTTCTTGGGGCGTGAACAGGTGTTTGAGTGTAGCATCGGGGAGATCGGTTTCGTGCCGATGCCGGAGCGGATCGACGGCCCGCGCTTGTGCATTCCCGGCTTTAGGTTCTATCATTAACCCTCTGTATGAAAGAAAAAAACCGCACGGGGGTTGATCGTTCCATGAATACACTTCAGCACACCGCTTCTGAACTGGACCTGCTGCAGGCCCGAATTTCTGAAGTTGTGCAACGGCTGCGCACCCTCGAGGAAGAAAATCGCTCGCTTCGTTCGCGCCAGGAAGCCCTGGTGGCAGAGCGCGCGGGCCTGGTCCAGCGCAATGAAGAAGCGCGAACCCGGGTCGAGGCCATGATCGAGCGTCTGAAATCCCTGGAAACCGCCGGTTGAGGAGCAATCCATGGCATCAGCGAGTGAGCCGGTAACGGTTCGAATCCTGGAGCGTGAATACCGCGTCATGTGTGCCCCCGGGGAGCGTCGGTCCTTGATGGAGTCGGCCCTGTTCCTCGATCAGCAGATGCGCGAAATTCGCGACAGCGGCCGGGTCAGTTCGGCCGAGAAGATCGCCGTGATGTGCGCGTTGAACCTGTCGGAGGAAATTCTCAGGATGCGCCAGGACAGCGGCGAGAGAGAAGAAAAAATAGATCGAAAAATCAGTGACCTGAAAGATCAGCTTGACCAAGCGCTGGCGCGCGACTAAAGTAGGAATACGCGCTCTCTGCGGTGTTCGCCAGCAGGAACGTAATATGCCTTGTCCCTACTTTTTGACCTAGGGATGGCGGCTTCCGGAGCCTGTGCGCAGCTCGCCCCAAAAGGCGAGTTGCCTGATGGTCTGGAGAGCCAACCCACCTGAACCATTGGTTCAAGGTCACCGACCTGCAGCGGCACAGGTGGAGAGCGCCCTTTTTTATCCCCGTCGAGCACGTCAGGCCCGAGGGCATTGCCGGATTCTGCACCGATGGATGACTTGCCGACAATGCCCGACCTCAAGGCGGAGCTGCGAAAGCGTTTCCTGCAGGAGCGGCGTTCGCTGCCCGACTCGAGAAGAGCCGTCCTCGATCGCCAGGTATGCGCTCACCTTCTCCATTTTTTTCAGAGCCAGGACGGGTCTGCGGTGGCGGCGTTCCGCGGCTTCCGCGGGGAACCCGATCTGCGCCCGCTGCTCGGCGTTCTGCATGAGGCGGGTCGTCGGGTGTATCTGCCGGTGGTCGAGGGCGAGGCCATGCGGTTTCGACGCTGGACACCGGAGTCGGTCCTGACCCGAAATCGTTTCGGAATCAATGAGCCGCTGGCCGGTCAGGCGTGTCCAGCGGAGGAACTGGACTGGGTATTGGTGCCGCTGGTGGCATTTTCCCCGGCCGGCAGTCGGCTGGGCATGGGCGGCGGGTACTATGATCGTGCCTTTGCCTTCCGCCTTCGGCAACCGCTCTCGGCGAGTCCGAAGCTGGTTGGCGTTGCCTACAGTCTCCAGCAAGTCGACAGTCTTCCGGTGCACAGCTGGGACGTGCCGCTGGATGCGGTGGTCACCGATCAGGGCCTGTGCTCGTTTCGCGGCCGAATGCAAGGATTCGCTTGAAGCGCCGTGTGGCATCTGAAGCCGCCAGCCAAATCGAATGGCAACTGCTGCTGATGGACTGGCCACGCTGTCGGCCGCACGATGCTTCATGCTGCTAGACTTCCAGCCTGGAGGAAACGCGACAGGAGTCTGTAGCAGCCCATGGCCTACTGGTTGATGAAATCCGAACCGGACGCATTCGGAATCGAGGATCTGAAGTCGCGGCCGTCCAGGACCGAGCCCTGGGACGGGGTGCGCAACTACCAGGCGCGCAATTTCATGCGTGACGACATGAAAAAAGGCGATGAAATCTTTTTCTATCACTCCAACTGCAAGGTGCCCGGCATCGTCGGCATTGCGAGCGTTGCCAGCAAGCCCTACCCCGACCCGACCCAGTTCGATCCCGACTCGAAGTATTTTGACCCCAAAAGCGATCCCGACGCCCCGCGCTGGATTCTGGTGGACGTGAAATACAAACGCCACCTGAAGCGGGTTCTTTCGCTGGCCGAGATCAAGGAGCACGCCGACGCCCTGGGCGACTTTGCCCTGACCCGCAAGGGCAACCGCTTGTCGATCATGCCCGTGAGCGCCGAGCAGTGGGATTACCTGCTCGGCCTGGAAAAACAGTGAGCCAGGCGCGCCTGAAAATCGAGGTCGCGCGGGCCGCACTCGAGTTCGTCGAGCCGGGCATGGTACTGGGCGTGGGCACCGGCAGTACGGTCGACGCCTTCATCGAAGAGCTGGCCGGCAGCGGGATTCGACTGGGCGGGGCGGTGTCGTCTTCGGATGCGACCACCCGGCAACTCCGGGAAATCGGCGTGGAGGTCATGGATCTGAACCACACCGGTGATCTCGATCTCTACATCGACGGTGCTGATGAAGTCGACGAGCACTCGCGCCTGATCAAGGGCGGCGGCGGCGCGCTGACGCGAGAGAAAATCATCGCCGCGGCCAGCCGGCGATTTGTCTGCATCGTCGACGAATCCAAATGCGTCAAGACCCTGGGCGAGTTTCCGCTGGCGGTCGAGGTTGTGCCCATGGCGCGGGCTTTTGTCGCTCGCAAGCTGGTCGGCCTGGGTGGACGGCCTGAGCTGCGCGACGGCTTTTCCACCGACAACGGCCACCTGATCCTCGACGTGCGCAAAATCGATCTGCTCGATCCGGTCCGGATGGAGTCGGAAATCAACCAGATTCCAGGCGTGGTGACCTGCGGCCTGTTTGCCCGTCGTCCTGCTGATGTGGTTCTGGTGGCAGGCGAAAGCGGTATTCGTCGACGCGGCTGAGCGCTTGCCGAGAGCCGATGAACCGCGCGTCTCCGACTCGGTTGAGTGTCGCCCCGATGATGGACTGGACCGACCGGCACTGCCGGTTCTTCCACCGCCAGCTCAACAGCGGGGCTTTGCTGTACACGGAGATGGTGACCACCGGCGCGGTGATCCACGGCGACCGCGATCATCTGCTGGGTTTCGATCCGGCCGAGCACCCGGTCGCCTTGCAACTGGGCGGCAGTGAGCCGGAGGAGCTGGCGAGGACGGCGCGGATCGGTGCCGAGTACGGCTACGACGAGATCAATCTGAACGTCGGCTGTCCGTCCGAGCGCGTGCAGAAGGGCAGTTTCGGCGCCTGTCTGATGAAAGAGCCGGAATTGGTTCGCGACTGCATGGCGGCCATGCGCGAGGCCGTGGACGTCCCGGTCACGGTCAAGACCCGCATTGGCGTCGATGAGCACGACAGCGTGGAATTCCTGCACGACTTTGTCGGCACGGTCGCCGACAGCGGGGTCAATACCTTCATCATTCATGCCCGCAAGGCCTGGCTCAAGGGCCTGAGTCCGAAGCAGAACCGCGAAATTCCACCGCTGGCCTACGAGCGCGTGCACGGCCTGCGCGAGCGATTTCCGTACTTGCGCTTCATTCTCAACGGTGGCCTGACCGACGCCGAGGCGGTGCTCGCTGAGCTGGACAGAGTCGACGGCGTCATGCTGGGCCGGGCCGCCTACCAGAACCCCTGGATCCTGGTCGAGACCGGGCGCGCCTTGAGTCTGCCGGTTGCGGTCTCGCGCCGTGCGGTCGTCGAGATCATGGCAGACTATGCAGCCGGCCACATCGCCCGCGGCGGCCGTTTGCAGCAGGTGGCGCGCCACATGCTCGGGCTGTTTCACGGCTGCCCGGGGGCAAAGCGGTGGCGCCAGATGCTCAGCCAGAACATGCACCGACCGGATGTCGGCCCCGAGTTGCTCCAGCAGGCGTGTCCCGAACCGGCAGTGAACGGATCATCTTGAACGTGGCGGTGAGTTTGATGGGAGAACGGATCACATGATCGTCCGAACGCCCGCGTCTTTTCGCGAGCAAATCCGCGCCGCCTGGCTGAAAAGCGACAGCCCGGCCATCCCGCGCGCCTGTTTCCTGGTCGAGCCCAGCGGGTTCCGCCTGTCGACCCAGACCGCCCGGGACAATGCCTACATGGACCTGAGCGTGCCGGTCGACCCGGAGCGGGCGCTGGACCAGCACCGGCGCCTGAGCGAGCGGATCACCGCCTGCGGCATTCCCGCGGTCCGGTTCCCGGGCCACTCGACCACCCCCGACGAGCTGTTTCCCAACAACGTCTTCGCGACCATTCCGGGCCGCTCCATCATCGGCGCCATGCGCTATCCCGAACGACAGCTGGAGGCCGGGCGCAGCGATATCCGGGCGTTTTTCACCAAGCTGATGGGGTACGAGGAAATCGACCTGTCGCAGCGCGGCCTGGTCGCCGAACTGACCGGTGCGATGGTCGTCGACCGCTCTCACCGCATCGGCTACTGCGGCATGAGTCAGCGCGTGGACGAGGCCGGTTGCCAGGCCATGCACGAGGCCTTCGATCTGGCCCTGACCTTTCGATTCGACCTCAAGCCGACCGAGTACCACACCAACGTGGTCATGGCCGTACTGGCCTCGCGTGCGCTCGTCATCTGCCCTGATGCCTTCGTCGATCCGGAGGTGCCGGCCGCCATTGCCGCGGCCTACCCGGGCCAGGTTCTCGAGATCACCGAAGAGGAGAAGCAGGCCTTTGCCGGCAACTGCATCGCGCTGAATTTCAAGGATCTGTTCATGAGCCAGACGGCAGTGGATGCACTGGCGCCGGAAAAGCTTGAACGGCTCAGGAGCTGGCGGTTCGAGATTCATGGGGTGGAACTCGATGAAATCGAGAAAGCCGGCGGCAGTCTGCGCTGCTGCGTGGCCGAAATTTACTGAGATGAGGGGTTCAGACGCGATTCAGCGCCGGCACCTACAATCAGGGCTGTCCGTTCGAGGAGTTTGAGCCGTGGCCCGCCCGTTTTCCCGCATCCTGACCGCTGCCGTGCTGACCATTTCCATGGTCGCTTCGGCCTGGGCCCTGAGCCTGGAAGAGGCGGCCGAACGGGTGGCGCGCCAACACGATGCCCAGGTGGTCTCGGCCCACACCATCGAGCGCGACGGGCGGCGCATTCACGTCATCCGGATTCTGACCCGGGAAGGCGTGGTTCGGACCATTCGTGTCCCGGTGGACCGGCGACAGGAGTCATAGGCCATGCGAATCCTGGTTGTGGAAGACGAAACCGAGCTGCGCGAGCTCATCGGCCGGGCCCTGAAAAAGGAGGGTTTCGCCGTCGATTTGTGTGCCGACGGCACCGAGGGCCTGTTTTTTGCCACCGAGTATCCGGTCGATCTCGCGATCATCGATCTGGGGCTGCCTGAAGTCAGCGGCATGGAGATCATCCGGGCGGTGCGGAAGAAACAGCGCAAGTTTCCCATCCTGATCCTGACCGCGCGCTCGGACTGGCAGGACAAGGTCGAGGCGCTGGAACTCGGAGCCGACGACTACGTGACCAAGCCTTTTCGCCTCGAGGAGGTCATGGCCCGCGTCCACGCGCTGCTGCGCCGCACGGGCGGTCATGCGGCGCCGGAAGTCCGTTTTGGCCCTTTGAGCATCCACCTGTCGGCCCAGGACGTGCGCCTCAACGATGCGTTGCTGGACCTGACCAGCTTCGAATACAAGGTGCTGGAATATTTCGCTCTGCACCCGGACCGGGTGATCTCGAAGATGGAGCTCAATGAGCATCTTTACGACGAGGATGCCGACCCCGACAGCAACGTCATCGAGGTCATCGTCGGTCGCTTGCGCAAAAAGATCGATCCCGACGGCGACTGGCAGCCGATCGAGACCCTGCGTGGTCGGGGGTATCGCTTCCGCGCAACCAGGGATTGATCCGCCGGGGTGACGGCCGAAGCCACTACGTCAGCACCTTCCTTGTTGCTGCGCCTGATGGTCAGCGCCGGCCTGGCCTTGCTCGTTTCGCTGGCACTTGTCGGCCTGGCCGTGGATCGCGGCTTTCGCGGGGCCAGCGAGGGTGCCCTGCAGGAGCGCCTGGCCTCAACGGTTTTCTTGTTGCTATCGACCATCGACCTGGACGAGGGCGGCGAGCCGACGATCTCCGAGGCGCTGGCCGAGCCGCGCCTGGAGCAGCCCGGTTCCGGTCTGTACGCCGGAGCGATGACGCCTGTCGGCCAATGGAAGTCGGCCTCGCTGTACGGGGTCATCGAGCCGCCGCGCGCGCGCCTGGTCGAGCGTAACCAGACGATGTTTCGCGGGCCCGACACGGCCGGGAACTACTACGTCTACGCCATGGGTCTGGGCTGGGAGCAGCCGGACGGTGACATCGTCGATCTGACCCTGTGGGCGGCCGAGGACCCGGAGCGCTACCGGACCGAGGTGGCGGCTTTCCGGAACAACCTCTGGCGCTGGCTGGTGCTGGCCGCCGTGCTCGTCATCGCCGCCCAGCTCGTGGTCCTGGTGCTGTTTCTTCGCCCGCTGCGCCAGGTGGCCCAGGAGGTGCGCGAAATCGAGGCCGGCGAGCGCGAGGGGCTGAGCGCGTCCTATCCGCGCGAACTCCAGCCGCTGACCGCCAACCTCAACGCCCTGCTGGCCACCGAACGCGACAACGCCCGCCATTACCGCGAGGCCCTGGCTGACCTCGCCCACGCGCTGAAAACGCCGCTGGCCATCATGCGAACCCGCCTTGAAACCGAGGGTGGCGAGCAGCGCGGCCAGCTCGAGGAGTTGCAGCGCATGGAGCAGCTGGTGCGTCGTCAGCTCGAGCGCGCCGCCCGGTCAACCCGGCGCACCCTGAACCAGCCGGTCCCTGTGGTGCCCATGGTGCAGCGTCTGGCCGACTCGCTGGAGCGCCTGTACCGCGACCGGGCGGTGACGATCGAAGTCCGCGGCGACGATGATCTGACGGCCCGGGTTGAGTCACGCGACCTGATGGAGCTGATCGGAAACCTGATGGACAATGCCGCCAAGTACGGTCGCGGCCGAATCCGGGCGACGGTGGGGCGTGGAAAGACCGGGCCGCGCGAGGACGGGGTGGAAATCCTGATCGAGGATAATGGTCCCGGCATTGATCAGACCGCTCGCAGCGAACTGCTCCGGCGCGGCGTTCGCGGCGACGAGCGCCAGGAAGGTCAGGGCCTGGGCCTGAGCATTGCCGGGCAGCTGGTCGAGGCCTACGGTGGACGCCTGGAGCTCGGCCGCTCCAGCGACCTTGGCGGTCTGGCCGTGCTGATCGTGCTGCCTCCGCGCTGACATCCAGACCAGGAAGATGAACCTGCAATGACTTCGAAATCGCACGATCTAGACCAACTTCTGGCCATCATGGCCCGCTTGCGTGACCCGGCCAACGGCTGTCCCTGGGACATCGAGCAGACCTTCCGGACCATCGCCCCGCACACCATCGAGGAAGCCCACGAAGTGGCCGAGGCGATCGAGCACGGCGACATGCCCGAGCTCAGGGACGAACTCGGCGACCTGCTGTTTCAGGTTGTTTTCCATGCCCGCATGGCCGAGGAAGAGGGCGTGTTCGATTTCGCCGACGTGGTCGCCGCCATCAACGACAAGATGCTCAGGCGGCATCCGCACGTCTTCGGCGACGAGCACATCGCCGATGCCGAGGCGCAGACGGTCAACTGGGAAAAACTCAAAGCCCGGGAGCGAGCAGCCAAGGGAGAACACGACAGCAGCGCACTGGCCGGCGTTTCGAAGGGCCTGGGCGCGCTGCAGCGCGCGGTCAAGCTGCAGAAACGCGCCGCCCGGGTCGGCTTCGACTGGCCGGCGGTCGAGCCGATCTTCGACAAGCTGGCCGAGGAAGCCGACGAACTCAAAGAGGCGGTCGCCACGGGCGACCGCGCCCACATCGAAGAGGAAGTCGGCGATCTGTTCTTCGCCCTGACCAACATCGCCCGCAAGCTGGACGTGGATCCCGGCATGGCCTTGAGGTCCAGCAACCGCAAGTTCGAGGAACGCTTTCGGGCGATGGAGC
>REEW01000212.1 GCA_007694885.1 Wenzhouxiangella sp. | reverse complement strand
GGCCGAAGCGGTCGAGCACGCCCTGGACACCGAAATCCGGCGAGCACGACGACCAGACCGCACCCAGCGAGGCAGCCGCCAGCATGGCGATGACGGTTTCGGGCAGGTTGGGCAGGTAGCCGGCAACCCGGTCGCCGGGCTGCACCCCGGCATCTTTCAGCGCCTGGGCGGTGCGCGCGACTTCGGCGTACAGGGCCTGGTAGCTCAGTTCGCGGCGCGCGCCGTCCTCGCCGGCAAAAACGATGGCGGTGCCCTCGTCACGCCGGCGCAGCAGGTTTTCGGCGAAATTCAGCCGCGCCTCGGGAAACCAGCGCGTGCCCGGCATTTCCGGCCAGTGCTCGGTACCGATATCACCCGGCCCGTCGCCGATCACCCCGGCGAAGTCCCATAGCTCGCGCCAGAAGGTTTCCGGGTGGTCCAGCGACCAATGGTAGAGACCGTCGTAGTCGGTCACGGACGAGTTCAGCCGGTCGCGCACCCGCTCGAGGAAGCGCTGCATGTGGCTGGCGGCAATCCGCGCCTGTGATGGAGTCCAGAGTGGTTCGGTCATGCGTTGCGGCCCGAAGTGGATCAAGGCGCTCAGCCTACCCAAGGAAACTCCGCCTGTCACCTGTACTTTCGGACATAAAAATTTTCCGCCGCTTAGGCCACCACCAGGGCTTTTTTCATTCCGGCAGCAGCGGCACCTGACCGTCCCGGCTGAGACGGTACACGATCCACTCCGACATCGCCTCGGCGCCCAGCGAGCGGTAGAAGTCGATTGCCGGCTGGTTCCAGTCGAGCACGCTCCACTCCATCCGGCCGTAGCCGCGCTCGCGGGCCAGGTCGGCGACGTGGCCGAGCAGGGCCCGGCCGATGCCCTGGCCGCGATGGGGCTCACGCACATAGAGATCTTCCAGGTACAGGCCCGGGCGGCCGAGAAAGGTCGAGAAGTTGCGGAAAAACAGGGCAAACCCCAGCGCCTCGCCCTCGCGCTCGGCGATCACCGCCTCGGCCACCGCACCGTCACCGAACAGGTGTTCGGCCAGCAACTCCGGCGTCGCCGTCACCTCGTGGGCCAGGCGCTCGTACTCGGCCAGCTCGCGGATCAGGTCCAGGATTTGTGTCTCGTCACCGGGCCGGGCGGAGCGCAGATCAACGTTCATGGTGGGTTGGGTTTGAACCGCAGATGAACGCAGATGGACGCAGATAAAAACCCAAAAGAGCGTTTTTCAATGCGCCACGACCAGCGGAACGGATCGGTTGCCAGCGGGGTTCAACTGCCTTTACATCCGCGTTCATCTGCGTTCATCTGCGGTTAAAACCTCGCTCATCCGCTATCTACAGCGCCTGCTCCAGCTCCGGCACGATCTGGAACAGATCACCGACCAGCCCCAGGTCGGCAATCTCGAAGATCGGCGCTTCGGCATCCTTGTTGATGGCCACGATGGTGCCGGCGTCCTTGATGCCGGTCAGGTGCTGGATCGCGCCGGAAATGCCGATGGCGAAATACAGGTCCGGGGCGATGATCTTGCCGGTCTGACCGACCTGCAGCTCGTTGGGCACGTAGCCGGCATCAACCGCGGCGCGCGAGGCACCGACCGCGGCGCCCATCTTTTTAGCCAGGCTGTGGATCACGGCGAAGTTGTCCGAAGACCCCAGGGCGCGGCCGCCGGAAATGACGATATCGGCCGAGGCCAGGTCGGGGCCGTCGCCGCCACCGCCTTCCACGCGCACGAAGCGGGTGTGGCCCGGATCTTCGGCGCGGGCCTCGGCAGCCACGATCTCGGCGCTGCCGCCGTCTCCGGCCGCGGCGAACGAAGCCGTGCGGATGGTGCCGACCACCGGCGCGCCCTCGGGCACCTGCACGGTGACGATGGCGTTGCCGGCGTAGATCGGGCGCTTGAAGGTGCGCGCATCGATCACTTCCATGATGTCGGAGACCTGGTTGACGCCGATCAGGGCGGCCGCGCGCGGCAGCAGGTCCTTGCCCAGGGTGGTCGAGCCGGTCAGGATGTGGCTGTATTCGCTGGCCATGGCGGCGATTTCCGGGGCAATGCGGGCCGCCAGCGGATGGGCGAAGTCGTCGTGGGTGACGGTCAGCACGCGCTGGACCCCCGCGACCGCAGCGGCCTGGGCGGCGACCGCATCGAGATCCGTGCCGAACAGCACGACATCCATCTCATCAATATGCAGCCCGGAGGCACCCTGAACGGTCTTGGCCGTGGCCGGGTTCAGGTTGTGCCCGTCGTGTTCTCCAATGATCAGTACCTTGGCCATCACAGTAGTCCCTTGTTCTTGAGTTCAGCGACCAGGTCGGCCACGCTTTCGACCATCTTGCCGCCGCCGCGCTTCGGTGGCGGCTCGTAGGCGGTGGCGACCAGATCGGCCGCCGGCTCCACGCCCAGCTCGGCCAGGGCGAGGGTCTCGAGCGGCTTGCGCTTGGCTTTCATGATGTCGGGCAGCTTGACGAAGCGCGGCTCGTTCAGGCGCAGATCGGAGGTCATCACCGCCGGCAGGTCGACCTCGTTGACTTCCAGGCCGGCATCGACTTCGCGGGTGACGGTGGCCTTGCCGTCGGCCAGTTCGACCTTCGAGGCGAACGTGGCCTGGGGCCGGCCCCAGAGTGCGGCCAGCATCTGGCCGGTCTGGTTGCAGTCGTCGTCGATGGCCTGCTTGCCGAGGAAAACGATGCCGGGCTGTTCCTTTTCGACCAGTTTGAGCAGGATCCGGGCCGCGGTCAGCGGCTGGACCGGCTGATCGGTGTCGACCTGGATGGCGCGGTCGGCGCCCATGGCCAGGCCGGTGCGCAACTGCTGCTGGACCTCGTTGCCGCCGATGGAGGCGACGATGACTTCCTCGGCCTCGCCGCGTTCCTTGATCCGCAGGGCCTCTTCCAGGGCGATTTCGTCGAACGGGTTGATCGACATCTTGACCCCTTCGGTTTCCACGCCGGAACCGTCGG
>REEW01000211.1 GCA_007694885.1 Wenzhouxiangella sp. | reverse complement strand
GATCCCAGGTACCCAGCAGCTCGGCCTGGAACTCGGCCAGGTCCTCACAGCGTGATGCTGCGCGGGCCGCGCTGAAGGCCCGGTCCAGGGGCAACCAATACACCTCTGCGCCGGCTTGCTCAAAAACCTGCAGGTAAAAGTCCAGCGCATCAAAGGGGTCGCGCGACGACGCGGTGGAAACGCCGATCCTTGGCCGTTCGCGGCCGCTGGTCTCGCGGGCCATGGCCACAAAACGTTCGAAAATATCAATGGTGGCCTGGCTGCTGCTGTCCCGCAAGCGCACTTTTTCGCCGCGTGCGCCGACGGGTTCCTGGAAATGATCGAGCAGCTGCCACCTGGCGCGGTCGTCCAGGGCGTCATAACGGGCTGCGTCGGAAGCGCCGAGCTGGTCGCTGAACCAGCTGCGGGACACGGGCGCTGCGTGTTCCAAAGCCAGCTGATCCAGCGCGGTTCGCAATTCGCGTGCTGCGGGGCTGTGGGCGCTGTCACCCAGGCTGGCCTGCCAGCGTTCGATGCGCGCCTCGGTAACGCGATACAGGTGCATGTCCAGCGCCTGTTGCGGCCACGCCGTCATTGGCTCGCATCCGTGACCGCCCATCGAACTGCACACCGGCAGATTGCCGCCGGCCAGCAGAATCTGGGCGCTGCCGGGCTGGGTTGCGGTAGCGGCCAGCACGGCCAGGCAGAACAAAAAGCGATGCAACATTGAAGTGAGCCGGGTTGGCATGTTGCTCAAGCTACCGCAAGCCGTGTGCCCCCGCAAGCACACCGGGTTTTGGGTCTCGCGCTCCGTCGTGCGACATCCAGGGGTTGGCTGACCTGCATTCCGGCCGGCGCTGTTATCTCCTGGTTTGACCACTGGATGCTGCACTCTGTGAGCTTTGGAATGGTGACCGGGTTTACCCATTTTCTGATCATGGCAATGGATTGAGGTCCTTGATTTCACATTGCCTGGTCACGCCAGCCCTGAACACAGACGGTAGGTAGGAGTACGTACGGGTTTCCCCGGATGGTCACCGGGGCCGGTCCTGTCCACAATGAGCTTCCCCTCTATGAAAAAGGAGAACCTCAATGTTCAGCAAGGCATTTTCCCTGTTGGCCATCGCTGCTTTGTCCCTGACGCTTGCCACCGCCACCTTGGCCGGAACCCCTGAAACCGAACACGGGGTGACCACGATTCACCTCGATCAGTACAACGGGTACTTCGCCGCCAGGGAAACGCTGGCCGGACTGGAACCAGGTACCTATGAGTTCGTGATTACCAACAAGGCCGAAAAGGTGGTCGGTTGGCAGATCCAGAACGCCGCGACCCACGAGCAGCTCGACATGTTTCCCCTCCAGCCCGGCGAGATCGGCACAAGCACGGTCGAAATCAGCGAGGACGGCTTTCGCTATCGCTGCCCGATCAATCCCACGCCGTGGTACGAGGTCGGTGTCGGCACTTGATGTCCTCGCTGGTGAGAAACAAACTGCAACTGTCGTTGTTTTTGCTGCGGGCCAGCGTGTTCGTGGTCATGGCGATGTGGTCGCTCGACAAGATCCTGGTGCCCGACCATGCCGCGGCCGTGTTCGAGAACTTCTACTTCATCGCCGGCATGGGTGCCGGCCTGTTGCTGGTGCTCGGCTTCGTGCAGCTGGCCATTGAGGTGGCGTTTCTGCTGGGGCTGTGGAAGTTCTGGACCTACGGGTTCGTGCTGGTCACCCACGCCATCTCGACCCTGTCATCGTGGCAGCAATACCTGGATCCGTTCAACAACATGTTGTTCCTGGCTGCCATCCCGATGCTGGCCGCCTGCATTGCGCTGTTCGTGCTGCGCGAGGAAGATCGGATGCTGGCCCTGGGCAGCTGACGATCTTCGGCTACTCGGAATCAGTGCTCATGCCCAGGCCCAGAACGGTGCGGTTGGCATAGGCGAAATAAGAAGTCACCTGGTTGATCTCCAGGATCTCGCCGTCGTCGCGATCCGTTCGATTCCCTTGATGCCTCACAGCCGGCGGATTCCTGGAAAAACCGGGACGATGAAAACCAATTCACTGCACGCAGCCGCTCGAGTGGCGGCACATGTCGGGACCCTGAAGCAAATCTGGAAACAACGATAGCCTGGCTGGTGGATCGCCTGCGCGGCCGCTCAGGCTTGCTGCTACATTGGGTTGAGGTTTTCGCAAGGGGTTCTTACCGTGCCAGCCGACTCAATCCGTATCCTGATCCTGGGCCGCGGTGCCATGGGCGCGATGTTCAGCGAACTGCTGGGCGCACGGTACGAGATTGAAATCTGGCATCGTGGACTGGAAAAGGCTTCGTCGACCGCGCTGGAGGAACGGGCCCGAGGGCGCGATCTGGTGCTGTTCGCCCTGCCCGCCCAGCCGCACGCAGCTCTGGCCCGGCGGCTGGCCGGGGTGATGGATGAACACACGGTCTGCCTGTCGATTGCCAAGGGCGTGGATGAGCGCGGGCGCACGCCGGCCGAGATCTTTGCCGAAACCCTGGGACAGGAACGGCACTGGGGCATGATCTATGGGCCGATGATTGCGCGCGACCTGAGTGCCGGCAAGGCCGGATTCGGCGTGCTCGCCGGCAACGGCGCGCACGCCCGCGCGATGGTCGATGTCTTTGCCGACACGCCGCTGTACCTGGACGGCGACGACGACCTGGTCGGCGCGGCCTGGTCGGTGGTGCTGAAGAATGTGTACGTGCCGCTGCTGGGTGCAGCCGATGCGCTGGATTTGGGCGATAACGTGCGCGGGTTTTTCATCTTTGAGGCCGTGCACGAGCTGGAAGCCATCGTGATCGACCGCGGCGGCCGCCCGGCGACCGCGCGCGGCCCGGCCGGCATGGGTGATCTGATCACCAGCGCTACCAGCCGCTCCTCGCACCACCGCACCATCGGTGCCGAGCTGGCTTTCGGACGCAGCGACAAGATCGCCTCCGGTGGCGAGTACATCCGCTCCGAGGGCGTCCACACCGCCC
>REEW01000119.1 GCA_007694885.1 Wenzhouxiangella sp. | reverse complement strand
CGCTCTCAAAATGGCTTCAAGCCAATCGAGGGCGCCCACACAAATTATCTGCTTGATTTTTTAATGAACTTTTTCAAACTGGCTGCGTTTCGCTAACCAGGCCGACCATTATAGACCGGATTGCGTGACAGTCAATATCTTTTTGAAAAGAATTTTCTGTCCGCCCCGCCCAATCGTTCAGGCGAGCCGCGCATTATAGACCTTGTGTTGGGGACGTCAACCCCGTGATGCGCTTTTTTTTCGACAACGCCGCAGCGGGCGGGGTTCCGGGCCGCGACCAGGCGTAGGTCGGGGTTACACCCCCGACGGCCATAACCGTCCGGCGGCACCAAACCCATGCCTCGGGGTTACACCCCCGACGGCCATAACCGTCCGGCGGCACCAAACCCATGCCTCGGGGTTACACCCCCGACGGGCAGATCCGGACATTCCTCGGTAATTACGGCCAGGGACCAGGGGTCAGGGGTCAGGGGTCAGGGGTCAGGGACCAGGGGTCAGGGGTCAGGGTGCTGAGGCGGCAGCGTAGGCGTTGGAGTTCGAGATTGGCGCAGGCGCCCGGCGAGATGCGCGCGGCGAGGCTGTCCTCGGGCTGGCGCTGGCTGAGCTGATCCAGCTCGGACGCCGCCTGTCGGTAAGCTTCGCGGAAGGACTGCCCTTCACCCACCAGTTCATTGGCCCGGTCGGTGGCGTGCAGTTCCGGGGCGATGGATGCACGCATGCGCCCGGTTTGCCATTCCAGACCGGACAACAGGTCGGGCACCAGGTCCAGTCCGGCCAGGCCGCGCTCGAAGGCGCGAATGAGCGGTGGCTTGGTGTCCTGGAGGTCGCGCTGGTAGCCGGAAGGCAGGCTCAGGACGCTTTCGAGCTCGACCCGGGCGCCGACGATGCCTGAATGCAGGGAGCGCAGCAGCTCGACCGTGTCCGGGTTGAGCTTGTTGGGCATGATCGATGAGCCGGTACAAAATGCCGCCGGGATGCGGACGAAGCCGAATTCCTGGCTGGCGAACAGGCTCAGGTCCCAGGCCAGGCGGCGCAGGTCGCCGGTGGCCGCCGACAGGGCATCGAGTGCCCGCAGCTCCACCTTGCCGCGCGCGTTCTGCGCGTACTGCGGATTGACCACCAGCCGGGCAAAACCCAGTTCTTCGGCCACCCCGTCCCGATCCAGGGCCAGGTTGACCCCGAATCCGGAAGCGGTGCCCAGCGGCGAGGCGTCCAGCCAGTCCGAGGTTTGCCGGGCCAGGGCGAGGTTGTCGATAAAGGCTTCGGCGTGGCCGCCCCACCACAGCCCCAGCGAGGACGGCATGGCCTGCTGCAGATGGGTATGGCCGGGGAGCGGTACGGCCTGCTCCCGCTCCGCCCGGTCCAGGCAGACCTGGGCAATCTGTGCACAAATCCGACCCAGCTGCGCCAGACGATCCTTCAGATACAGGCGCAGGGCGACGGCGACCTGGTCGTTGCGACTGCGACCTGCATGAATGCGCCCGCCGATCTCGCCCAGCCGGCCGGTCAGCCAGGACTCGATCGCCGAATGGCCGTCCTCGTAGCGCTGGTCGAGCACGAACTCGCCCTGCTCGAAGGCCGCGGCCAGTTC
Source organism: Wenzhouxiangella sp. (assembly GCA_007694885.1). Classification (GTDB taxonomy): domain Bacteria; phylum Pseudomonadota; class Gammaproteobacteria; order Xanthomonadales; family Wenzhouxiangellaceae; genus Wenzhouxiangella. Next base: position 13,926 of record REEW01000119.1, on the reverse strand, counting down.
ATCCAGGCTCGCAATCATCGCCGCAGCCTGGTCATCATTCAGCACGCCGATCCGGGCCAGGCCGCGGGCATGGGCCTGGCTGGCCCGGATGTCGAAGGCCAACAGATGCCGGTCGAGCACGACGTCATCGCCGGCCAGGAAGCGCATCACGCGCTCATCGACCGGCGCAGAGGTTTGTTTTTTCCACAGATAGTCAGACATGGGCGGCTCCGTTCGGGCTCGGTTCTGGGAGGGAACCGCGGATGAACGCAGATAAACGCAGATCAAGAAACTCGGTTACCGCTTTTTTCGATGGGTTGCCGCCGCGAAGGTTGCTGCGGCAGGATCTGTGCCACTGCGGCACGAACTGCCAAGAGGCCCATCCGCGTTCATCTGCGTTCATCTGCGGTTCCCAATCGAATTCCCGCCAATTCGTCCAGCCCCAGCGCCAGGTTGATGTTCTGCAGGGCCTGGCTGGCCGCGCCTTTGAGCAGGTTGTCGAGCACCGCCACGAAGGTCGCGCGGAAGGGCTGGCGCGGGTCGACGGTGAAGCCACCGATCTTCAGTCCCGGCTGGCCGCTGATTTCGCGAATCTCGGGAATCTCTGCGGTCACCTCGATCAACGGTGCATCGCGGTAGGCAGCGCAGAACAAATCGAGCAGGGCAGCCGGGGCCAGCTCTTCCGACAGGTTGACCGACAGCGTCAGCGAGAGGCCGCGGAAGAAGGGAGCGACGTGCGGGTGAAAGCGCACCGGCCGGCCCAGATGGACCGAGATCTCTTGCTCGTGGACGTGCCCGGCCAGGCTGTAGGGAATGAGATTATCGGCCAGGCGGGCCGGATCGTTGCGTGGCGAGGGCGTCTTGCCGGCTCCACTGTAGCCGGATACGCCGAACACAACCGGAGGGCGCGTCAGGTAGTCGCGGATCGGCAGCAGCGCAAACTGGGCGCCGGTGGCGTAACAACCCGGGTTGGCGACCCTCCTGGCCCCGGCAAGCGCGGCACGATTCCACTCACTCAGACCGTAGACCCAGTCCGCATCGAAACGGTAGTCGGCGCCAAAATCAACGATGAGCGCGTCGGGATGCGCCGCCCCGATGGCCGCCACCCAGGGCGCGCTGACGCCGTTGGGCAGGGCCAGCACCCAGACGCGTGCGTCGACATCGGCCACGCCTTCCGGGTTCAAGCCAACCAGCGTTGCCTCGGGATCCGGCCAGTCCGGATCGATCTGGCGCAGCGGTTGACCGGCCTGCGAACCTGACGAAGCCAGGGCCAGCTCCAGGTCGGGATGGCCGGCCAGCAGCGGCAGAAAAGCCGAGCCGGTGTAGCCCCGGCCGCCGATCAGCGCCACGCGTTGGTTACTCAAGACCGTCCTCCTGCCAGCCGGAATCGCGCCGGTGCGCATCCTCGACCAGGCGTTCCAGCAACTCGAAATCCTCCACGCCGATCACGTGCACGATCCACTCGCCGCGCCGAAAGCTGGCGTGGGCCTGCTGCAGGTACCAGCCGGCGATGGGGTTGGAAGCGCGCGAGCGCCAGTACAGGCGCGGGCAGCGCGCGCGCAGGATCTGCCAGAGCGCGGCCGCCAGTCCCTCGCCCTGGGCTTCCGGGGTGACCACGAACTTGTCCAGGTAGGGGATGCCGTCGATGCCGCGCGCCATCAGGGCCGCCGCCCGCCCGGTCTCGGCAAGCAGAACACCGTCGACGTCGCGCCCGTCAAGCCAGTTGTCCCGCAGGCGGCGCCCGAAACTGCTCTGCAGCATTTCGGCCAGGGCGACCGCGCGATCGTCCGGCAGGGTTTGAAGCCAGTCGATCCGCTCGCCGCGCCGGATCAGGGTGCCGGCGCCGGTGTGGGTAAACAGCTCGCGGGTCAGCTTGGCCGCCGAGGTGATCGAAACGGAAGTCTCCGGCGGCAGGCGCTCGAGCATGTCCTTGATCTGGGCCAGCTTGAGTTGCATGCCCGAGTGGACCCAGTCCTGGGCAATCAGGTGCTCGTAGTCGCCGCTGATGGAAATGGCCGAGATGATGCGCCCGTTCTGGTCAAGCAGACCGCCGGTACCGGTCAGGAAGATGACCTTGTAGGGCTTGACCGTCCAGACCAGCTCACGGGTGGCGATGTCGGCGTTGATGTTCATCACCTGCCCCCCGGGCGATTCGCCCAGGCAGGCGACCACGGGCAGGGAGCCTGCGCGTACCGCCGAGAGCACCGGATCGAGTTCCACGCTGTCGATCTGCCCGACCAGTCCGAGCTTGTCGGGGTCGGCCAGGCGGGCATTGAACACGCCGTGCAGAATCCCGCGAGCGCGCACGCCACGCGCTTCCAGCGCATCCACCAGGGCCGCATTGGCGCGATAGATCACCGGCCTGGCGACCGCCATGACCGCCTCCGTGGTCACCCGCAGGCCGTCGTGCTTTTCCACCGGCACCCCGGCCTCGGCCATGGCCTCGTCGAGTTGCGGACCGGCCCCGTGCAAGACAATGGGGGTCAGCCCCAAACGATGCAGAAACGCCAGCGCGGCGGCGAGTTCGTCGAGGTCTTCCTGGAGCACGGCGCCGCCAACCTTGACCACGGCAAAGCGCGATTCCTCGATGCGCGAAAACTGCTTGAGGTACTGGCGCGCCTCGCGGCTGGAGCCCAGCTGGCCAAGCAGTTCGATGACGGTCTGGCGGATTTCAGCCATGCGTTTGCACCAGGCGCCGATAAAGAGCCTCCGCCCGCTCGAGCTGTTCGAGCGCGACCCACTCGTCGACCGCATGAGCCTGGGCGATATCGCCCGGACCCAGGACCAGGGCGTTCAGCCCGGCATCCGAAAACAGTGATGCCTCGGTCCAGAAGCCAACCGGCTCGCCGATCTCCAGGTCGTGGCGGCGGCAAAACGAACGGGCGGCCTGATCGTCGCGACCGGCCGCAGGCAGGGGCGGACCCGAAAAGGGAATCTCCCAGCTCGCCCAGTCGGCTGCCCCGGCCAGGCCCTTCAGGGCCTCGAACAAGGCATCGTTGGACTGCCCGGGCCCAAGCCGGGCCGAGTAGTGCAGGCGGGCATCGCCGGCGATCACGTTGGACTTGGTGCCGCCTGAAACCAGCCCCAGGTTGAAGCACGTCCGGCGACCGGCTTCGGCCTCCGCGGCGCAATGATCCAGCGCGGCCGAGAGCCAGCGCGCGGCGCGATGGTTGGCGTTGTCGAACAGCGCACGAGCCTCCGAGGAGTGCCCCATCACGCCGCGGAAATGGCCCTTGACCGACAGGAAGCCACGGTGAGCCAGCACCGCCCGGCAAGCGGTCGGCTCACACACCACGACCTGGTCGAAGTCGCGCTGCTCGGATGCTTCGAGAAAGCGGCGGATGCAGCAGCTGCCGGCGCCTTCCTCGTCACTCGAAAACAGGATCGCCATCGGCTGATCCGTCGCCTCGGCCACGGCCAGCAGCGCCGCGGCCGCGCCCTTGATGTCGCACACCCCGCGCCCGTACGCCTTGCCGTGCTCGACGCTCACGGCCAGCGGCGGCCGCGTCCAGCCTTCGCCGACCGGCACCGTGTCCAGGTGGCAGTTGAACAGGATCCGGGCCGGGCCGCGCAGGGCAAACAGGTTGATGTGGCCATCGCCGTAGTCTTCCCACGCCAGCCCAAAACCCGCGCTCGTCAGCACGTCGGCGGCATGAACAAACATCGCGCTGTCCGGCGCAATCAGCCGCGGCGGATTCTGACTGTCGCAGACCACCAGCGGCGCCAGATGCTCCAGCACGCGTGCCAGGCTCACTTCAGGCGTCCTTCCGGGTTTCGGCTGTCTCTCGCACAGGCGCAGGGACGCGGAGTTCGCAGGGAAAGAACCTTTTTGCTGTCTTTTCCTCTGCGCCCTTTGCGCCTCCGCGCCTCTGCGTGAGGCTTTGCAATGCAAAGGCCACGATCTCTAGCGCCGCACTCGAGCGGCCAGGGTCGAACTCTGGCCGATCAGCTTGACGAAGCCCTCGGCCTCTTCCGGGGTCCAGCCGGCCGACTGGGCGTAGACCGCATCGGGATCCTTGAGCAGGTAGCGCGAGCCCACCGCGACGGCTTCGACCGCACCGCCATCGCTGGCCAGCCGGACCACGCCGGTGACGTATTGGTTGGCGTTTTCCAGGTAGGCCTCGAGGTCGGCCTTGTGCGGCTCGAAGAAAAAGCCGGTGTAGACCAGTTCGGCCCAGCGCTGGGCGATGGCCGGCTGGAACTGGTTCTGCAGGCGCGTGTTGACCGCCTCCCTGAGCGCGCGCTGGGCGATCATCAAGCCGTCCACGCCCGGACACTCGAACACGATGCGGCCCTTGAGCCCGATGGAGACGTCGCCGGTGTAGATGTGGCGTCCGACGCCATAGGCGCCCAGGCGCTGGTTCAGGCGCTTAAGGATTTCCGGGCCCGGCAGCTGTTCATCGTCCAGGCTCACCGCTCGACCGTTCTGGAAACCGATCGTCAAGGCCAGGGCCTGCTCGGGCCACTCGGATCTGGGCCGGCACAGCACCCGCGTGTCATCGCCGGGCACGCCGAACTCGTCGATTTCCTGGCCCGACAGGGTCACGCCGAGCAGGTTCTCGTTGATCGAATAGCGGCTGTTGGACTCCGGCACATCGATCCCGGCATCGGCCATCAGCTTCAACTCGTGGGCGCGCACGTTGGCCGTTTCGCGCTGGAGGTCGCGAATGGGCGCATGAATGCTGTAATCACCCAGCGAGCGCACGCTCTGGTCGAAGCGCAACTGATCGTTGCCCATGCCGGTACAGCCGTGGGCAAAGCGGCGGGTGCCCAGCCGGTCGGCCAGCTGCAGGCACTCCTGGACGATGACGTAGCGGTCCGAGCACAGCATCGGGTATTGCTCGAGCATGCGCGCACCCGACCACAGCAGGGGGACGACGAACTGGTCCCACAGCGGCTGGGCGGCGTCGAGTTCGTGATGCTCGGCAGCACCCAGGTCGCGGGCGCGCCTGGCGATCCAGGCTTTCTGGTCCGGGTCGATGCCGCCGGTATCCACGAAGGCGGTGTGGACCTCGAAGCCCTGTTCTTTCAGGGCCAGCACGCAGTAGCTGGTATCCAGGCCGCCGGAAAAGGCGAGTACGACTTTCTCACTCATTGGTATTCAGGACTCATCCATCAGTTTCAGCATCAGTGCCTTTTGCACGTGCAGCCGGTTTTCGGCCTCGTCCAGGGCAACGCAGTAGTCGGCGTCCATCACTTCATCGCTTGCCTTGATGTTGCGCCGCAACGGCAGGCAGTGACTGAAGCGGGCAGAATTGGTCAGGGCCATTTTCGCACCATCGACCATGAAATGCCGGTACGGGGCCCGAATCGCGGCTTCGGCCTCGGGCCGGCCGTAGAACGGCAGCGCACCCCAGCTTTTGGCATAGACGAACTCGGCCCCTGTGTAGGCTTCCTCGATGTCGGTGGTCACCGTGAGCTGCCCCCCCGAATCCTTGGCCTGGCGCGCACCGGCGTCCATGAACTGCGCGTCGAGCCGGTAGGCCTCCTCGGGGATCAGCAGGGTGACGTCCATGCCGAATTTGGTCGCGATCAACAGGGCCGAGTTGGCCACCGCGCTGTTCAGCGGACGCGGATGCCAGGTCCAGGTCAGGACGAACTTTTTGCCGTCGGGCGGGCCGAGGTGATCCTGGACGGCGCGCATCAGGGCCAGTTCCTGGCACGGGTGGACAATGGTCTCCATGTTGATCACCGGCACCGAGGCGTGCTGGCCCAAGGCCCGGATGATCCGATCCTGGCGGTCGACCGACCAGTCCTTGAACAAGGGGAAGGCGCGCAGGCCGATGGCATCGCAGTAGCGCGACAGCACCCCGGCGACCTCGGCAATGTGTTCCTCGGCGTCACCATCCATCACCACGCCGGGCTCGAACTCGATGCCCCAGGCGGCCTTGCCCGGCTCGAGCACCACGGCGTGTGCACCGAGCTGAAACACGCCGATCTCGAACGAGGCCCGGGTGCGCAAGCTCGGGTTGAGAAACAGCAGGGCGACCGTCTTGCCGGCCAGGCGCTGGTTGACCGGTTCGCGCTTGAGCACTGCGGCGCTGTCGAGCAGGGACTGCAGTTCCTCTCTCGACCAGTCCAGCGTGGTCAGAAAATGTCGCATCGTTGGCAATCCTCGCATCATCGGGCAAAACAAAAACCCAGCTCGCCGGCTGGGCTGGGATCGTCGGTCGAATCTGCCACATCGAACCCCGCATGGCAAGCTCCAGAACGAAGTGTTCCGGCCGCGAGCGGCCCGGACCCCTTGACCTTTCGGCGCCGACCGTGGATGCTAATTCCGGTCAAACACTGTTGTTGAAGGAAAACACATGGGTATCGAAGTTGCCGGCCTTCTCGGCCTGATCTGGCTGATCATCGTCATCTGGGCCATTATCAAGACCGCGCAGGCGCGCGTTGGACCAGTACCCAAGATCCTGTGGATTCTGGTCCTGCTGTTTTTCCCCCTGGTGGGCCTGCTCTTCTGGTTCTTGCTGGGGCCCAAGGGCTGAGCCATCCGGCCGGCCAGCTGTCGACCGGTCGATAGCGGCTCAGGCCAGCTTCAGCCGCGCGAACTTGCGCTTGCCGACCTGCAGCACGCCCTCGAAGCCCGCCGGCAGGGTCAGGGCGCGGTCGTCGATGCGCTCACCATCGATCTTCACCGCACCCTGCTGAATCATGCGGAAAGCGTCCGAGTTGGACGCGGTCAGGCCGCAGGCGGTCAGCGCAGCGGCAATGCCCAAACCATCCGGACCGGCCGGCAGGGTCTTTTCCGGAATGTCGTCGGGCATTTCGCCCTGGCGAAAACGGGCGATGAAGGTTTCCCGCGCCTTCTCGCCGGCACCCGCGCCGCCGTGGAACCGGTCGACCAGCTCCAGCCCCAACTCGAACTTGACGTCGCGCGGGTTGCGACCGTCCGCCACCGCCGTCTTCAACCCCTCCAGTTCAGACGTCGGGCGAAAACTCAACAGCTCGAAGTAGCGCCACATCAACTCGTCGGAAATGCTCATGAGCTTGCCGAACATCTCGTCGGGCGGGTCGGTGATGCCGATGTAGTTGCCCAGCGACTTCGACATCTTCTGGATGCCGTCGGTGCCTTCCAGCAACGGCCAGGTGATGATGACCTGTGGTTTCTGGTTTTCCTGGGCCTGGAGATGACGGCCGACCAGCAGGTTGAACTTCTGGTCGGTGCCGCCCATTTCGATATCGGACTTCAGCGCCACCGAATCGTAGCCCTGGACCAGCGGGTAGAGAAACTCGTGGACGGCAATGGGCTGGCCGCTCTTGTAACGGTTCTCGAAGTCGTCGCGCTCGAGCATGCGCGCGACGGTGTAGCGCGAGGCCAGGCGAATCATGTCGGCAGCCGACATCTCGCCGAACCACTCGGAGTTGAAGCGCACCTCGGTGGCCGAACGGTCCAGGATCTTGAACACCTGCTCGGCATACGTTTTGGCGTTGGCGCGGATGTCGGCCTCGCTTAAGGGCTTGCGGGTGACGTTCTTGCCGGTCGGGTCGCCGATCATGCCGGTGAAATCGCCGATCAGGAAGATCGCCACGTGGCCGGCATCCTGGAAGCGGCGCATGGCGTTGATGATCACGGTGTGGCCCAGGTGCAGGTCCGGCGCGGTCGGATCGAAGCCGACCTTGACCCGCAGCGGGTGCCCCGCCGCGAGGCGCTGTCTGAGTTCGTCGGCCTGGATTATTTCGGCCGCGCCGCGGGTCAGTTCATCCAGCGTAGTCACAAAAAGGTAGAATCCGGTGTGTGGTTCCGATACGGGCGAATTGACTTGTGCGCCCGGAAATCGTTAATGTTACCGGGTTTTTAAGCCCCAAAGCTCACCCATGATGAGAAAAACGATGGCTCGGCGTCGCGCCGGCAACCCCGCACACGCCGCCATTGCGCGTGTCCGCGCCTGGTCGCCGGCCCTGCGAAGATCCGCCGGCCGGGTGCATGAGGCCTGTCGTGCCCATCCGCGCTGGGCGCTGGCGGCGGTGAGCCTGATGGCCCTGGGGCTGGTCCTGAGTCTGGGCGGCACCGATCGATCCGGTCCGGACGGCGCCCTGGCCGAGCGCGAAATCCTGTTGCCGCCGACGGTCAGAGACCTCGCCTTCGGCCATGCGCAGCTGCCGCCGGAATCGTCGGAACCGTCGGAATCACAAGATCGGCCGGCCATCGGTGCGGACCGGGCGCCGGAAGCGCACGCGCGCGACTGGACGCTGGTCGAGGTCCGTTCCGGCCAGACCCTGGAGCGGATTTTCCGCAACTTCAACCTGAGTGCGCGTCTGCTGCACCAGGTGGTCAACCTCGACGAGAACACTCGCGGACTGGCCCGGATTCGCCCGGGTGACCAGTTCGGGTTCGAGTTCGACAGCGACGGAAACCTGCTCGCCCTGCGCGCCGACCTCGACGAGGAAAGCTGGCTGATCGTCGAGCAGGACGAAAACGGACTGAGCAGCCGGACCAAGCCGCGCGCGCTCGAAACCCGCGTGGTCGAGGCCAGCGGCATCATTTCTTCGTCCCTGTTCAATGCCGCCAAGGATTCCGGACTGTCGGACAACATGACCATGCGCCTGGCCAATATCTTCGGCTGGGACATCGATTTCGCTCTCGACATTCGATCGGGCGACCGCTTCGCCCTGGTCTACGAGGAGATCTGGCGCGACGGTGAGCGCCTGCGTGACGGCGCCATCCTGGCGGCACGCTTCGTCAACCAGGGTGAGGCCTTCGAGGCGATTCGCTTCGACGCCGGCGAAGGGCCGGACTACTTCGCCCCGGACGGCCGGCCCATGCGCCAGGCCTTCCTGCGCGCCCCGCTGAATTTCACCCGGGTGACCTCCAACTTCAATCCGCGCCGTTTCCATCCGATCACCCGGCAGATGCGACCGCACAACGGCACCGATTACGGTGCCCCGACCGGCACGCCGGTCTGGGCGGCCGGGGATGGCCGGGTCATACGATCGGCCTACAACAACGCCAACGGCAACTACATCTTCGTCCAGCACGGCAACAACATCGTCACCCGCTACCTGCACCTGTCAAGGCGCGACGTCCGCCAGGGCGACCGCGTACGCCAGGGTCAGACCATCGGCGCGGTCGGCGCGACCGGCATGGCCACGGGACCGCACCTGCACTACGAATTCCTGGTCAACGGCGTGCACCGCAATCCGCGCACGGTGGACCTGCCGCCGGCCGACCCGCTGCCGCCGGATTTGATGGACGATTTCCGCCGCACCGGCACACCGCTGCTGGCCCAGCTCGACGCGCTGCAGGGGCCGACCATGCTGCTGGCCCAGCGCGACGAGGCCGACTGCGGAGACGACGACCCCGGCTGCTGAAGCATGGCCGAGCTCTTCATCGGCCTGATCTCCGGCACCAGCATGGACGGCATCGATGCCATTGTGTGCGATTTCCAGACCCTGCCGCCCGCGACATACGCAGCGCGGACCGTGCCGTTCGATGCCCGCCTGAGCGCCGAACTCGATCGAATCCGGCAAGACCCCGACCACTACCCCGCCAGCGCCCTGGCCCGCCTTGATGCCCGGCTCGGTGACGCCTTTGCCGATGCCGTCGTCGGCCTGCTCGACGACTGCGGACTGCAAGCCAGACAGGTTCGCGCCATCGGCAGCCACGGCCAGACCGTTCTTCACCGGCCCGACGAACAGCCACCGTTCACGCTGCAAATCGGCGACCCGCATCGCATTGCCGCCGGAACCGGAATCCGGACGGTCGCCGACTTCCGCCGCGCCGACCTCGCTGCCGGCGGCCAGGGCGCCCCGCTGGCGCCGCTGCTCCACCAGGCCCTGCTCGCCAGCCCCGATGAAAACCGCGTCGTGGTCAATCTCGGGGGCATTGCCAATGTCACCATCCTGCCTGCCGGTGGCGGCGTGACCGGCTTCGACACCGGCCCGGCCAACTGCTTTCTGGACCTGTGGTACCGGCGCCACCACCCGGACCGCTTCGACCGCGGCGGCGCCTGGGCGGCGTCCGGCCGGGCCGATCCGGACTGGCTGGAGGAATTGCGCCGGGACGAGTATTTTTCCCGCCCGCCGCCGAAAAGCACGGGGATCGAGTATTTCAGCCCAGGCTGGCTGGATCAGCGCCTGCCGGACTGGTCGGCTCGGCGACCGGCCGATGTGCAGGCCAGCTTGCTGGAGCTGTCGGCCGCCAGCGTGGCCGATGCGATCCGACGCCTGCCGGCAGACCATGCCCCCGATCGCCTGATCGTTTGCGGTGGCGGTATCCACAACGCAACCCTGCTTCGGCGCATGGCCGAACGGCTGGATGGGCTGCCGGTGGTCGCTTCCAGCGAGTTCGGACTGGATCCGGATCAGGCCGAAGCGCTGCTGATGGCCTGGCTGGCGCGCGAACGCATCGCCGGACGGGCCGTCCACACCTCGCCGATCACCGGCGCGCGCACGCCGGTGCTGGCCGGCACCGTGTTTGAGCCGCCTCGGGCATGAACGGAACGGCCGCCGCCCGATTCGGTCTGAACCATCGAACCCATTTGAGTGGAGAACCATGCCTCATCGCCTGAGCTTCCTGCTGATTCCCGCACTGAGCCTCGGCCTGATCGCCTGCGGCGGCCAGGACACGGAAACCGCTCCGCCGCCGCCCGAGGCGGAGGAAATGATTGACGATCGCCAGGCGCCGGAACGCGCCGAGCCGGCCGACGTACCGCCGGCGGAGCGCGAACTGCGCGAACAGACAGCACCCGCTGCGGATACCGATCCGCTCATCCGCGCCCGGACCGAACGCGAGCGCTTGCGCGAACGCCGCGGCGAGGAAATCCGCTGGTGGGACGACGACACCCTGGCCGAACAACTGGGCCTGGATCCGGACCAGCGATCGACCCTGCTGGAAGCCCGCGAGGCCCTGCACGAGGCCCGCCTGGAAGGCCGCGGGCAACTACGCGAGCAACGCGACCGGGCCGGCGAACTTGACCCGCAGAGCGATCAGGATCGTCTGGCCGAGCTCCAGACCAGCGTCGGCGAGATTCGCGAGCGACTCGACGAGGCCGAGGAAGGCTGGCACACGACGGTTCGCGACACGCTCAGACCAGAGCAGCTGCGGCAGTTGCAGGACCTGATCGAGGAGTAGTGTCGGGAGGTCTCTTCGGCCGAGCGATGCTGTCGCCGTTTTGCGACTTGTTGCGTAATCATTGGTATTGGGAGCCTCCCGTCAATGAGAGCCAACAATGCGCAAGCTTTTGATGACAGCACTATTGATCTCTATTGCTATCCCTTCCGCTTATGCCGCCTGGCAGGTGGAGGGGCCGGTACTTGACCGGGGTGTCGGGCTGTCCATCGCAGCGACTGATGCCTGGCACATCAGCTTCGACTCCGACCTGCTGGCCGATGATGTGGACGCCTTGCCGATTGCACTTCCGGGGCGCACGGTCCAATGGGCCGAGCGCGAACGTCTGTTATTCAGGTCACCGGACGACCAGACCTGGGTCGGCCGGGTGGCCGCCGATGGCACCCGGGTGGTCCTGACCATGCGTCGGGGCTGGTTGGCCGGAAAAATCTTCGGGCCCGGCCAATCCTGGGAAATCAGACCCTCTGCCGAGTACGGGACGGTACTGATTGCGCTGGACGATGCACGTTTCCCCGAATGTTCCGGAGCCGAGGTGCCCGACCGGGACTTTCGGCGTTCGGAAACCCGTCCCGTCGCAAGCGCGCCCGATACTTCGTCTCGTGAAGCGCCGCTCGATTTCGGTTCAGACACCGTGCGTATCGATACGCTGATCGCTTACACGCCAGCCTCGACGGTTCACCTGGGCGGTCATGATCAGGCCCAGGCCTTTCTGCAGTTGGGGGTAGACCTGACCAACCTCAGCTTCATCAACAGCGAGGTTGACGTAGCCTTCCGCACAGTTCACTTTGCCGAGGTGAATGCGCAGGAAAGCGACAACTGCACGGGCGCCTCAGGCGACCTGGTCGCCGCGCGCAACAGCACGACCCTGCAGAACCTGCGCAGCCAGCACCAGGCCGACCTGGTGGCGCTGATCACCATGGGCGGCTACTGCGGATGCGCCTACGTACAGCGGAATCCGGGACCGGGCTTTTACAACTTCGGCTACCAGGCCACCTCGGTCGGTTGCGCAGTGGGCAACCTGACCCTGGCCCATGAGTACGGACACAACCTGGGTATGGAACACAACCCGGAAAACGGTGCGAATCCGTCCGGTGCATCCTATCCCTACGCCTTTGGTCACTACGTCAGCGGCGAGTTTCGCACCGTGATGTCGTATGCCAACCCCTGCACGGACGGCTGTCCGCGTCAGCCCCACTTTTCCAATCCCGATGTCGATTTCAGCGGCATGGCCACCGGCATACCGGATCAGCGCAACAATGCGGAAGTGGCTCGCCTGATCAGCCCGATCGTTCGAGACTTCGAACAGCCCGACGATGAGCCCATGCCCGAGCCGGCGGTCAGCCCGGGTCAGATCCAGATCGAAACCGAACCAGGGCAAAGCGGGACGGTCCAGTTCACACTGTTCAACCAGGGCAGCGGTTCGTTCAGTTACCTGATTCAGGACACCGTCGCCGGCTCGTCCGACCTTCGTGACGTTCATTCACCGCACCTGGACGAGACCTTCCTGTTCCCGGAGATGACGATTCCTGGTCGCTCGGATTCCGGCGACTTGCGCTGGCAGTCGTACCTCAGGGTCGGCGGTTTCCAGACCCGGGGCGATGTTGTCGGCATCAGCTTCGAAGGCACGGTGGACCTCGATGCCGGGGTGCTGGCGTCCGACCTGTATATGGTCGTTGCGCGGCCGGATGGGGAGCAGTATTGGTACGGTACAAGCCGACCCTGGTCGTTCGACGGCGCTTCGGCCGACGGCCACTACGCGACCGCCTTCGTCGACTCCATGGCCAGCGAGCCGGCCGAAGACGAAGGTCTCTGGCGGATCTGGTTGTCCGGCGGCCACAATGAAACCGAGGCGGTAATGAACTGGAGCAACGTGGCCGTTACCCTGCACAAAACGCCGCTGCCGCCGGGATGCGATACGCCGTCCAGCGTTGGCTGGATCAGCTCGATCAGCCCAGGCTCGGGCAATCTTTCGACCTCGGGTTCGCAGAACATCACCATCGGCTTCGATTCAACCGGTTTGTCCGACGACAGCATCTACCAGGCCACGTTATGCCTGACCATCGACGATCCGAGGGTGGCCATGATCGAAATTCCGGTCATCCTCCATACCGGCGAAACCAACCCGGTTTTCCGGGATCGCTTCGAGCAAGACTGACGCGCGCCGCCGGATCGGGTCATCCCGCTGCGGTAGAGCCCAAGCTGTAAACAGGAAACAACCGCTTGGGCGCTTCAGGCCTTTCGGGCGGCGCTGGCCAATTGCTGCCGGCGACTCATCAGCCAGATCACCAGCAGCATGGCCGGAATCCCCAGCGCCGAGGCGTAGAAAAAGAAGAACACGTAGCCGGCCTGGTCGACGATCCAGCCCGAGGGCCCGCCGAGGAACTTGCCCGGCAGGGTCATCAGCGAGCTGAACAGGGCGTATTGGGTGGCGGTGTAGCGGCGGCTGACCAGGCCCGACATCCAGGCGATGAAGACCGTGGCCGAGAAGCCGACGAAGAAGTTGTCGCCGGTGATCGTCATCGTCAGCGCCCACAGCACCGGCTGCATGGTCGCCAGCCAGGCGAACAGCAGGTTGGTGGCGGCAATGCCGACGGCCCCGACCAGCAGCATCGGCATGAGACCGAAGCGTGCCACCATCAGCCCGCCGACCAGGCCGCCGGTGATGGTCATGGCCACTCCGAACAGGCCGCTGATGGCGCCGATCTGGGAGAGCGTGTAGCCCACGTCCAGGTACAGCGGGTTGGCCATGGCGGCCATCGACAGGTCGCTGGCCTTGTACAGGCCCACCAGGGCCAGGATCGGCAGGGCCAGCCAGCGAAAACGGCGCAGGAAATCGACGAACGGGGCGACCACCGCGCCGGTGATCCAGGCGCCCA
>REEW01000166.1 GCA_007694885.1 Wenzhouxiangella sp. | reverse complement strand
GCGATACAGCTGCGGGACTTCGCGGCTGGTCAGGCGGCCGCTCAGTCTGACCTGGCCGTTGTGGTCAGGTTTCAACGTCGACCTCGACGTCGATTTCGCCGGCCTTGAGGCGTTCCAGCATGGTCTCGAATCCATCCCGCCGGATTTCCTCGCCGATCTGGCTGCGGAAGGTGGTGACGTAGGAAATGCCTTCGATGATGACGTCGAACACGCGCCATTCGTCACCGGATTTGCGCAGCACGTAGTCGACCGGAGCGCGATCGCCGGAATCCAGTCGGACCCGGGTCCGAACCCGGGTGGCGCGCTCGGTGTTGTCGCCGGCCAGCGGCAGGATCTCGATCTGGTCGCGGCTGCGGAATTCCAGCAGGCCGTCGGCGTAGCGGGTCATGAGCAGTTCGGCCAGGGCCTCGGCGAATTCCTCGACCTGCTCGCGCTCCAGGCCGCGGCCGTGCCGGCCCAGCACCAGGCGGGCCGAGTGGACGGTGTCCAGGCGTGGCAGCAGGCGCTCGCGCAGCTCGTCTTCCAGCAGGCTGGTGTCGGCCTCGAATTCGGCGCGGTTTTCTTCGATCACGGTCAGCAGGTCGCCGATCGTGCTGCGGATGATCTCGACCGGGTCGCTGCTGTCGGCCTGGGCCGGTACGGCAAAAAAGAGCCCCAGGGCAAGCGCGATGTATTTGACCATCAGTTGTCACCTCCTTCGGTGTTGAACAGGTAGCGGCTGATCAGTTGTTCCAGGACCAGCGCGGAATTGGTGAACAGGATCCGGTCGCCGTCGCTCAGCATGTCCGGCGACCCGCCGGGTTCGAGGCTGACGTACTGGTCGCCCAGGATGCCGGCGGTGACGATGGAGGCCGAGGTGTCGTCGGGCAACTCGTCGTAGCGGTCGGCAATGCGCATCGTGACCCGGGCCTCGAAGGTCACCGGATCGAGCTCGATCCGGTCGACCGTGCCGATGGTCACGCCGCCGATGTTGACCTTGGCGCGTGGCCGCAGGGTGCCGACGTTGCTGAACTCGGCGGTGACCTCGTAGCTTCCGCCGGTGACCACGCCCCGGTCCGTGGCCTGGACGGCCAGGAAAATCAGGGCCGCGATGGCCAGCAGCAGAAAGATGCCCGCGGTCAGTTCGATCTGGTGAGATGATTTCATGATTCGGTTCTTCGTTGGATTACAACATCAGGGCGGACAGGACGAAATCGAGAAACAGGACCACGATGGCGGTGGCGATCACGGTCTGGGTGGTGGCCAGGGCCACGCCTTCGCCGGTGGGTTTGGCGGTCCAGCCATAGTAGACCGCCAGCCAGCTGGCGACGATCCCGAAGCCGACCGATTTGAGCATGCCGTGGCCGAAATCGCGGCCCAGTTCCACGGTGTTCTGGATGTTGCCCCAGAACACCATCGTGTCGGTGCCCATCAGGAACACCGCGTAGACCAGGCCGCCGAGCAGGGCGGTTGCGTTGAAGATCAGGACCAGCGCCGGCACCGCGATCATGCCGGCGATCAGGCGCGGCTGGACGATGCGCTCGAGCGGGTCGATGGCCATCAGGTCCAGGGCATCGAGCTGTTCGGTGGCCCGCATCAGGCCGATTTCGGCGGTGATCGATGTCCCGGCGCGCCCGGCGAACAGGATGGCGGTCAGGACCGGGCCGAGTTCGCGAAACAGCGACAGGGCCAGCAGCGTGCTGGTCGCGTCGGCGGCGCCGAAGCGGGCCAGGGCGTCGTAGGACTGCAGGGTCAGGACCAGGCCGACAAAAAACCCGCAGGTGACGATGATGACCAGCGAGCGCACGCCGGCAAAGTAGATCTGGCGCAGGGTTTCGCCGAACTGCAGCCGGGTAAAACGCATGCGCGAAATGACCTTGCCCAGAAACAGCAGGGCGCGGCCGAAGTCGCGCACGGCCTGGAAACGGGGCTGGGTGTTCTGCTTTGCCGTGCTCACCGTTGATCTCCGGCCAGCATTTGTTCGGCCAGGTCCGGGGCCGGGTAGTGGAACGGCACCGGGCCGTCCGGTTGGCCGCGCATGAACTGGCGGATCAGCTTGTGTTCGCTTTCGGCCAGCTCGGCCGGCGGGCCGGACGAGATGAGTTGCTGGTCGGCGATGATGTGGCAATGGTCGGCCAGGCGCGCGACTTCGTCGACATCGTGGGTGATGACCACGCTGGTGGTGCCCTGGGCGTCGTTGATCTCCCGGATCAGGCGCAGGGACACGCCCAGCGAGATCGGATCCAGGCCGGCGAAGGGTTCGTCGTAGAGCATGATGTCCGGGTCCAGGGCCATGGCCCTGGCCATGGCGATGCGCCGGTTCATGCCGCCGGACAGCTCGCGCGGATACATGTCGGCCGCGCCGCGCAGGCCCACGGTCTGCAGTTTGATCAGCACCAGCCTGCGGATCAGTGTTTCGGGCAGGTCGGTGTGTTCGCGCAGCGGCAGGGCGACGTTGTCAAAGCAGGTCAGGTCGGTGAACAGGGCGCCGTTTTGCAGGAGCACGCCCAGGTTGCGCCGAAACCGGCCCAGTTCGCGTCCCTTGAGTTGGTTGACCTTGGTACCGCCCACGCACACTTCGCCCGATTCGGGCCGGATCTGGCGGGTGATCAGGCGCAGGATGGTGGTCTTGCCGGCGCCGCTGGGGCCCATCACGGCGGTGACCTTGCCGCTGGGGATGTCCAGCGACAGGTTGTCCAGCACCAGTCTCCCGCCCAGGCGGACGGTGACGTTGCTGAGCGTGATGGCCGCAGCCGTTGTGGTTGATTCCTGCATGTGCCCCGATCGATTCCCGCAGTCCGCTTGGACTGATGATTTGCCCATTAGTTTAGCGCCGAGCCCTGTCAGCGCGCAGTGACAGAGGTCACGGCCCAAAGCCCAGAAACCAGGAGATGGCACCCGTAGATCCTATGAGGCCTGCGAACGGCGGGGCTTGATAAGTGGGTCGTTCGCAGATCACCCTACGCTTGGTAGGGGGTTTTTGGGCTCTGATAGGAGACACGATCATGCGAACGACCCGA
>REEW01000108.1 GCA_007694885.1 Wenzhouxiangella sp. | reverse complement strand
CTGGTGGCGTTCTGGTTGTACCCGTAGTCGGATGGTGGCAACCCGATCCTCGAATCGGATGATCCTTCCCAACTGCCGGCCCTGTCGTCGCCTCCTGCTCGCGCCCGCGGCGCTGTTGTTTGCCGCCTGCACATCATCGGTCGAGCCGCCGGACAGGGTCGGCGAATGGCTGGTCGATCTCGACTCGGTGTACTGCAGCGCCCTGCCCGTGGTCAGCTTTTCGGCCGACCGCGACTGGATGCTGTTCTGGACCCGGCATTCCCATGCCGATCGCGACACCGGCCGGCGCACGCCGATCACTTCACCGGCGCTGCTGGAATTGGATGGCCGGCGGCTGGTGCTGCCCGCCGGGCCGGCCGAGCGCGCCGAGGGTCCGTCGTTTTCACCGTCCAGCGCGTGCTGGGATGATGCCGGAAAAGGCATCTTCGTGCGCGCCAGCAGCCTGCAACGGGATGCCGAGCGTCCCTGGTATCGGGCCGGCATCGGGCCCGACGCGGAGCTGGTTCGCGCTTCCGCCCCGCCCGAGTCCTGCCGCCAGCCAAGCGAGGTCGAGTGGCAGTCGCACCGCGACGCGGTCATTCCCGCCGACGTCCGTGGCGGGCTGGAAGTCGTTCGCGACGGCTGCTGTGCGGTCGAATTGCGAGCGGCCGACGGGAGCGTACTGGTTCGCCATGAGGCCCGCAGCGCGCAGTCGGATTACGTTTCCGTTGGGATGTACGCCTGGTCGGAGTCCCGAACCCGGTTGGCCTACACGGTGCACGAGGAAACCAGCTGGCGCTTCGCCCGGCCGACCCGCAGCTTCGTCGTTGACAAGTCCGGGCAGCCGGAACTCCTGGGCGGCCAGACCTACGCCTTTGCCTGGCGCGGCGACGAGGAACTGATCGCCTGCGCGGATCGGCCGCGCGCGGAGGGGGGTGGCAGTAGTTTGAAGCGGTGGCGGTTCTGAGATGGGCCGTGGGCACAAGCCAGAGCGGGGGACGGCTTGAGGTTCTCAATGGCGGCCTCGTCGACGGCAGCTTCGACATCGTGGGAGGTTTCGGCGCCGGCACCGGGGAGATCCTGGTGAGCGGGAACAACTCCCGGATCAACCAAGGCGGTTTGCCTTCGGGGGGATGCGCTGGTGGCGTTTCATGCTATATTTGATGCCTAATTCAGCACCAATCACAGTCCCATGGAATCTCTGAAAGCCGATCTTTCCGCCAGCGTCACCGAATTCAAGCGCAGTCCAACCCGCCTGATCGAGCAGGCCGGCGGCAGGCCACTCGCGGTGCTGGTCAATAATCGACCGGCGTTTTATGCGCTGTCGGCAGAGACGTTCGAGCGCATTGCAGACCTGCTCGATGACCTCGAACTGGCAGAAACGGCGCAGCAACGGCTGGCTGAGGGCGACTTCGTGGAGACCGATCTCGGCGAGCTGTGACTGCTCGATACCGACTGCTGTTCCACCGGGCAGCGCGCAAGGAGTGGGACAAACTGCCACCGGATATCCGGACCCGCTTCAAGTCCAAACTGGCCAAATTGCTCGACCGGTCGGAATCGCCGACCCCGGCCAACCGACTGTCAGGTGCCGGACCGGATGTCTACAAGATAAAACTTCGCCAGGCCGGCTACCGCCTTGCCTTCCGGCTGGACCGGGGTGAACTGGTGATTCTGGTCATCGCGGTCGGCAGGCGCGAACGCGACAGCGTCTATCGGGCGCTCAGGAAACGAATCAAAGACAGCTGATCACCCGCCGCCGGCCGAATACAACACCCGGCCCACGCGCTGGATGTGGTCCAGCAGAGCCGGCTTTTCGATCCGCGCGTGCGCGGAAAGATCCAGCGGATACGGCAGCAGCAGGTCATCGAGTTCGCTTTCGATCTGATTGAGTTCTTCGTGGCTGACCGGCCCGACGAGCACCAGATCCAGATCCGAGCCGGGGCGATGGGTACCCTTGGCTCGCGAGCCGTACACCAGCGCCTGCTCAACGGCAGGATGGGCCGCCAATACCGAACGGATGCGCTCGATTTCGCCGGCCCGGAGGCCAAAATCTCCTTCAGAGCCCACGATGATCCGACAGCGACTGCATCCGTTCGGCCAGGCCGAGCAATTCGCCGGCATAGGAACCGCGGATGGCGCTGAGCAGTTCCAGCATGGTGGCTTTGTTATCCGGCATGTGTGCGACTCCACAAGAAAGCAAGGTAGCAGTCTACTGGAGTGACCGTCGCCCTCAATCGGCAAACACGACCCGGTCCTTGCCGAGGCGCTTGGCCTCGTACATGGCCAGGTCGGCGCGCGAGAGCCACTGCGACCAGGTCTCGCCGGGCTGACCCACGGCCACTCCGATCGACACCGTGACCGGGCCGTCTTCCATTTCCAGCGCCTCGCGCAGTTCGACCCGGATCTTGTCGAGCGCAACCTCGGCCCCTTCGCGGTCGGTGTGGGACAACAGCACGACGAACTCCTCGCCGCCGAGTCTGTAGAAACGATCACCGCGGCGGATAAACTGCATGACCCGCTGGGAAAGACTCACCAGAACCTGGTCGCCGACTTCGTGGCCGTAGAGGTCATTGATTTGCTTGAAATCGTCCAGATCCATCACCACAAGCGCGTGATCCTGGCCGACCTTGCCGGCGCCGGCCAGGGCTTCTTCCAGGTCAGCCGACAGCGCGCGCCGGTTGAGTGCGTCGGTCAACGGGTCACGCTCGACCAGGGCGTTCAGGCGCCGGCGGTGGAAGTTGGTGTAGATGACAAAAAACATCGAAAACAGGGCGACCATCGTAACGGCCGTCATGAAGGACAGACTATCGACCAGTCCATCCTGGAGCGGCACGCCGAGCATCACCACGGCAATCAGCAGCGTGTTGACGGCCAGACCGAAGCGCCACCCGACCAAAAGAAAATTGGCGACCACGGTCGGAAACACCCAGTACGGCAGATGGCCGACGTAGTTGACCATGTAGATACAGCCCAGGGCCATGAAAACGACGACGGCCTTGCGCGCGCCGGCGGTGCGACCGC
>REEW01000046.1 GCA_007694885.1 Wenzhouxiangella sp. | reverse complement strand
GGCGAGTTCGACGACTACATCACCAACCCCAAGGCCAACCTGTACCAGTCGCTGCACACCGCGGTCACCGGCACCCGGGGCCGGGCGGTCGAGGTCCAGATCCGCACCCACGATATGCACCGGCACGCCGAGCTCGGCGTGGCTGCCCACTGGCGCTACAAGGAGGGTGGTCCGCGCGATGCCGGGCTGGAGAAGCGGGTCGGCGTGATGCGCCAGCTGCTCGAAGGCTCCGAGGCCGGCGGCGACGACGCCAGCCTGCTGGAGGATTTTCAGAACCTGACCACCGAGGACCGGGTCTACGTGCTCACCCCCCGGGGCGAGGTCAAGGACCTGTCGGCCGGCGCCACGCCGCTGGATTTTGCCTACCTGGTCCACACCGAGGTCGGGCATCGCTGTCGCGGTGCGAGGGTCAACGGACGCATCGTGCCCTTGACCACCGAGCTGAAAAACGGCGACCGGGTCGAGATCCTGACCGCCAAGGAGCCGCGGCCGTCGCGCGACTGGCTCAGCCCGCGCCTGGGTTACATCCGCACCGCCCGGGCCCGCGCCAAGGTCCGGCACTGGTTCAAGATGGCCCAGTTCGACGAGAACCTGGCCGCCGGCCGCAGCGCGCTGGACGCGGAGTTCCGGCGCATGGACCTCGAGCTCGACGAGGTCTCCGAGGTCCTGGAGCATTTCAATTTTCGCCGCGTCGAGGATCTGTACGTGGCCGTGGGCTGCGGCGAGCTGGGCGCATCGCAGGTGGCCCACGCGGTCGAGCGCAAGCACCCCGAGCGGCGCCTTGACGAGGCCGTCATTCCGGTCAGCAAGCCGCCCGTGGGCCGCGGCGATCGCGGCTCGGACATCCAGATCGAGGGCGTGGGCAACCTGCTCTACCAGATCGCCCAGTGCTGCCAGCCGGTGCCCGGCGACGAGATTGCCGGCTACATCACCCAGGGCCGCGGCGTCAGCATCCACCGCCAGGACTGCCGTGAGTTCATTCACCTGCAGCGCGAGTCGCCCGAGCGCGTCCTCAGCGTCCATTGGGCTCGGCGCTCGGCCGGCCACTACCCGGCCCGCATCGTGATCGAGGCCTGGGATCGACGCGAACTGATCCGCGACGTCAGCGGCCTGCTGGCCGGCGAGAACGTCAATGTGACGGCAATGAACGCCAATCGCCAGGACGACAACGAGCACGTGCGGATCGAACTGACCGTCCAGGTCGAGGACTTCGATCAGCTGGCCGGGCTGCTCAACCGCATGCAGTCCATCCCCGGGGTGACCGCGGCGCGCCGCATCCGCAGCCGGTAAACGCTACTCCCGGGTCAGCAGCCCGGTGATCACGCGCCCGGCGGCCGCACGCGAAAAATAGGTCTGGACGTTGGCCAGGCCACCGTCGGAGAGTTTGCGCCACAAGTCCGGATCGCGATAGGCGCGGACGGTTTGGGCGGCGAACGCAGGCGCGTCTGCGGCCATCAGCACGTCCTCGCCGTGGACCAGGAACATGCCTTCAGCAGCGCACGCCGTGGCCACCACCGGCAGGCCCCAGGCCATGGCCTGGTTGACCTTGCCCTTGACCCCGGCACCGTAGCGCAGGGGCGCCAGCGACAGGCGGCATCCGTTCAGGTAGGGCTCCAGGTCTTCGACGAACCCGTGCACGATGACGCCCTCGCCGACCCTGGTGCGCAGGGCATCGGGCATGCGGCTGCCGATCAGGTGCAGGCGGACCTCGGGCAATTCGGCCCGGATCAACGGAAAGATCTCGTCGATCAGCCACTCGGCCGCATCGACGTTGGGCGGATGCTGGAAACCACCGACGAACATCAGGTCGCGACGCGCCTCCCAGCCCTGCTGGCGCCCGTGCACGGTGTGGATGTTCGACAGCACCCGCACGTCGGCTTCCGGCACCAGTTCGGCCAGCAGTTCGCGCTCGACCGGGCTGACCACCAGGGTGGTGTCGGCCTCGTCCATCAGCTTGAGCTCGGTGCGGCGCGTGCTGGCCGCGGCTGCGGCCATCGATTCGCTGCCGCTGAGCTCGGCCTGGCGCTGTTCGCGCAGGAAATGCAGGTCGACGGTGTCGAACACCAGGCGGGCTCCGGGGCAGTGGCGGCGGATCGGCTTGAGCAGCGGCTCGAGCACGTAGTGGCGGCTGACCAGGACCAGGTCCAGATCGCTGCCGTAGCGTTTCAGCCAGGCCTCCGGCGAGTTCACCTGCGGCGCGGCCAGCACTTCGATGCCGCGGCGCTGCAGGGCGTCGGAATAGCGCCCGTCCCAGGCCAGGTTCTGCGGCATGAAGGTGACCTGCCAGCCTTGCTCCACCATCAACTCCAGCATGGCGGTGAAACGCACCGATCCGGAGTCGTGGTCCGGCATGGGGGTGGTCGCATCGATGAACAGCGCCCGCCCGCGAGCGCGGTGGAATCGCGCGCGACGGACCGGATCGGGCCGATCGCTGTCGATCCGGTGCGGCGGTTGGCGGCGCAATTCGTCCTGCCAGCGCTCGCTGAACTTGGCCCGGTTGACGGCCTGGTAGCGCTTGGTCCCGCTGGCCTCGTCGGTGCCCGAACTGATTCCCTCGTGATGGATGATGGTGCAGGCCGGCTGGCAGAACACCTTCAGGCCGTGCTGCCGGACGCGGAAGCACAGGTCGGTGTCCTCGTAGTAGGCCGGGGCGTAGTGGCGATCAAAGCCGCCGAGCTCGGCGAACAACTGCCGGCGGATCGCCAGGCAGGCGCCGGAGACGTAGTCGGCCTCGCTGGCGAAGTTGTACTGGGGCAGATCGGGGGATTCGCCACGGCCGTAGTTCCAGCCGCTGGCATCGTCGAAAATGATCCCGCCGGCCTCCTGCAGGCGGCCGTCGGGATAGACCAGCCGCGCTCCGGCGATGCCGACATCGGCAAAGTGCTCGAAGGTCTCCAGCAAGGCTTCCAGCCAGCCGGCGGTGACCGTGGTGTCGTTGTTCAGAAAGACCAGGAAGTCGCCGCGGGCGCGCTCGGCGCCGGCGTTGCAGCTGGCGATGAA
>REEW01000052.1 GCA_007694885.1 Wenzhouxiangella sp. | reverse complement strand
GCCTTCACCATCATGCTGGCCCTGGCCATGGGCGTGTGGCTGCTGGCTTGAGCCGGCGCCGGCTGGACAGATATTTTGCGCACTTGCCTTTCCCGGTCCGGACCAGAAAGCCCCGGGGAACCTGAAGGATTCCAGCGCAGCACGCTGTGCGCCTTCAAACGAGTCTTGCTTCACCAGCGGGGAGTTAGCGTGTACGCTGGCGGTTACCATGAGAACGTCTGGGGAAGAGGTTGGCCGATCTTTTCGTCGCCAAATCCGTTGATCATTCACTATCGCTAACGCTGGAGAACAGCGCGATGCAATCGCAGAACGTGGCATTGAAACAGATCAACGGGCTGTCCCTTCCGGTCGCGGATCGGCCGGCGATTTACGTCATCCATGAAAACGACGAGTGGGTGGCACCATTGCGCGCGGCATTGTCCGGGCTTCGGATTCCGTTTGTCGAGTGGTTCGTCGATGAAGGCCATGTCAGCCTGGACGGCGTACCGCCCGAGGGGCTGTTCTACAACCGGATGAGCGCATCGTCTCACACCAGGGCGCATCGTTACTCGGTGGAACTTTCGGAGGCGCTCTTGTCCTGGCTGGAATCCCATGACCGAAAGGTGATCAATGGTTCGCGCGCGCTGCATCTGGAAGTCCGCAAGTTCGAGCAGTACCTGGGGCTCAAGGAAGCCGGCATCCGGGTGCCAGGAACTTTGGCCGCCTGCGGCCGCGAAGCCATCATCGCGGCGGCCCGGGCACTCGGCGAGACGCCGTTCATTCTCAAGCCCAATCGCGGCGGCAAGGGGCTCGGGGTGGAGCTATTCGACAGCCTCGCCGACCTGGAACGTCGCCTGCCCGACGAGCCGGTCTCTCTCGACGGCATCGCCCTGGTTCAGCAGTACGTCCGGCCGGCCGACGGCACCATCACCCGCATGGAGTTCATCGGGGGCAAGTTCTACTATGCCGTCAGGGTCGACGCTTCCGACGGTTTCGAGCTCTGCCCGGCCGATGAATGCGCGGATGAGGATGCCTTTTGCCCGGGCTCCGATGCCGGAAACGATGCCGGCACGGATCGCCCATCCCGCTTCCGGATCGACGAGGATTTCAATGATCCCGAACTGGTCGGCTCGATGGAGGCCTTTCTGCGCGCCAACCAAATCGAAATCGCGGCGGCGGAATTTGCCGAAGATGTCAACGGCCATCGCTGGGTCTACGATCTCAACACCAACACCAACTACAACCGACAGGCAGAGTTCGATAGCGGGGGCTCGAGGCTGGGCATGCAACGCGTGGCGGAATACCTTGGCGAGCTGCTGTCCGGCCAGGGCGCCTTCAACTGACCCGGCGCGGTGAATCTGTTCGCGCAGGCCGCGCCACGATCATCGAGAGCGGCTGCGGTCACGGAAACAAATCGGGCCACGGGCAAAGTATCGTTGCCAGCCGGGGTACCATTCCACCGCCACCGAGACCTGAGCCCATGACCAGACTCTTGCCTGCCATCTTGATGATCGTGTTCAGCGCGGGTCTTGCCGCACCCGCCCGCGCCCTGCCGCTGGTCGACATCGGACTGGGTGCCGGCGTGATGGCGATGGGCGACGATCCGGCAGCTGCTCTGTCGCTTGGCGTCCACGTGCCGCTCGGACCCTTTTGGGGTGCCGAGGCCACCTACAGCCGGAGCGTGATCGACGGGACCATCGACCGGACGAGCGGATCGGCGGATTACAGCGGCAGCATGCTGGGCGGATTCCTGACCTTGACTTCGCCCAGTCCCGGAATCAGGTTCCGCGCCAAAATCGGCCTGCAACGCGCCGCCTTCCGTCTCGACCACGAAGCGGAGAACGGGCGCTTCAATAGCCTCGAACCGGCCCTGGGGCTCGGCATTCTGGCGCGCCACTGGCAGCTGGAAGTGACTCGATCACGAATCGATGACCGAGACCTGGATGAGGGCATCACCAAACTCACGGTGAAGTATGTCTGGTGACTCCGGATGCGGGCGTGGATGGGGGCAGTATGTTACATTAGGGATATCTTTTTTACATTTCCCTAATGCGACAGGTCAATCCCCATGCTGCGATTTGATGTTCCTGCTGTTCCAGCCAACGTGATCCGCTTTGAAGCCTTCGTCACTTCCCTGATCTGCTGCCTGGCGCTGCTGCTGACCCCGTGGCTGATGGCCTTGCTGGTGGTACAGGGCCTGGTACGAGGCCTGTTCGGCCATCATCGCTGTCCATCTCATCTGGTCTGGAAAAAAGTCTTCTCGCACCAGGGCTGGGAAGGCGCGATGGAGAACGCCGGCGCGAAGATGTTCGCCAACAAAATTCTGCTGCTCGCCAGCGGCGTGGCGCTGGCGCTGTTCCTTGCCGGCAGCGCGCTGTGGGTGGTGCCGACCATCGCCCTGATCGTGTTCTCCTTCCTGGAATGGGCCTTCAGGTTCTGCGCGGCCTGCTGGGTCTACGCCCTCTGGTACCAGCGCTTTCCGCCCAGCGACACCGCCAACCCGTCGAGCTGATCAAAATCGCTGGCTCGGCCCCGAAAGCGAACGGCCCGATATGCTCCGGCCGGAACGCGGTCACCGGCCGTTCATCGATCGGCGTGATTCTCTACCACCGTCCGCGCCACTCCATCGGTGCCCCCGCCGGTGCGCGGCCGGCCAGGTAGGTGGCGACTTCCTCGACGAACTCCCGGTAGTTGATTTCCTCGCCGGGGCGATCGGGAGACTCGCCGAGCCAGCAGTGGGGCTGCCGCCGCCCGTACTCCACTCGTGCTGAAGCCGGGGGATCGGCGGCCGCGTCCAGGAACTCTTCCAGGCGATAGACGGCCAGCTCCAGATAGTACGAGTCCATGTCCCCGGTCGCGATGTGAATCTTCCCGGTCAGGTCGGGGCCGATGCGCGACCAGTGTTCCCGGAGATGATGGTGCAGATCGAAGTGTTCACGCCAGTATTCCGCCGTCTCCCGGTCGATGACTCCGGTCTCGTGGTTCCAGATCGGGCGTGGATAGCCGTCGTCTCCCACCGGACCGT
>REEW01000163.1 GCA_007694885.1 Wenzhouxiangella sp. | reverse complement strand
TGATCCGGGTAAACGGGTCTCGATCACCACCAGCGGCAAGAATCGCGTCCTGGATGTTGTCGAAGCTGCAGTTTGTGTCGGATGCCGGTCCGACCCAGTACGCACCCTGCTGAAGGCCTCGCGCTTCGTCTACCACGGTCTCCGGCTCCGGGCTGGGTATATCAGCGCTTTGAGCATGAAGTGAAATAAACAGCGCGATCATGCCCACTGTGAGCCATTGACAGACCCGATACGATGCCAGGCGCGTGCCATGATTCCTGCAATTCTCCATCGTTGCATCTCCTCAGAAATTGGCCATGAGCCCGAGCGTTTCGGGCCATCTCTCAATAAAGAACGCAGTTTCAGGAGATTGGCGACAGGGGTATCGAGAGTGGCGGGTAGCGCTTTCCTGTTCGGCTTGCAACATGATGGCCTTGGGCAAGGAGGCTATCCGGCCTTCGGATTCGGCGCGGATGGCGCCCTTGGTGATATCGCAGCGGGGCCACGCAGACGAAAAGCCGTGCAAACCGGCCGCCGGCGGCGCCAGCGCCCGGTCGCAGCGTAAAATACCGGCATGAAAAAGTTGATCAGCGCATACCAGTTCGTTTCCCTGGACCAGCTGCCGCTGTTGCGCGAGCGCCTGCTGGGCCTGGCTCGCCGGCTGGGCTTGAAGGGCACGGTGCTGCTGGCCCCTGAAGGCATCAATTTTTCCCTCGGCGGTGATTCTGCCGCCACGGCTGAATGGCTGGAGCGGCTGGCCGTCGACTACGGGGTCGATGATCCGGTGATCAATTGCCAGGCGGTTGAATCCGTTCCGTTTCTGCGCCTGAAGGTGCGTATTCGCCCCGAAATCATCACCTTCGACCCGGCGCTCGATCCCGGGGTCGAGCGCAGCGGCCAGGGACTGGCCCCGGAGGCCTGGCATCGCTTGCTGACCGAGCAGGACGTGCAGCTGGTCGACACCCGCAACGCCTACGAGGTTGCGATCGGCAGCTTCCGGGGGGCGGTCAACCCGGGAATCGACAGTTTCAACGAATTCGGCCCCTGGGCGCTGGACCATCTGGACCCGGCCCGGCCGGTGGCCATGTTCTGCACCGGCGGGGTGCGCTGCGAAAAGGCCAGCGCCTGGCTGCTCGCCCGTGGTTTCGAGCAGGTCTACCAGCTCCACGGCGGTATTCTGTCGTACATGCAGAACTACGTCGGCAAGCGGTCCTTGTGGGAAGGCGAGTGCTTCGTTTTCGACGACCGGGTCAGCGTTGATCGCCGGATGCAGCCCAGCGGCCGTCCGGTGTGCGCGGGCTGTCGGCAGCCGCACGAAGATCTGCCCGAGAACGGCATGCCGCCGGTGGACGAAGGCGGCCGCTGTCGACTGTGTCAGCGCCACTTCGAGCCGTCCCGGCTGGCCGGGATCCGGGAGCGGGTCCGCCAGATTGCGCTCGCCCACCGTCGCGGCGATTGCCACCTGGGGCCGCAGGACAGTTCGGTGACCGACGAGGCCTCGGCATGAACGACGCGGCGCCGATGCCAACCGACGCGCCGGACTGGTTGCCGCAGCCCCTGGTCGGCCCCTGGGACTTCCTGGCGACCTATCCGCCGGTGCTGGCCCTGATCGTGCTCGTGGTCGGTCTCGGGCTGGCCATCATCGGACGGCTGCTGGTGCTGCGGTGGGGCGGAAAGTTGACTTCCGGGGTCGACAGCGGTCTGGATACACGGCTTTTGCGCATCGTCGCCAACGTCGCGGCCCTGATCGTGGCCTACATCTCTGCCGTCCTGGCGATTCAGGTGATCGGTTTGAGCGAGGGCGTGGAGCGCATCCTGATCAATGTCTTGCTCAGCCTGCTGATCATCCGGCTGATCAAGTCGGCCATGCGCGCCAGCCATATCGGTCTGGAAATCCTCTCACGCATCCGCGACCGCTTCGAGATTGTCGAGGAGCGCACCATCCCGCTGTTCGAGCTGGTCATTACCCTGCTCATTATCGGTGCGGCCGCCTACGCCTTGCTGATGGTCTGGGACATCAACCCGACCGCCTGGCTGGCCTCGGCCGGCGTGGTCGGCATCGCGGTCGGTTTTGCCGCGCGCGACACCCTGGCCAACCTGTTTGCCGGCTTTTTCATCATTGCCGATGCCCCGTACAAGCTCGGCGACTACATCGTCCTCGACGGCGGCGAGCGCGGCGAGGTGACCAAGGTCGGCCTGCGCTCGACCCGGCTGCTGACCCGCGACGACGTCGAGATCACGGTGCCGAACTCGGAGATGGCCAACTCCAAGATCTACAACGAGTCGGGCGGACGCTGGGTCAAGTTCCGCATCCGGATCAAGGTCGGGGTGGCCTACGGCTCGGATGTAGACCAGGTGGTTGGCTTGCTCGAAACCATCGCCCGTGATCACGACAGCGTGTGCCGCGATCCCGACCCGCGCGTGCGCATGCGCGGCTTCGGCGACTCCAGCCTGGACTTCGAGCTGCTGTGCTGGGTCGACCACCCGGTCGAGCGCGGCCGGGTCAGTCACGAGCTCTACATCAAGATCTACAAGGCCCTCAACGACGCCGGCATCGAGATTCCGTTTCCGCAGCGGGATGTGTGGATGCGCGGAAAGGATCAGGGGTCAGGGGTCGTGGATCAGGGGTCAGGGAGCATCTCGGAAACTTGAGTGTTCCGCGAAGAGATTTTCTCGATCTGGACGCCGCCGCCAAGGCTCCCTGACCTCTGACCCCTAGCCCCTGACCCCTCCCCAAGCAATCCAACTCAAGACGCCGTCAAGAACCCCACCGCTTCCTCGATCGCGATTTCGCGATTTTCCCCGCCGCGGCGCCGATATTCGACCACGCCCTTGTCCAGGCCGCGGTCGCCGATGACCAGTTGATGAGGGATACCGATCAGCTCGGCGTCGGCGAACATCACGCCGGGGCGCTGGTTGCGGTCGTCCATGAGCACCTCCAGGCCAGCGGCGCGCAACTCGTCGTAGAATTTTTCCGCCAGCTCGCGCACGCGATGCGATTTGTGGCCATTCAAGGGCAGGAGGAC
>REEW01000210.1 GCA_007694885.1 Wenzhouxiangella sp. | reverse complement strand
AAAACGCCGGGCATTTCTTGCAGCCGGCGGTCAGGGCAATGGGGCACAGGGTCATGGTTGATTCCTCCTTCCTGAAAAGATTCGCACGGGAATGGGGTCGGATAGGCTTGAAATCTGCATTCACCGCCGCACAATGATGTACGGATCTCTTGCCGGTCGGCCCGGGTTGGTGGCGTCGATGATGATGTACTTGCAGCCTGGGGCGACGCTGCATTCTTCATCGTCGGCCACGCGCAAACCGGTCTGTCCGGAGTCGTTGACCTCGAACTGGAAGACCCTGTTGCCGCGTTCGTCGATAAACGGAGTGCTGCCGGTAAAAATCACCCTTGAACGCACGTTGGCCGCAAAATTGACCGTTTCTCCGACGACAACTTCCAGCGTCTCGGGCCTCGAGTTGGGCTCCTGTCTCTGGTTGCTGGGTACGTCGATGCGCACCTCGCACCTGGGCGGGCAATGCTCCAGGTCAGCGGCGATGGGGGCTTGTTCAGCAGCCGGCTGGGCATTGACGGACCCGACGGCAAGGCAGGCGAGCAGGCCCAGGGAGCTCAGGCAGGTGTTCTGAATTGTATTTTTCAAGGGTTCTCTCCTTACGTGGTTGGTATGGGGTTCTGGTGCCGGATGGCGAGTGCAGCGAAATCTTCGTCGTTCCATGCATCTTTCAGCCGGGGATCGGCTTTGAGCAGGTAAAAGGGCAGGCCCTTGTCAAGGGCGAGGTCGAAGGCCTGAGTTGCAAGACGATGCTGGCCGAGCAGATAGTGGGCAAAGCCGGCTGTCATAAGAACGTTTTCGTCCAGTTCACGGTAATCGCCCAGACCGTCGAGCGCGGCCTGGGCGGCAATGTGCTGATCCAAAGCCGCCAGGTGCAGGCCCAGCATTGAACGGGCCTCTTGATCGCGAAGGTTGATGGCCAGACGCTCCGTTGCGGTGCGGACCACCGCCCAGTGGTGCGGCGCGGCGTCGTGATCTCGCCCCGGCTGAGCACGTATGGACCAGGCCAGAAACCCGGTCGGACGAGGGTCACCGGGGGCCAACTCGACCGCGCGCTGAAACATCGCCTCGGCGCGAGCAAACTCGCTGGCAAAAAAGTAGTTGGTGCCGGCGTTGGAATAGGCCAGTGAGTTCGGTTCTTGCTGAATGGACTGGGCAAAGGCGTCGCCGGCTTTGAGGAACTCGCCCTGGGCGAAATAAATGGCGCCGAGCAGGTTGAACGGTTCCGGGTGCCTGGGATTCAGGCGGATCGCTTGCTGGACAGAGGCAAAGGCGGCGCCGAAACGACCGCCAAAGTAGTCGATGATCGCCAACTGGTAGTGATAGCGCCAGTAGGCCGGGTCCAGTTCGATGGCGCGGCTGGATTGCCTGGTCGCTCCGTCCAGGTCGTCGCGACGCAGCAAGACCATCGCCAACCCGGCATGGGCCTCGGCGTTGTTGGCCTCGCGAGACAATGCAGCACGGAATGCCTCCTCGGCCTGTTCGATCTCGCCGGTACCCAGTAGCAGCGATCCAATGGCAACCCGGGTCTCGGCCAACTCGGGAAAGCGTTGTTCGGTATCCCGGCAGTGCGCCATCGCGCTTTCGGCCAGCGTGGGATCGAGCGACAGTTCGTATTGTTCCCAGCCCGCCCGGCACAAACCCGCCGCGGCGAGGGCAAAATCCGGGTCGGCCCTCAGCGCGTTTTCAAAGTATCGTGCAGCCTGTTCCAGATTTTGACGGGACTTGGCCTGACGCAATTGGTCACGGCCGCGCAGGTACTGATCAAAGGCTTCCGGGTCGCTGGTGGCGACGTTGTCGATACTCGGAGCGTTCAGCTGGATCTGCATCACTCCCGCGATGGAGCGCGAGATCTGGTCTTGCAGTTCGAATACGTCGCTGAGCGGGCCCTGGAAGGTCTGGCTCCAGACTTGAGTGCCGGAATGGCCGTCGATCAGGCGGGCGCTGATTCGAACGCGCGTGCCGGAACGACGCACACTGCCTTCCAGCAGCGACTCCACACCCAGTCGTCGCGCGGTGTCGCGCGCATCCAGACCAGCATCGCGCAGAGAGAAGCTGGACGTTCGCGCGGCCAGCTGGACGCCGGTAATCTGGGCCAGTCGGTCCATGATGGCCT
Organism: Wenzhouxiangella sp.; assembly: GCA_007694885.1. Lineage (GTDB taxonomy): Bacteria > Pseudomonadota > Gammaproteobacteria > Xanthomonadales > Wenzhouxiangellaceae > Wenzhouxiangella. The sequence continues at coordinate 936 of REEW01000210.1, read as the reverse complement.
CGGAGATGCCGTCGGCGAAATACTGATTGTCCTGTTCGGCGCTCAGATCGCTGAACGGCAGCACGGCAATGCTTGATCCGACCACGGGTTGGTAGCTGTCGCGCTGAACCAGCACGAAGGCAAGAATCAGCACCAGGGCGGCGATGATCACGTAGTCCACCCAGCGCCCGCCAAGCACCCGGACCGAATCGGCGTCGGAATCTGTCGCCCTGGTCTTGCGCACGCCTTCGGTGGTCAGATCGTAAAACCAGGCCAGCGCGAACACCACCGGCGCCCCGATGATGCCGATGGCGATCAGCATCAGCATGACCCACGCAGGTGCCCCCAGCGGCGCGAGGATCACGTCGCCAACCTGCAATACGATCCAAAAGCTGACGGCATACCCGCCCATCACGCGGAATACGTGACGGCGCTGCAGTTCGCGCAGCAGGCGGTTCATGCTGTGGCTGATCCTGGTCATGCCGTAGCGCTCCCGAAAGGATCGGATGCCGCTGCAGCCCCCCCTACTGTTCGCGGTACCGGGCACGAGGTCGTTCGGAAGAACCCGGAATGACCCATGAGGGCTGGAGTATACCGCTGGATAGAACAATGTAAAAGCAAGCCGGCTTTTCGCCGTTGCCTTTCTACTCCATCACACGTTGTTTGTTTTTTCTTGCTGCCGTTCGGCCTGGTAGTGATCCTACCTCCCCAGCTCGGTCGGCAGCGGCGGCGGCTCTCTGGCGATGTCGTCGCTGTAATCTTCCAGCATCTCCAGGATTTCGGCGATGGCGGCTTCGAGCTGGCTGTCGCGGCCTTCGTTGGTCGCAACCGGGTCGAGGAACACTTCGATGTCCGGGGCCACGCCTTCGTTTTCGATCGTCCAGTTGTTGTCGGTATCGACGAAGCGGAAGTGCGGCACGGTCATCACGCCGCCGTCGATCAGCGGCGGGTTTTTGA
>REEW01000209.1 GCA_007694885.1 Wenzhouxiangella sp. | reverse complement strand
GTCACCTCTTCGGCCTGAACGATCCAGTCCAGGGCCTGTTCAGGTTTTTCCATATCCAGGTGGAGTCCGGCCAGTTGGCGAAGGGAGTGCGCGACATGGTGGTGCGTGTCGCCGACGATTTGCCGACGCATCGCCAGGGCTTCCAGATGCAACTCCACGGCCCGCTCCCGATTACCGCGCCGATTGTGAACGATCGCCTTGTTGGCCAGCACCATGGGTACACGCAGGTTGGAGTAGCCGTAGGCTGCGACGAGGTCATCATAGGCCAGCCGGTACAGCGCCTCGGCCTGATCGTACTGCTCTTCCTCGATCAGGACCAGGGCGACCGCGTTGCGGGTTGTGGCCAGTTCGGCCGGCTCGATGGGTTCGGCTGCCTCTCGCAGGGCCAGGGCCTCTCGCCACCAGCGCCCGGCCTGTTCGGTGTCCCGCTGTAACCAGTACATCGACCCGATCGCATGCACCGAGCGGCTGACCATGGGGTGGGTCGGGTCGAGCACGCGGCGCCGTGACTCCAGAACCTCTTCCTGCCAGCCAATGGCTTCGTCCAGTCGCCCAAGCTGGGCCAGCGTCTGGCTGAGATTGTCGGCACTGTCCAGCGTGTCCGGATGATCGCCGCCCAGCAGTTCAATGCGGGCATCATGGGCCCGCTGGAAATGCACCAGGGCGGAATCGTAGTCGGCGCCGTGGAAACTCGCGTTCCCCGCAATTTGCATGAACGACGCCCGGACTGCGGCCAGTTCGGGATCCTGTTCGGTCAGGTCCAGGCCGCGTTCGATCAATGGCCAGACTTCGTCGAGACGTCCACCGGCAGCATCCATGCCAACGGCCAGGGTCAGCATCGTTTCAGCCTTGAGCAGCCTCTGCGGCGCCGTTCCGGGAGGCTCCGGAATTTCCTCCAGAATGGAACGAAGCTCGCGTTCGGCGTCCTCGAAATCCCGCAGTTGCACCTGTGCCCGGGCCTTGACCAACCGAGACTGCAAGACGTCTGGCGAGGCCGGATCGGCGGCGCCGGCCAGCGCCTGCTCGGCGCGCTCGGCAAGCTCGAAGCTTGTTTGCCAGTTCCCCAAGGCAAAGTTCACCCGGGCCAGCACGGTCAGCATCCGGGCCTGGATCCGTGGTTGCCCAGCCAGTGCGTCGGCCTGAATCATGCCCTGGTTCAGCAGCTCGCGCGCGGTAATCTCTACCCCGCGCGCCCGGCCGGGGTCGGCCTGCTCGAACAGGCTGATGACGAAGTCGCTGACCTGCAGCGCGCGCTCGCTTTCGACCTGGGCACGATCACGCTGTTCCACGGCGATTCGATTCTGCAGGATCAGGCCGGCCACGGCCGCTACCAGCGCGACCGCGGCCACGGCACCCAGGCTCACGCCAAGCGGATGACGGCCGACGAAGCGAGCCAGCAGGTAGCTTCGTCGGCGCGGCCTGGCGGTCACCGGTCGGCCCTGACGATAGCGGACCAGGTCCGCGTTCATCTCGGCAGGCGTGGCGTAACGCTGCTCCGGGTCATCGCTGCAGGCCCGCTCGAGAATGGCGGCAAGATCGGCTTGACGAGGCCAGCGCCGCTTGCATTCGGCAAGCTGTTGCGCCATGGGTTCCACGCTCACCGCACGACCGGTCAGTTGCCAGACCAGAAGCGCACCCAGCGCCCATACATCGGAGCGGGTCGACGGCGGTTCACCGGCCTTCTGCTCGGGTGCCGAAAACGCCGGAGTCAGCGCGTTCGGCTGATCGTCCAGGTCGCTGTCTTCGGCCAGCAGACGGGCGACGCCGAAATCCAGCAGCCTGATGCGCCCGCGCGGGGTGATCCGGATATTGGCCGGTTTCAGATCACCATGTACGACCAGGCGCTCATGGGCATGAGCGACGGCATCGGCGATTTGCTGGAACAGCGCCAGCGATTCGGGCAGGCCGGGTTTCCTGCGGTCGTAGTAGTGATTGAGGTCCTCGCCCTCAACCCATTCCATGACCAGGTAGGCCATGCCATCGTTGGTGCTGCCGCCGTCGATCAGGCGGGCGATGCTGCCGTGGTTGAGGCGCGCCAGCAGTTGGCGCTCGATCTTCAGGCGCTCTTCGAGTTCCGGCCGTTTGAGCCGAATCAGCTTGATCGCTACCGTCATCTCGAACGCGCCGTCGGCGCGCTCGCTGCGGTAAACCGAGCCCATGCCGCCGCTGCCGGCCAGCTCCAGGATGCGCCAGGGGCCGAGACGGGTGCCAGCAGGCAGGACCGGGGCCCGCTCATCGATCACCTCTTCGGAATACCGCGCGAAGCGGTCCTGCATGTCATCCAGAAACCGCGTCGGCGAGACGCTGGCGGCGACCAGGCGCTCAAGCCAGAAGTGAATGCGCGGGTAGCGGCGATTGATCTCGCCCATGCGCGCGTCTCGCTGCCCTGGCGGAAGATCCAGGTAGTCTTCCAGCAACTGATCGAGCAGCGCCCGCCGCCGCGGCGTCAATTGTTGTTTTCGTGGCATTGTCAGGCCTGCACCAATAGGGCAAGAGGGTACCGCAAAACCCTTTCAGAAAGGCAGACAAGACACGATTGCCCAAATTGAACCCCGGGATTGTCGTCAACGGACAACGATGACTTCCTGAGGACCGGGCACATGTCGGCGCAGCAGCAACTGCTCATGGGCGTAGATTCGACCGTCCGGCGTTGAGATCTGGCCATGAAGGTTACATAATGGCGTCCTTCTTCGAACGTCTACGCCATGTACTCCCTGGGAATCAGAACAAGAACTGTATCGCCCAATGCACTCGTTTGGTTACTGTTCGCGGCCATCTTCGGGCTGCTTGTCGGCTGTGCCCGCAGCGTGACCGACCCGTTGCCCGAGACGACCAGGCCCCTCACCGAGGCCGACATCCCGGCGCTGGTCGCCAGCATGACGCTGGCCGAAAAAGCCGGCCAGATGGTCCAGGTCGACGTGTCCACGGCTACACCGGCAGAAGTTGGCGAATTCGCCCTGGGTTCGGTCATCATGACCGTTCCCGATGGCGAGCTGGGCACCGCGCAAGCCTGGCGCGAGCTGTTCGACGGCTACCAGCGCGAGGCGCTGGCGACCCG
>REEW01000109.1 GCA_007694885.1 Wenzhouxiangella sp. | reverse complement strand
CAAGAAGAAGGCTTCCAAGAAGAAGGCTTCCAAGAAGAAGGCTTCCAAGAAAAAGCGCGGCAAGAAAAAGGTTGCCGGCTCCAGGGAAGATCACATGGCCCGGTTGATCGATGCGGTCGAAGAGCTGCGCCTGGCGGTCATGGAGATGGCCACTGCAGAGGTATCGCATCGACGGCGAGCCGTGGAGGATCTGCGCGACACTGCCCGGGCCAAGATTTCCGATCTCGAAAATGCAGCCCAGAACAGTCTCGCTCGCCTGACCGGCAAGGGTTGACGGCGCCGATTGATCGGCTTTGCTTTGGCGGGGTGGCGCAGGCCGCCCCGTCTGGCATGGATGCGGAGTCATTGTGCGCCTGGTTGAACTGATCGATCCTTTCCTGGACGCGATCTGGTCCGAACGAGGGCTCGCCGCTGCGAGTCTTGATGCCTATCGCAGGGACCTGGCCAACCTGGTGCGTTCCCTGGATGAAAGCATGGACATGCCGACCCGCGCCGATTTGCTGCAACACTTTTCGAGTCGAATCAAGAACGGAGCTTCGGTCGCAAGCGTCACCCGCCAGGTGGCCTGCCTGCGCCAGTTTTTTGCCTGGGTACAGCGCCAGGGGTACTTGCAGGACAATCCGATGCTCGACCTGCATTCGCCCGCCCGAATGCATCGGCTACCCAATCTTCTGTCGGAGCGGGAAGTGCGCGATCTGCTCGATCAGCCCAAAGCCGATACTGCCCTGGGTTTGCGCGATCGGGCGATGCTCGAGACCCTGTACGCGACCGGCATGCGGGTCAGCGAACTGGTCGAGCTGCCGCTTTCGCGCCTGAATCTCACCCGAGGCCTGGTCCGGGTGATTGGCAAAGGCGGGCGCGAGCGCCTGATCCCGCTCGGCGAGCCTGCCGTTCTGGCGACCGAGGCCTGGTTGCGACGGGGCCGGCCCGGGCTGAAGCCGGCCGGCGACCGGGTGTTCGTCTCGCGAAGCGGGCTGCCGCTGAGCCGCCAGGCCGTTTGGCAGCGAATTCGCGGGCACGCCAGGGCCTGCGGCATTGCCGGCGATATCCACCCGCACCGACTGCGCCATTCCTTCGCCACCCACTTGCTCGATCACGGCGCGGATCTGCGCGTGGTCCAGATGCTGCTTGGTCATGCCGACCTGGCCACCACCCAGATCTACACCCATGTTTCCCGGTCGCGCCTGAAGTCGCTGTACTCCAGGCACCATCCGCGCGGCTAGATCCAGGATCCGAGGTTGGAACGAAACTTGTCGTCTGATCTATACTCCAACGCTGATCAACCGCGGGACAGGCCGTCTGCCTGCGTGTGGGCAGGTCCCCGTCCGTAGTATTGCCAATGGAGTTCGAGAAACCTATGAAAGTGATGATGAAAATGCTGCTGGGTTCGGCGCTGTTGCTGGTCGGGGGATCCACCCTGGCCGAAGAGGCCAGTCAGATCGAACAAAGGCTGGCTGCGCTGGTTCCGAACGCGGACGACGTGGCCATCAGCGAAACGCCGATGCCCGGCGTGATGCAGGTGCGCATCGGCAGCGATGTGCTGTACATGAGCGAAGACGGCCGCTACCTGTTCCAGGGCCGGGTCATCGACCTGGAAACCCAGCGCGATCTCACCGATGCGGCCATGTCGGAAGTGCGCAAGGAACGGATCGACGCGCTGGACAAGACCGAGTTCGTGACTTTCGGCAATGCCGATGCCGAGCACGACGTGCTGGTCTTCACCGACCCCGACTGCGGCTTCTGCCGCCGCATGCACGAGAAAATGGACGAGTACAACGAGCTTGGGATTCGCATCCATTACCTGGCCTTTCCGCGCGCCGGGGAAGGCTCCCAAACCCACACCAACATGGTGTCGGTCTGGTGTGCCGATGATCGCCAGGGCGCCATGGATCTGGCCAAGGCGGGGCGAGCCCCGCGGCCGGCGACCTGCGACAATCCCGTGCTTGACCAGTATCAGCTCGGCCAGAGCCTGGGAGTGACCGGAACGCCGTCATTGATGACCTTCGGCGGCGACATCATTCCCGGATACGTGCCGCCCGAGCAGCTGCGCGAGCGGCTCGATCGGCTGGCCGAGGCCAACGGCGGGCGTTGAGGCGGTGCTTCCCGTAGCCTGAGGTTTTGCCGCCCGGCGGCTTTCGGCCGCCCGGGGCGGCCCGTTATAATGGCGCCTTGCCACAGTGCGCCCATCGTCCAGGTTCGGATTCCTCATGATCGTTTTGCTCGGGCAGCAGGCGCTGCCTGAATTTCGCCGTCAGCAGTTGACCGAGGCGCTATGCCGCCTTGAGCAGCGGCGACTCCGCCTGACCGTTTCCGAGCTTTTCCTGATCGATGCGCCGGTCCTGGATCGGCGCGACCGCGACCGCTTGAGCGGCCTGCTTCATGCCGAACCATGGCGCCAGGCCGAGGCCACCGACGCCATGCTGCTGGTCTTGCCGCGGCCCGGAACGCGCACGCCCTGGGCCAGCAAGGCCTCCGACATTCTCCAGCGCTGCGGCATGGCCCACCTGCGCAACATCGAGCGGGCGTTGCTGGTCTGCCTGGAAGACATGCCCGCGGCCGGATTGTCGGTCGCGGCCGAGCGTGCCCTGCACGATCGCATGACCCAGATCCTGCAGCCGGCAACCGTGCCCCTGAATGACTGGTTCCGGCGCCCCTCTCCGCGGCCGCTGCAGTCGGTCGGCCTGGCCGATGCGCCGGTCGAGCGCCTGCAGGAGGCGAACCGGCAACTGGGTCTGGCCCTCAGCGGCGGCGAAATCGAGTATCTGGTTGCAGCCTACCGGCAAATGGGAAGAGATCCCAGCGATGCCGAGTTGATGATGTTCGCCCAGGCCAACTCGGAGCACTGCCGGCACAAGATTTTCAATGCCAGCTGGACGGTCGACGGGCAGGCTCGCGATCTGAGCCTGTTTCAGATGATTCGCTCAACCCACGCCCGGACCCCGGAGGGGACGCTGGTTGCCTACGACGACAACGCAGCCATCGTCGAGGGCGTTGCCGGGCAGTTGCTGGTCACCAGCCAGGAAGCGCCCGGCTATCGTCTCAAGCCGCGCGACCTGCACATCCAGATCAAGGTCGAGACCCATAACCATCCGACCGCGATTTCGCCCGACCCCGGTGCCGCGACCGGCGCCGGCGGCGAGATCCGCGACGAGACCGCAACCGGCCGCGGCGGCCGCCCGGTCGCCGCCCTGACCGGGTTTTCGGTCTCGGATCTGCATATCCCCGGACACCAGCAGCCCTGGGAAACCACCCCCGGCCCGCCCGCGCGGCTGGCCAGCGCGCTGGAGATCATGCGCGACGGACCGATCGGTGCCGCCCGGTTCAACAATGAATTCGGTCGCCCGGCGCTGCTGGGGTATTTCCGCAGCTTCGCCGCCGAGATCGGTGGTCACCTCTGGGGCTATCACAAGCCGATCATGCTGGCCGGCGGCAGCGGCGTGATCGCCGGCGGCCAGACCCACAAGCAGCCTCTTCGCCCGGGCGACCGGATCATCGTGCTGGGCGGTCCGGCAATGCTGATCGGCCTGGGCGGCGGCGCGGCCTCGTCGATGACATCGGGCCAATCCGACGAGGACCTGGACTATGCCTCGGTCCAGCGCGGCAACCCCGAGATGCAGAGGCGCTGTCAGGAAGTCATCGATCGCTGCTGGGCGCTGGACGACGACAATCCGGTCCGTTCCATTCACGACGTCGGCGCCGGCGGCTTGTCGAATGCCCTGCCGGAGTTGCTCCACGACGGCGGCGTCGGCGGAAAGCTGAACCTGCGCGCCATTCCCAGCGCTGACCCGAGCCTGTCGCCGATGGAGATCTGGTGCAACGAGGCCCAGGAGCGCTATGTTCTGGCGGTCGCGCCCGCTGATCTGAACCGCTTTGCCGCCCTGTGCGAGCGCGAGCGCTGCCCGTGGGCCGACCTGGGGGAGGCGACCGCGGATTCTCGCCTGCTGCTCGACGATCCCCTGCTCGGCCGTCCGGCCGTGGACATGGAACTGGATTTGCTGCTCGGCCGCCCGCCCGGCATGCACCGGGACGCGCGCACCGTGGACATCGCGCCGCGCGCGCAGGGACTGGATGACATCGACCTGGCCGACGCCTGCCGGCGCGTTCTTTCCCTGCCCGGCGTGGGCAGCAAGCAGTTCCTGATCACCATCGGCGACCGCAGCGTGGGCGGGCTGTCGGTGCGCGACCAGATGGTCGGCCCGCACCAGGTCCCGGTTGCCGATCACGCCATCACCTTGTCCGATTACGAATCCTATGCCGGGTCGGCCATGAGCCTGGGCGAACGCACCCCGCTGGCGGTCTGGGACGCAGCCGCGGCCGCGCGCATGGCCGTGGCCGAGGCCCTGACCAACCTGGCCTCGGTGGTCGGTCGGGGCCGGCGTCGGATCAAGCTGTCGGCCAACTGGATGGCGGCGGCCGGCAGTGAGGGCCAGGATGCGGCCCTGCGCGCGGCGGTGGAAGCGGCCAGCGTCCTGTGCCGCGAGCTTGAGCTGGCGATTCCGGTCGGCAAGGACTCCCTGTCCATGCAGACCGTCTGGCAGGACGAAGGCAGGGAGCACAGGATGCGCGCGCCGGTCTCGCTGATCGTGTCGGCCTTCACCCCGGTCGCGGATGTTCGCCGCCATCTCACCGCCCAGCTGGCGGCCGAGGATTCGCTGCTGGTATTGATCGATCTGGGCGAGCAACGGCTGGGAGGTTCGGCCCTGGCCCAGGTGTTCGCGCGCGAGTTCGGTGCCGTGCCGGACCTGGCCGAGGCCGACCAACTGGGGCGGGCATTCGATTGTATGCAATCGCTGGTCGGCGAGGGTCTGATCCTGGCCTGCCACGACCGATCGGACGGCGGGCTGTTCGTGACCGTGCTGGAAATGGCGCTGGCCGGACATTGCGGCGTCAGCCTGGAGCTGGAGGCGGGGCCTGTGCTCGCGCGCTTGTTCAACGAAGAGCTGGGCTGGGTGGTCCAGGTCAGGGAAGCTGCCTGGCCGGCTGTTCTTGCGCGGCTGGAAGAGGCCGGGCTGGGCGAGTGCGCAACCCGGGTAGGCCGGGTCAACGACGGCGACCGGATGGAGATTCGCCAGGCCGGTGAGGCCGTATTCAGCCAGCCGCTGGGCGAGCTGTATCAGGCCTGGTCGCAGACCAGTCACCAGATGCAGCGTCTGCGCGATCATCCCGAATGTGCCGACCAGGAACACGCCGCACGCGGCGACTGGTCACGTCCGGGGCTGACCGCCAGCCTGAGCTTCGACCCGAATCCGAAGGCCACTGCGAGCGCGCCCCGGCGACGCGATGTTCGGCCGCGGGTCGCGGTCCTGCGCGAGCAGGGCGTCAACGGCCAGCGCGAAATGGCCAGGGCTTTCCTGGCCGCAGGTTTCGAGGCGGTCGACGTGCACATGAGCGATCTGGAAACTGGTCGGCAGTCGCTCGACGACTTTCGCGGCCTGGTCGCCTGCGGCGGCTTCTCGTTCGGCGACGTGCTCGGCGCCGGTCAGGGCTGGGCCCGCTCGATTCTGTTCAACGAGGCCATGGCGGCTGCCTTCCGTGATTTCTTCGCCGATTCGCAGCGCTTTGCCCTGGGGGTCTGCAACGGTTGCCAGATGCTGAGCAGCCTGCGCGCCATCGTGCCCGGCAGCGAAGCCTGGCCGGCATTCACCCACAACCGCTCGCGCCAGTTCGAGGCGCGCCTGAGCCAGGTGCGAATCGAGTCCTCGGCGTCCTTGTTCTTCCAGGGCATGGCCGGTTCCGTGCTGCCGATCGTGACCGCCCACGGTGAAGGCCGGGCCGATTTCGGGGACAGGATTCCGGACGCCGAACAGGTCGTCATGCGCTACGTGGACGGCCTGGGCGAACCGACCGAGCGCTATCCCGACAATCCCAACGGTTCGCCTTTGGGCATTACCGGCTTGACCAGCCGGGATGGCCGCATCACCATTCTCATGCCGCACCCCGAGCGCCTGCTCAGGTCAGTGAACTTTTCCTGGGCGCCCCCGGAATGGGGCGAGGGCTCGCCGTGGATGCGGATGTTCCACAATGCCCGATACTGGGTCAATCAAACCGATACCGGTTGACGAACGAGATGACGGAAAAAGCGCCCAAGAAAGAGAACAATCCGGTCAAGGAAATGTTCCTGCTGGCCGCGCTGTACCTGCCGATGGGCTTTTTCCTGTGGTTTTTTGCCGCCAGCCTGCTGATGTTCCCGACCGCGCGCCTGGCCGACCTGTTGCTGACCGGGATCTACGGCGAGGTCTTCGAGCAGATCGTCCAGCTCGGTTTCCAGCTCGAGATTCAGACCTCGGTGGTTCTGGAGCGTCAGGTCGAGGACCGCTCGGTGGCGGTCAACGTGTTCGTCAACCCGATGATTTACGCCTGGGGCATGGCGCTGCTGTTCGGGTTGATCATGGCCACCCCCTTGAGCGTGAAAAAGCGCCTGCTGCAGATGCTGATCGGCTTTGTGGTGGTGACCCTGGTCACGACCTGGGGGGTGTTCTGGGAAGCTCTGGTCGACCTGGCCTTTCGTTCCGGGCCGGAGGCCGGGGCCGCGGCGCGCGGCCTGGGCGTGAACATGAACCTGATCGCCCTGTTTTACCAGCTCGGCTACCTGATGTTGCCGGCCGTCGTTCCGGTGGCGACCTGGATTCTGATGAACCGTCGGTTCATCGAAGACGACATATTGCAGCGTCGACTGTGAACCGATTGGCCGTTACCATGGTCTGTTGGCAGTGACGTAAAACTTAAGCAGGGCAGGCTGGAAAGGAAACGATGGAAACAAATTCGGTGGTACATCAGGACGACTCCGGGCTGCTGCCCAGCATTAGCGAGCATCTCGAAGACCGTGCCGCCGAGCTGTGCCGTTTGCTGGTCGAGCGCGGGCGGCTGCGCGAAGAGGACCTGAACCGGGCCCGCGCCTACCGCGAGCAGCACGGCGGCAATCTTCTGACCCTGCTGGTACGGCTGGGCCTGGTGTCGGAGCGCGATCTTGCCCGCGCCCAGTCCGAATTGCTCGAGATTCCGCTGATCAGCGACAAGGACTACCCCGAGGACGCACCCGAGATCGAGGACATTTCGCTGCGCTACATGAAGCAGCAGCACCTGGTTCCGATTCGCATCGATGATGAGCGCATGGAAGTGGTCATGGCCGATCCCCAGGACGGCTTTGCCCTCAAGGCCCTGCAGATGGCGACCGGGCGCGAGGTGATCGCCCGGGTCGGCATCGCCTCGGAAATCGACAACACCATCGAGCGGTATTTCGGCGGCGGCAAGTCAGCCATGGGCCAGATCGCCGAAAACCTGGGCGGCGAAGGCGGTGAGGGCGACGAGGAGGATGTCGAGCACTTGCGCGACCTGGCCTCCGAGGCACCCGTCATCCGCCTGGTCAACCTGATCCTGCAGCGCGCCGTCGAGTCGCGCGCATCCGACATCCACATCGAGCCGTTCGAAAATCGGCTCAAAGTGCGCTACCGCATCGACGGGGTGCTGCAGGAGGTCGAAGCCCCGCCGGCCCGCTCCACCGCGGCGGTGATCTCGCGCGTCAAGATCATGGCCCGGCTCAACATTGCCGAGCGCCGCCTGCCGCAGGACGGCCGCATCATGCACCGGGTCGGCGGCAAGGAACTCGACCTGCGCGTGTCCAGCGTGCCCACCGCCCACGGCGAGAGCGTGGTCATGCGAATCCTCGACCGCGAGGCCGTGGTCCTGGATTTCGCCGGCCTGGGCTTTACCCAGGAGGCCCGCCGTACCTTCATCAAGGCCCTGGAAATGCCGCACGGCATCATCCTGGTGACCGGCCCGACCGGCTCGGGCAAGACCACCACGCTGTACACCGCGCTCAGCCAGCTCAACACGCCCGAGCGCAAGATCATCACCGTCGAAGACCCGGTCGAGTACCAGATCGAGGGGATCAACCAGATTCAGGCCAAGGCCTCGATCGGCCTGGACTTCGCCAGCGCGCTGCGCTCCATCGTGCGCCAGGATCCGGACGTGATCATGATCGGGGAAATGCGCGACCTGGAAACGGCCAAGATCGCCATCCAGTCGGCTCTGACCGGTCACCTGGTGCTCTCGACCCTGCACACCAACGACGCCGCCGGCGGGGTCACCCGCATGCTCGACATGGGCGTGGAGGACTATCTGCTCACCTCCACGGTCAACGCCATCATGGCCCAGCGCCTGGTGCGTCGGCTTGATCCCGAGACCCGCGAGGCCTACCAGGCCTTGCCGGAGTTCGTGGAAGAGCTGGGGCTGCGCGCGCTCACCGATGCCGACCCGGTCACCCTGTACCGGCCGGGCAGCTCGGAGGTCAGTCCGACCGGCTACCGCGGCCGCACAGGCATCCACGAAATCCTGCTGCTCAGCGATGAACTTCGGCGCATGATCATGAAGCACGCCGTTTCCAGCGAAATCGAGCGTCAGGCGCGCGCCGAGGGGATGCGGACCATGTACGAGGACGGCCTGCTCAAGGCCCTGTCCGGCGAGACCTCGGCGGAGGAAATCCTGCGCGTGACCCAGGAGGCCTGAGCCCACCACCATGGCGATGTTCGAATACAAGGCGGTCACGCCGGCCGGCGAGACCCTGACCGGAGAGATGGAAGCGCCGAACCAGGACCTGGTCATCGCCCGTTTGCAGGAACTGGGCAACATCCCGATTTCGGCCACGCAAGTCGGCAGCGGCCTGCGCTTCGGGAGCCTGTTTCGCGGTCGGCGCGGCCTGAATGCGCGTGAAGTCGGCGACATGACCCAGCAACTGGCCACGCTGCTGGGCGCCGGCCTGCCGCTGGATCGTTCGCTGGGCATCCTCGGCGAACTGGCCGAGAACGAGCGCGTGCGCGATACGATCGAGAAAATCCGCAACCACGTGCGCGAAGGCGGTGCTCTGTCCGAGGCGCTGGAGCAGCGCCACGGCGTGTTTTCCAGGTTCTACATCAACATGGTCCGGGCCGGCGAGATCGGCGGATCCCTGGACCAGACCCTGGATCGCATGGCCGAATACCTGGAGCGGGCCAAGGAGCTCAAGGACGGCGTGGTCTCGGCGCTGATCTATCCGGCCCTGCTGGTGGTCCTGGCGATCGCCTCGCTGATCCTGCTGATGGTCTACGTCATCCCCCAGTTCACGCCGATGTTCGAGGACTTCGGCGGCGACCTGCCCATGCTCACCCGCGTCGTCGTCGCCGTCGGCGACGTCCTCCAGAACTACTGGTGGGCCCTGATCGCAACGGTGGTCGTGGTCGTTGCCTGGTTCCGCGGCCAGATGCGCAAACCGGCCTCGCGGCGGGTCTGGGACGGTCGGTTTCTGGCCACCCGCTGGATCGGCGACGTCATCGCCAAGATCGAAACCGCGCGCCTGACCCGGACCACCGGCACCTTGCTGGTCAACGGCGTGCCGTTGCTGTCGGCACTTTCGATCGCAAAAAATGTCATGAGTAACACGGTCCTGGCCGAAGACGTGGCCGAAGCGGCCAAGCAGGTCAAGACCGGCTCGCCGCTGGCCCGGGCCCTGGCGCAGAACGATCACTTCCCGCGTCTGGCCTTGCAGATGGTCAACGTGGGCGAGGAGACCGGCAAGCTCGACGAGATGCTGCTGAAGGTGGCCGACACCTACGATCGCGAGGTCAAGGTCACCATCGATCGCCTGATGGCGCTGCTGGTGCCGGCCCTGACCCTGGGGTTGGCGGTGGTCATCGGGGTGATCGTGATGTCGGTGCTGATGGCCATTTTGAGCATCAATGAACTGATCGCCTGACGCCGCTGTGGCGCAGGCATCGAATTCCGGTCCGGTCCACGGGCCGATTGCATGAGGTAGGAAGATGACGAAGTTGAAAATGAACCAGGGTTTTTCCCTGATCGAGTTGCTGGTCGTGCTGGTGATTCTCGGCCTGATCGCAGGCCTGGTGGTGCCCAATATCATGCAGCGCGGTGAAGACGCCAAGGTTCGCGCGGCCAAGGCCGAGATCCAGCGCCTGTCCATGGCCGTCGACGAGTTTTACCTGGATTCCGGCCGCGCCCCGCGCGAGCTGCGCGAACTGGTCGAACGTCCGGCCAATGCGCGCAACTGGAACGGGCCGTACGTCAACGCCTCGAACCTGAACGATCCCTGGGACAATCCCTACAACTACCGCTATCCGGGCCAGCACCGGTCGTTCGACATCTACAGCCACGGCGCCGACGGGTCTCCGGGCGGCGAAGGCATCAACGCCCAGATCGCGAACTGGGACTGAGTCGGTTTCGGCGGGACGCGGCGGTTGCTTTCGATGTCGAGGCACGGTGAATTCCGGATCGGGACTCGGGGCTCGGGACTCGGGACTCGGGGATTCTCCCTGATCGAGCTGATGGTCGTGATGGTGCTGGTGATGATGCTTTTTGCCGTTGTCGGGGTATCCGTGACCCGTTCGGTGGCCGGGGCCGAGATGCGCAGCGCCGAGCGTGAAATCACCGCCGGTCTGCGCCACACCCGCGGCCAGGCGATCATCCAGCGCCAGCAGCAGGTCTTCAGTGTCGATGCCGACAACCGCACCTGGCGGGCGGCCGGGCGTGAGCCGGTGGTCTTGCCCGAGGGTCTGGAAATTACCCTCAACACCGCGCGTTCCGAACTGACCGGCGAGGGCGCCGGCGGAATTCGCTTTTACCCGGACGGCGCGTCGACCGGCGGCAGTATCGTGCTGTCGGCCCAGGAGCGCGAGTGGCACATCGCGGTAGCCTGGCTGACCGGCGAGATCAGCCGCGACCGCGATCTCGAAGACCGGCGCAACCGATGAACCCGCGTCGACGCGGGTTCGCTCCGGGCCGGGTGCGCGGCTTCACCCTGATCGAGGTGATGGCCGCTTTTGCCGTTTTCGCGTTGTTGTTCGGGCTCACCCTGCAGATCCTTTCCACGTCGATGAGCAACACCCGCCGCGCCGGCGATTTCACCCAGGCCGCGTTGTGGGCGCAGTCGGTGCTTGACGTGGCCGGTCTGGAGAGCATGCTGGAGCCGGGACGCACCAATGGTCGTTTCGATGATCGTTTCACCTGGCAGATGGAGGTCAGCGAGGAGCTGATGTTCGACGAGGTCGGCTTTGATCCGGCCGATCTGCCGATCGCGCTGTACCGGATTCGCCTGACCGTGGAGTGGGGCGAGAACCCGACGCGAGCAGCGCGCTTTGAAACCCTGCGCGGCGTCGACATCAACTGGGAAGAACGCCAGTGGGCACAACCATGAGCGAGTTTCGTGCCCGCCATGCCGCCGGTTTCACGCTGATCGAGGTCATGCTGGCGATCACCCTGGTTGCGTTGATCATGGCGATGGCCTACGGCGGCTTCCGGGCCAGTATTCGGGCCACGACCAGCGGCGAGCAGCTGATCGAGGAGACCAATCGCCTGCGCGTCACCCACCAGTTCGTGCGTACCCAGTTAAGCCAGGCGCTGGCGCTGGTGATCGAGGACGAAGACAGCGAGGACGAACCGGTTCGCTTCGAAGGCGAGCAGCAGCGGGTCCGCTTCGTTGCGCCCATGCCGGGGTATCTCAGCTACGGCGGTCCGTACGTACAGCAGTTCAGTCTCGAGCGTGGCAACGATGGCCTGGATCTGGTCTTTTCCTTCGCCATGCTCAACGGTTATCTGCCCGGCGATCTGGAAGACAGCGACGGCGTGACCTTGCTCGAAGGCCTGCGCGGCGGCGGATTTTTTTTCCTTGGAATGGATGAGGAAGACCAGACGCCGTTCTGGGCGGATTTCTGGGAAAATCCGGGCGACTTGCCGCTGGCGGTGGGCCTGAACGTCGATCTCGATCGCGACAACGGCCTGGCATGGCCGGAACTGGTCACGCCGGTGCGGGTCGATGCCACCGCCGCTGCCGGCCGTCCCCAGGTCCAGCGGGCGTCGGAACTGATGATGAGACGGCGCGAGCAACGGCGCCCGGCGGAGCAGCGCTGATGCGCCTTTTGCCCGGTTCGCAGCGCGGCATCGCCCTGATCGTCGTGCTTTGGGTGCTGGTGCTGTTGACCATCGTGGTCGGGGTCTACGCCGTGCTGGCCCGCACCGAAAGCCTGCAGGCGCGGTTTCTGTTCGATACCACGGCCGCACGCTATGCCGCCGAGGCCGGCGTACACCGGGCCGTGTTCGAGTTGCGAAACCCCGACATCGAGACCCGCTGGGTCGCCGACGGGCGCGCCTATCCGGTCGCATTCGGCGATGCCGAACTCGAAATCCGCATTGCCGACGAGTCCGGTCGGGTCGATCTCAATCAAGCCGAAGAAGACCTGCTTGCTGAACTGTTCATCTCGCGCGGTGTCGAGGAAATGGAAGCCTTGCACCTGGCCGCAGCCATTGCCGACTGGCGCGACCCGGACGACCTTCCGAGGTTGTATGGCGCCGAGGTCGATGACTACTTCGCGGCAGGCTATCCCTACGGTCCGGCCAACGAGCCGTTTCGATCGGTGGATGAGTTGCAGCAGGTCATCGGCATGACCTGGGAGTTGTACACCGAGGTCGAAGACCTTCTGACCGTGCACGGGCGCGGAAACCAGGTCAACCCGGCCTTTGCGCCCGCCGGCGTTCTCGCCCTGTTGCCGGACATGGACCGGGAACTGGCGGAAATGTTCGTGGCCGAGCGGGAGCAGCACCACCCGGCTGATCTGGAGGCGTTGATGATGCCGAACGGCCAGATGGTGAGCTTGCGGGGCCGCGGACAGGCCTACAGGATTCGTTCCCGCGCTACACTGGACAATGGTGTCTCGACAACGCTCGAGGCCATCGTGACGCTGGGCACCGATACGCGCGGACGGCCGTTCCGGGTTCTGCGCTGGCGAGAGCAGGTAGAGGATTGATTTGACTGATTTCTCCGACATCAGGCAGGGGCTGAGACAGCTGGCTGCACGCTACCGGACCAGCCCGCTGGCCGCCTTCCTCAGCTGGTGGGGTCGCGAGCTGTATGGGATGATCCCGCAGCACTGGCGCCAGCGGCTGATTGCGCCGCGCCCGCAGCTTTGGCTGATTGTCGATGACGACGGCAGCAGCCTGCAGATCTGGAGGGGCGGACCGGAGCCTGAGTATCTGGATACGTTCGGTGCCGGAGAAGACGCCGGATTGCTGCGAACGCGCTGGCAGAACCACGAGGCGGGTTTCCGCGAAGGTGTGCCGGAAGTCTCTCTGCTGTTGCCGCCGGACATGGTGCTGGAAGCGCCGGTGGATCTGCCGCTGGCCGTTGAGTCCAACCTCGGTCCGGCGGTCTCTTACCAACTCGATCAGCTCACGCCGTTCCGGGCCGACCAGGTCTGGCATGATTTTCATGTGCTCGAGCGCGAGACCGAGAGCGGTCGCCTGCGGCTGGACTTGCGGCTGGTCCCGCGCAATCGCCTGACCTCCCTGTTTGAACGGCTGGCCGCCATCGGTATTCGGCCCCACGTGCTCGACAGTGCCGCCGAGATGCCGGTCGGCGATCAGTCGCCGGACAGGGCCGGGTTCAATCTCTTGCCGGCCGAGCAGCGCCGGGTCTACATCGACCGGCGGGTTCGGCTGAACTGGGCGCTCGCGCTGGCGGCCGTGCTGATGCTGGCCGTGGTCATGGGCCAGTCGCTGTACCTGCGCGGCCAGGGCATCGAGAAGCTGGAGGCCGAGATTGCCGTGCTGCGCACCGAGGCCGAGCAGGTCATGGCCCTGCAGCGCGAGCTGGAAGACGCGCTGGACGCGGCCAACTTCCTCGCCGAGCACCGTCGCGAACAGCCGGTGGTCATGCACGTGCTCGACGAAATCACCCGCGTGCTGCCCAACGATCTCTGGTTGCAGCAAGTCCAGATCCGCGGCGAGGAATTGACCATGTCCGGCATGGGCAACGGCTCGCAGCGCCTGATCGAGCTGGTCAATGCTTCGACCCTGTTCAGCGAAACCGAAATTCGCGGCCAGGTCAATATCGACCCGAATACCGGCCAGGAGCGCTTCAACGCCCGCGCCGTCATTACCCCATGGGGACTCCAGGATGCAGTTGCTGCCAGAACGAGAGAATAATCGGCCGCTGGCCATCGGCCTGCTGCTCATTGCGCTGATCCTGGTCTACATGGCCGGTTTTCACTGGTTTGTCGTTCGCCACGGTGAAATGACCGCCCAGGCCGAGCGCCTGGAAGAGCAGGCGGCGCGCTTCAAGGCGGCCCTGGCGCGGCGGCCGGCGCTGGAAGAGCGCCTGACGGAACTGCGCGAGGAACGGATGGGCAATGCCCTGTTTCTGCCTGAAACCGGGTTCAGTTCAGCGGCGGCCAATCTGACCCGCCGGCTGCGCGAAACCATAGAGTCCGAATCGCTGCAGCCGGATCTGTGCACGGTCCAGGCCACCCAGAACGTGATGGAAGACGATCCCGAGCGTTTCGAGCAGGTAACGGTCAACGTGCGCATGCAGTGCCCGCTCGACGACATGGCCCGCATCCTGTTTGCCCTGGAAGACAGCGAGCCGATGATTTTCCTCGACAACCTGGTTGTCCGTCAGCGCGTCATGGCCGACCGCGCCGGCCGGCGCGGAGCCGGCAACTACGGACGCGTCGAGGTCAGTTTCAATATGTATGGTTTTCTGACCGAGCAGGCCTCGCGACAGTCCTCATGATCTTCGACCCGCAACGCAATTTGCTCACGACAGGCCTGGCCGGTCTGGTTGGCCTGCTGGCGCTGGCCGCTCTGGTCCTGTTCGTGGTTGTCGGTCGGGTCGATGTCGATCGCATCGAACCGGTCGGTGAAACCACGGTGGCCCACGTTTCCGTGGCCGTGGCCGAAACGGGTCTTGAACCGTTCGAGGAATACGGCGAGATCGTGCGCCGGCCCGTGTTTTTTTCCGACCGCCGTCTGCCGGTGGTGCAAATCGTCGAAGTTGGCGAAGATGCGGAGGATTCGATCGAGGAAATCGAAGAGGTCGAGGAAGTGCCCGACCTGAAAGCGAGCGTGGCCGGCATCATCATCACCCCGGAAGTGCGCATGGCGATGATCAATGACCAGGAGGCCAATCGGACCGTGTTGCTGCGTGAAGGCATGAGCCTGGAGGGCGACCAGGCCGCGTGGCGGCTGGACAGCATTCAGGCGCGAGGGGTCAGCTTTGTATCCGTCGATGGCCGCTCGACCGGACTGGAACTCAAGGTCAATACCAGTGGTCTGACCCGTCCACAGCCCCAGCGCCGGGCGGCGGAGTCAGCCGAGCCGGAGCCGGAAGCCGGCACCGAGGAGCCGGCCGAACTCGACGACGATGCGCGCAGCCGCGCCGAGGAAATCCGGCGCCGGGTCGCGGAACGCCGTGCCGAGCTGCGCGCCGAGGCCGAGCGCCGCGCCCAACAACAACAACAGGACAACCGATGAAGCACCTTACCCGCCCGATCGAAGTCTTCCGGGCCCGGACGATTCCATGGCTGATGCTGAGTGTTTTCCTGCTGTCGGCCTGCACCAGCCTGCCGGAAAAGGCCGATGAGCCGGAGGAGCCGCCGACGACCCGGGTGACCGGCTCGGCCGTTGCCGTGGAAACCGAAGGCGAGCTGTTGCTGGGCGAAGAAGATCAGCCCGTCGACGACGAAGACGCTTTTTCTGAATCCGAGCGTTTTGCGGGGACCGGGGTGTTCATCAACCCGGCGGCGAGCGAGCCGCGAGCGGCACCGCCCGGCGAGGACGGCGAGATCACGCTGAATTTCGAAGGCCAGGGCATCCAGGAAGTCGTCCAGGCCATCCTCGGTCATCTGTTCCAGGAAAACTACACCATCGCCCCCGGAGTCAGCGGCGAGGTCACTTTTGCAACCGCCCGGCCGCTGACCCGTGATCAGGTCATGCCGGTGCTGGAAATGCTTCTGCGCTGGAATGGCGCGACCCTGATCTGGCGCGA
>REEW01000031.1 GCA_007694885.1 Wenzhouxiangella sp. | reverse complement strand
TGAGCGTGGAAGAAACCGAGAACATGGCCTGGTGGATCGAGGACATGCAGAAGGACCTGGGCCTGACCATCGTCATGGTCGAGCACGACATGAGCCTGGTCAGCCGGGTGTCGAACCGCGTGCTGGCCATCGCCGAAGGCAAGCCGCTGACCGAAGGCACGCCGGCCGAGGTGCAGGCGAACCCGGACGTGATCCGCGCCTGGCTGGGCGATGAGGATCTGGGATGAATCCGCTCTTGACCGTGCATAACCTGGAGACCAGCTACGGCCCGGTGATGGCCTTGAAGGGCGTGTCGCTGACCGTGCCCGAAGGCCAGATCGTCAGCGTGCTGGGCGCCAACGGCGCCGGCAAGACCACCTTGATGCGCACGATCTCGGGCGCCTTGAGCCCGCGCAAGGGCAGTCTGCGCTTTCGCGGCAAGCGCATCGACGGGCTGGAGCCCGACCAGCTGGTGCGCGAGGGCATAGTCCACGTGCCCGAGGGACGCGAGGTCTTTCCGTTCATGAGCGTGGCCGAGAACCTGGCGATGGGCGCCTTCACCCGCCGCGACCGCGCCAACCTCGCCGCCGATCTCGACCTGGTGCACGAGTATTTCCCGGTGCTGGCCCAGCGTCGCCATCAGGATGCCGGCACGCTGTCCGGCGGCGAGCAGCAGATGCTGGCGATCGGCCGCGGCCTGATGGCCCGGCCCGGCCTGATGCTGCTCGACGAGCCATCGCTGGGCCTGTCGCCGGTGCTGGTGGCGGAGATCTTCAGCATCATCCGGCGCCTGAACGAAGAGCAGGGCCTGACCCTGGTGCTGGTCGAGCAGAACGCGCGCGCGGCACTGGCCGTGGCCCATCATGGCTATGTACTCGAGACCGGCCGCATCGTCATGGACGGGCCGGCCGAGCAGCTGATGAATTCCGACGATGTGCGCGAGTTCTATCTCGGCCGCGTCCCTGAAGGCGCCCGGGCCCGGACCCGCTGGCGCCGCCGCAAGACCTGGCGTTAGCGCATGATCGACACCATTGCCATCGACGGCTGCGACACCCTGGCCAAGCTCTGGCGCCAGGCCTGTCGGACGCGCGCTACGGCCATTGCCCACCGCGAGAAAAAGCTCGGCATCTGGCAAAGCCATTCCTGGGCCGACTGGTACGACGGCGCCCGCGCCATCGGCTTGGGCCTGATGGCGCTGGGGCTGGAGCGCGGGCAGGTGGTCTCGATCCTGAGCGAGGACCGCCTGGAGTGGCTGTACGCCGACCTGGGCGTTGTCGCCGCCGGCGGCATCAGCAACGGCATCTACACCACCGACAGCGCCGAGCAGCTGGCCTTCCTGGTCAACGACAGCCAATCGCCTTTCCTGCTGGTCGAAAACGACGAACAGCTGGACAAGTACCTGGCCGTTCAGTCCGCCATGCCGGGCTTGAAGAAAGTCATCGTCTTCGAGCGCAAGGGTTTGCGCGATTTCAGCGATCCGCGGGTGATGTTTCTCGATGAGCTGATGGCGCTGGGCGATGCGCTGGAAGACGGAGAGGCGCGCTTCGAGGCCAGCATCGACGCCGGCCGCGGCGACGAGATCCGCATGCTGATCTATACCTCGGGCACCACCGGCTCGCCCAAGGGCGCGATGATCAGCCATCGCAACGTGCTGTTCACGCTCTCCAGAGGCGATCAGATCCTGGATGTGCAGCCGGGCGACGAGCAGCTTTGCTTCCTGCCCTTGAGCCATATCCTCGAGCGCGTGATTTCGGTCGAGATGCCGATCTACAAGGGCACCCGGGTCAACTTCGCCGAAAGCCCGGAAACGGTGTTCGACAACCTGCGCGAAGTCTCGCCGCACGTCTTCACCGCCGTGCCCCGGCTGTGGGAAAAGCTCTACAGCGCGATCATGGACCAGCGCCGCGAGGCCACCGCCTTCGGGCGCTGGGCGTTTGACCAGGCCGTGCGCGCCGGGCAGGCGGTGCACGCCGCCGAAGAGGCCAGTACGGTCCTGCGTCTGCGCTACGCCTTCTGGAGCCTGGTGGTGCTGAAAAATTTGCGCTCCCTGATCGGCATGGGCCGCATCCGTCGCGCCACCACCGGGGCCGCGCCGATCGCGCCGGAGTTGATCCAGTGGTTCCAGGCCATCGGCGTGCCGCTGTACGAGGGCTACGGCATGACCGAGACCACTGGCATCATCTCGGTCAACACCCCGGCCCGGCATCGCCTGGGCTCGGTCGGCGCGCCGCTGCCGGAAACGGAAGTGCGCATCGGCGAGGACGGTGAAATCCTGGTGCGTGGAGCGCACATTTTCGAGGGCTACTGGCAAAGACCTGAGCAGACCGCCGAGGCCGTGCGCGACGGCTGGCTGCATACCGGCGACAGCGGTCGCCTGGACGAGGGACTGCTCACCATCACCGGGCGCATCAAGGACATCATCATCACCGCCGGCGGCAAGAACATCGCCCCGGCCGTGATCGAAAGCCGGCTCAAGTTCTCGCCCTTCATCGCCGATGCGGTGGTCATTGGCGACCGGCGCAAATACCTGACCTGCCTGATAATGATCGACCGCGACAACGTCGAGACCTGGGCTCAGCGCCGGCAGGTGCCGTTTTCCGACTACCGCTCGCTGTGCCGGGCCGAGGCGGTGCAGGAGCTGATCGGCGGGCTGGTCGAAGAGGTCAACCGGCACTTCGCCCAGGTCGAGCAGATCAAGTACTTCCGCCTGATCGACGTGCTGCTGACCGCCGACGACGAGGAGCTGACCGCGACCATGAAACTCAAGCGCGCGCGGGTCGAGCAGAAGTACCGTGCCCTGATCGAGTCCATGTACTGAACGCCAGGGTTAAAACCCGGCCGGCACGGCCGGTGGCGCGAAGCGGAGCGTTTTGCGGACATGCGCCGCAAAGCGCGAGCAACGAATACCGTAGGTATTTCGTTGCCGAGTTAATAGATTGCGGGTGGTGCTGACCTGCGCCTGATCTTTTTGTGAGGAGTTGACGATGAAGCGAGTAGCCTGGATGTTGATCGCCGTGATGGCCCTGGTCGCTTGCGGCGGTAACGGCGATCCGGATGGCGGCACGCCGACGGTGCGCGGGGTGACCG
>REEW01000148.1 GCA_007694885.1 Wenzhouxiangella sp. | reverse complement strand
ATCCTGGTAGGCGTCGATGCGGCGGTCTCGCAAAAACGGCCAGATCCGGCGCACCTGTTCGCTGCGGTCGAGATCGATCTCGGCGACCAGCACTTCGGCGTCCAGGCCGGCTTCGTCGATGATTTCGCCCTGCGGGCCGATGACCAGGCTGTGGCCCCAGAACTGGGCGTCGCGGCCGGCCCCGGAGCGGTCGGGTTCGAAGCCGACGCGGTTGCAGGCCACCACCGGCAGGCCGTTGGCGATGGCGTGCGATCGCTGGATGGTCCGCCAGGCGTCAAGCTGGCGGTGCTGTTCGTCCTCGTCGTCGTCCGGGCTGAAGCCGATGGCGGTGGGATAGATCAGAACCTGGGCGCCGGCCAGGGCCATCATGCGGGCCGCTTCCGGGAACCACTGATCCCAGCACACCAGCACGCCCAGGCGACCGAGCATGGTGTCGACGGGCACGAAGCCCTGGTCGCCGGGGGTGAAATAGAATTTTTCGTTGTAGCCCGGATCGTCGGGGATGTGCATCTTGCGGTAGATGCCGGCCAGTTCGCCGTCGGCCTCGATGACCAGGGCGGTGTTGTGGGCCAGGCCCGGGGCGCGCCGCTCGAAGATCGAGCCGACCACCACCACCCCGAACTCGCGCGCGGCCTCTGACAGCTGGCGCCGGGTCGGCCCGTCCAGCGGCTCGGCCAGGTCGAACAGCTCCGGGTCCTGGTATTTGCAGAAGTATTCGCTGGCGTGCAGCTCGGGCAGGATGACCAGGCGCGCGCCGGCGGCGGCCGCGCGTTCGATGCCGTCCACGCTGGCCTGGCGGTTGTCGTAGGGATCGGGGCCCATGGCGTGCTGGACCAGGGCGATGTGGAGCGGTGTCTGTTTCATTTCAGGGGTCCGAGGGCGGCCGGGATGTGCATGGTGGCGCAGTGCGGTCCGCCGTATTGTTCGATCAGGACCGCGCTGGGAATGCTTTCGATTTCGCGGTCCGGCAGAATCCGGGCCAGGATGTCGCGGGCCTGGTCATCGGCCGGTACGCCGTAGGCGGGCACCAGGCAGGCGCCGTTGACGAACACGAAGTTGACGTAGTTGGCCGGCAGGGTGGGGTCGAACCCGTCCGGTGCGGGCAGCTCGATCAGCTCGTAGGGCTGATGATCGGCCGTGCGCAGGGCTGCGAGCTGGTCGACCAGGCGGTTCTGGCGCTGGCGATCGGGCTGGCACTGGTAGGCGATGATCCGGTGCTGGACAAAGCGCGCCAGGGTGTCGATGTGGCCGTCGGTGTCGTCGCCGGCCAGCGGTTCGATGTCGATGCCGATGATCCGCTCGACGTTGAGCAGGGCGTGCAGTTCGTACTCGATCTCGGCGCGCTTGAGGTGGGGCTGGCGGGCGTGCAGGCAGTGCCAGTTGACCAGCAGGGTGCCGCGGCCGTCGCATTCGATGGCCCCGCCTTCGAGCTCGAACAGGTACTGGCGAAAGCTCAGTTGCTCGAACAGGCCGTGGCGCGCCAGCAGGGTGTTGACCCGGTTGTCCTGCGCGGACCGGTACTTGCCGCCCCAGCCATTGAAATGCAGGTCCAGCGCCAGGCGCTCGCCGCCGGCGCCGCCGACCAGGGTGATCGGACCGTAGTCGCGGACCCAGGTGTCGTCGTAAGGTACTTCGATCAGGCGCAGCCCGGGCATCGGCCCGAGTCGATCCGATGCCTCGCGACTGCCCGGCGGGATCAACAGCAGGACGTTCTGGCGGCGGGCGATGGCCTGAACCAGGGTCTTGTATTCGCGCTGGATGCCGGGCAGGCGTCCGGACCAGTCCGAGCGCGGATGCGGCCAGGCCAGCAAGGTCGCGCTCTGGCGCTCCCACTCGGCCGGCAGGCGATAGTCGGTATGCGGCATGGCGTGTCTGCCGGCCTAGCGGCCGGTGAGGTTGGCTTCGCGGATGACGGTCTCGGGATGGAGCACGCTTTCGATCACCAGTTCGTGTTCGAAGTAGACGCTGTAGTCGTCATACGACCAGCGCGTGATCGGCGGCTCGCCGACCGGACCACGGCGCTCGGCGGGGCTGCCGAAGCGGCGCTCGACCTCGGTCATGCTCAGGCCGTTGCCGGGCAGATCCCGGGTCATGCGCTCGCGGACTTTCTCGATGAGCAGAACATCGCCGCTGGTCTGGCGCTCTGCCAGGGCGACGGGTGCGGCCAGGCCGAGCAGCAGCAGGGCCAGAAGAAGACGGATAAACGCACTCTTGATCATGGCAAACCCTCCGGTACGGACGCCGGCATGACACGGCCCGGCAACTCCTTTCGATGGTAGCACAGGGCTTTGCGTGCGCAGGTTACGCGGAGCCGCTGGGGCTGATATCGTAGGGGGTGAAATCAGCCTAACCGGCCCTACTCGAAAGGAGGATCGTGATGCCAACCACAGTGATTACCGGCGCCAATCGAGGGATCGGCTTCGAACTCGCCGCTCAGCTTCAGAGCATCGGCCACAACGTCATTGCCGTGTGCCGGCGTTCGTCGATGGAACTCGATGATCTGGGCTTGCGGGTTGAATCGGGAATCGACGTCACCAACGCCACCAGCCTGGCCGACCTGGCCGGACGCCTGGGCGGCATCGGCATTGACCTGCTGATCAACAACGCCGGCGTGCTGCGTTCATCCAGCCTGGAAGGCATCGAAGACCAGCTCGACGATTTCCGGCTGCAGTACGAGGTCAACGCGCTCGCCCCGCTGCGCGTGACCCGGGCCTTGCTGGACCACCTCGCAGACGGCGCCAAGGTCATCATCATCACCTCGCGCATGGGCTCGATCGCCGACAACACCTCGGGCGGGCAGTACGCTTATCGCATGTCCAAGGCGGCGGTCAACAGCGCCGGCGTCTCGCTGGCGCATGAGCTGAAAGACCGCAACATTGCCGTCGGCCTGCTCCATCCGGGCTACGTGCGCACCGGCATGACCAACCACACCGGCCACGTCAATCCCAATGAAGCCGCGCGCGGCCTGATCCAGCGCATCAACGAACTCAGCCTGGACACCACCGGCAGCTTCCGGCATGCCAATGGCGAGGATTTGCCGTGGTGAGCGTTGGGGGGTGGTATTTACCGCGGATGAACGCGGATGAACGCTGATCGGGCGTAGGTCGGCCCTACGCGGCCGACGGC
>REEW01000165.1 GCA_007694885.1 Wenzhouxiangella sp. | reverse complement strand
GATGAAGCGCCGCGCCCAGCTCGGCGGCATCCGCGTCGGCATTTTCGAAGAGGCGCATGACCGGGAAGACGTCATCCGCTTTCTGCGCCGGGTCAACCAGACCCTGCTCAAGCTCGACGGCGATCCCAATGACCCGATTCACTTCAAGGCCTTCGACAAGGCCGGCTGCCTGGGCCATCGCGTCATCCGCACGCCCGATGAGGTCGATTCCATCCCGGAAGAAGAGTTTCCGGCCCTGATGGAGTCGCACCTCGACGGCTGGGAGTTCGCGGTCGAGGCCTGGGTCTACAACGGAAAGATTCGCTTCCTGAACATTTCCGAGTACGTCACCCTGGGCTATTCGGTCTATGTGCCGGCCTCGCCGGAACTGGAGCACTACCGCGAGAAAATCACCCGCCAGGTCGAAAAGCTGATCAAGACCTTCGGCATCGAGTTCGGCTTCATCCACCCGGAGTACTTCGTGACCAGCGATGAGGAGATGTATTTCGGCGAAGTGGCCTACCGGCCGCCGGGATTCAAGGTCTTCGAGCTGCTCGAGCGGGTCTACGGTTTCAACGCCTACCAGGCCCTGATCCTGTGCTTCGATCCCAAGACCACCGAGGAAGAGATTGCCGCGTTTTTCCCGCGCGAAGTCGTCGACGCCAACGGCCACGCCGGCTGTTTCGGCGTGTATCCGCGCCGGCGCGTGGTCAGCCGGCTGGAAATTCCGGAAGAGACCGAGGACCATCCCTACTTCGAGTCGCACGAACTGACCGCGCCGATGGAGGAAACGGTGACCAAGCGCACCGCCTTCGGCACCCACTGGGGCCTGGTGTATTTCGTCGGCGATGATCCGAAGGAACTGCATCGCCTGCTCAAGAGCCAGGAAGAGCTTGATTTCTACGTCTGATCTGCAGTCCGCCCTGATCCAGCGGTTCGATCAGGCGGTTGCGGCGCTGGACGCCGCGCCGGGGTTTGCCAAGCCGGCGCGGATTCAGCGGGTGCTCGACACGGCGCGCAAGCTCATGTTCAGCGAGGGCGGCTGCGAGGCCGTGGTCGCGCGCGCCGAGGCGATCGAGCGTTCGGGCCTGTTCCTGGGCTCGGACTGGGCCGCACCGCAGACCCTGGTGCCGACGCTCAGCCGCGCGTCGCTGACCGCGGCCGATGCCAACACGGTGCTGATCGAGGCGATCAGCGAGTTACGTCTGCTGGCCGTGGCCCGCGGGCGCTACCGTCACGATCTGATGTCGGCCGAGCAGGCCCATCATTACCTTACCCAGATTCTGGCGATCAACCTGGCCTTGCTGTTCAGCCCGCCCGACGAGGCCCAGCGCACTCGTCAGGGGCGACTGGCCGAGCTGCCGCGGCGGGTGTTGCAGCACCTGGCCGCCGAAATCGGCTACGAGCACGTCGTCGACGAACTGATCGCCGAAATCTGGCGCATTCTTCAGCAGCGCCCGATCCAGACCGGACCGGTCCGGCAGATGATCACCCAGATTGCCGTGTGCCAATCCGACCCCGGCATCGACCTGGGGACCAGCGGGCAGGGTGCGGATCGGCTGATCAGCAGCCTGTTCGGGCCCACCCACGGCTGCCGCGAGGACCCCGGCCTGGAGGTGTACCAGGCCCGCCTGGAAACCATGGACACCGGCACCCTGCAGTTCGAGGCCGGCGGTTTTGCCCGGGCCATGCACGATACCGGGCTGGTTTCTCCCTACCATCCGGTGCTGATTCGCTTCCTGCTTCACCGCAGCGATCACCTGCTGGCCGAGGCGCTGGGTCTGTCGGCGACGGGACGCGACTGCCTGCTGTGCTACCGCGACCTGGTCCAGGCCCTGATCGAGGCGGCCGTCATGCCGGACACGGCCCAGTCCGTGTACGGCCTGGCCCTGCTGCTGGAGCGCGGCATTCTGTACCAGCAACCGCTGGCTCCGGCGCTGTGGCGCCAGTTGGGTCTGGAACTGTGCCCGACCGTGCGCAACAAGTTGATCCTGGCGTTCGGCGACCGGATCGAGCCGACGGCGCGCCTGCTCGAGGGTGTTTTGTGCATGCTCGGCCAGCCGCTGGGCGTGGGCCAGGGCAACAACCCGACCTGCCAGTCGGCCCGGGCCCTGTCGATGTGGGCCTACAACGATCCTGACTACCTGCTGCAGATGGTGACCTGGGCGGCCCGCGACGACGAGATCATCATGCATTTCGAGGGTCAGGCGCTGTCTTCGCGCACCAGTAGTGGAGGCGTCGCCGCCGAGGCGCCGATCGATCTCGATCCGGTCTCGCTGATCGTGGTCCCTCACCTGGACCGAATCTATGCAGAAATGGGACGGCGCTGCGTCGACCGACCGGGCGATCCGCACCGCTGGGTCAATCCGGAGTTTCACGGCTGGTGGAGCGGGCGCGGTTTTCGCATCAACGTGGACGTGGCCTCGGGCCGGATCCACGGGCTGGATGACTTCCTGCGCCATTTCTACGCCAGCTATCACCCCTACTACAACGGCAATCAGCCGCTGATCCACCCGCAGCCGGCCGGCATTGCGGTGACCGACAGCTCGGCCCGGTTCATCGGCTGGCATGCCATCACCATCCTGCGCATCGGGCTCGATCCGACCAAGATCATGCGGGTGTATTTCTACAACCCCAACAACGACAGTGGCCAGGACTGGGGCGACGGCGTGATCGTGAGCACCTCGGGCAACGGCGAGCGCCACGGCGAGGCCTCGCTGCCGTTCGAGCAGTTTGCCTCGCGTTTGTACATCTTCCACTACGACCCGCTCGAACACGGCGAGCTGGCCGGCGTGTCGCGCGCGGAACTGGAGCGGGTCAGCGGCTTTTTGCGCCGCAGCTGGGGCGCGGATCGCTGGCCCGATGCGCTCGAGCGCTCGATCCCCGATCACTCGGCCTGAGGGGCATCCGGCGCTACGGCGCCTCGCCGGCAATCAGCACGGCCTTGTTCGACACAATCCAGCGATACCCGCCCAGCGCGCCGCTTTTGCGGATCACGCGGTGGCAGGGGATGAGCAGGGCAACCGGGTTGGCGCCGACGGCGTTGGCCACCGCCCGGACGCTTCGCGGCCGACCGCAGGCGTCGGCGATCCCGGTGTAGGTCGCCAGCCGGCCCGGCGGAATGCGCAGCAGGGCGCGCCAGACCTGGACCTGGAAATTGGTGCCGCGCACGTGCA
>REEW01000208.1 GCA_007694885.1 Wenzhouxiangella sp. | reverse complement strand
CTGGGCTTGCTGGTGGTGGCACTGGCACCGCTGGGCTTCCTGGTCCGGGTCCGGCTTTCGCCACCGCAGGCCAAACGCCACCCGGTGGCGATCTCGGCCCTGATCGGTGTGGGTTGCGCGATGATCATGGTCGGCATCCAGCGCTTTGGTGAGCACTACAACTGGCTGCTCATGCTGGCCCTGCTGACCCTGGTCTGCTGGATGCTGTATCAAAAATACGTCTGGCGCAGCGACAGCTCGCAACCCAGGCAGCGATGACCGCAATCGGGGCGCACTTTCTTCGCTGCCGGCAAGCCGTTATCATGCCGGCAAAGGGTGGTAGCAAAAACGATCAACCAGGAAGACTTGCCAATGAGCGAAAAACAGGGGGAAAACGTCGGCAACGGCGACCTGCACAAACACATCCGTCAATACCAGGAACTGGTCGGTTCCGACATCCACTTCGCGTTCCAGACCATCATGGACTCTGCGGCCCTGGACGTGGTCGCCTTCGAGGCCCTGGTCCGGGGCATTCGCGGCGAACCCGCGGCCACGGTGATCAGTCGTATCGATCACGATCAGCGCTTCGCCTTCGATCAGGCCTGCCGGATCCGGGCCATCGAGGCGGCCTCCCGCAACGAGCTGGACGCCGACCTGCACCTGAACTGCTCGGACGTCAAGCCGGCCAATGTCGAGCTGGTCTGCGCGGTCATTCTGCACATGGCGCGCCGCTACGGCATCGAGCGCGAGCGCATCGTGCTGGAACTGGCCAATCTCGACACATTGTGCTCGCGTGGTCAGCTGGACGAAGTCAGTAAAGGTTTTGCCGATGCGGGCCTGCGCACCCTGGCCGACAACTTCGGCCGCCGCAACGCCGATCTTCGCCCGGTCGCGCTTTTCCGGCCCGAGCAGCTCAAGCTCGATCGCCACCTGGTCCAGGCCATTGATCAGAACCTGCCCCACCAGGCCATCGTCCATGCCAGTGCCCGGCTGTGCCGGGACCTGGGCATCCGCCTGATCGCCGCAGGCGTGGAAACCATCGAGGAGTTCCAGTGGCTGCAAGACGCCGGCATCGAGCGCTTCCAGGGCTATTTCTTCTCCCATCCCGGGCTGGACGAGGAAAACATCTAGCAGGTCAGGCGCACCGCCACCGCCCGCCGTCGCATCTTGCTACTCCGCTGCGGTCAGCCAAGGTGGAAGCGGCAGGTTCTTGCTGGCCAGAAACTCCCTGTCGAACAACCGCGACGCGTAGCGGCTGGCCGAGTCGCACAGGATGGTCACGATGGTCCGACCCGGTCCGAGTTCTCGGCCCAGGCGGATGGCGCCGGCGACATTGATCGCGCTGGAGGGGCCGACGTAGAGTCCTTCGGTACCGATCAGGTCCCAGAGAACGGGGATGAGCTCCGTATCCGGGATGTTGAAGGCATCGTCGATGCGAGCGCCTTCGAGGTTGCCGGTGACCCGGTTCTGGCCAATGCCCTCGGTGATCGAGCTGCCGCTGGACTGCATGTGCCCGTGCTTGACCCAGCTGTAGACCCCGGCCCCGTCCGGATCGGCCGCGGCGATGACCACGCCGGGCTTGCGTTCGGCCATCCACAGCGACACGCCGGCCAGCGTGCCGCCGGTGCCCACCGCACAGATGAAGCCGTCGAGACTGCCCCGGGTCTGTTCCCAGATTTCCGGCGCGGTGGAGCGCACGTGGCCCTCGCGGTTGGAGGGGTTGTCCCACTGGTTGGCGTAGAACACGCCGTGATCGCTGGAAAGCGACTCGGCCAGGCGCCGGGCCTGGTGGACGTAGTTTTCCGGGTTGCGGTAGGGAACGGCCGGAAAGGTGATCAGTTCGGCACCCATGCCGCGCAGGGCCGATTTCTTCTCCTCGGACTGGGTCTCGGGCATCACGATCCGGGTGTTCAGTCCCAGCGCATTCCCGGCCAGGGTCAGGCCGATCCCGGTGTTGCCTGCCGTGCCTTCCACAACGATCCCGCCCGGCTCGATCTGGCCGCGCTCGATCGCATCGAGCAGCATGTACTTGGCCGCCCGATCCTTGACCGAGCCACCCGGGTTCATGAACTCGCACTTGCCGTAGATTTCGCAGCCGGTCAACTCCGAGGCCTGGCGCAGGCGAATCAGCGGCGTGTTGCCCACGGCATCGAGAACGTCTTGCGGATTGGTCATGGTCGTGGAATCCGGGAAGGGACCGAATGGTACCAAGCGCAGGCTCGCCGAAGCGTGTTCAGGCGACCGCCTGCGCAGGCACCACGATTCGCCGCAGCAGCCGGCCGAGGATGTCGTTGCCGGTAATCACCCGCGGCTGCTCGTTCCACAGCAGGATCACGTCATCCTCCACCACCTCCTCCCCGTCCGGGCCGGACAGAACTTTCAGGCGAGGGATCAGTTCACCCAGGCGCTGGTCGCCGCGCTCGACCAGCAGCGGTCGGTGGCAGTGGCGCAAGGGACGAAAACTCTCGGGCGCGAACAAGGCCTCGCGCAGGAATTCATCGGCGTTGAGCAGCAGGCGCGGACGGTCGTCCCTATCCAGCAACACGACCCAGCTTTTGCGCGAACGGTTGATCGCCTGCAGGAATTCATCCGCCGGGTCCGGCTCGAAGGCCGGAAAACACGGGCGGTTGCCGTCGAAATCCAGCCGCAGCACGCTGGCCGGATCCAGCGGCTCGCCTTCGTCGACCAGACGCACGTCGTCGATTTCGAGGAAGTTGAGCGCGCCCTGGCCTTCGACCCGGGCGATATCGCTTTCCCTGGACTCCATGTGCAGTTCGATGAGCTGGCGGAGATCACGCTCGGGGTAGTAGCGGATGGTTTCGTCGCCCAGCCAGGCATCCAGCACCAGCGCGGTGGGCTTTGCCACCGGGTAGAGCACGATTTGGTAGAGCCGCAGCACCGGCGCCAGCAACGCCGCCAGACGCAGGGCATGGCGGGTGAAATACGACTGCGGGATGATCTCGGCAAAAATCGTGATCACCACGGTCGAAAACAAAAACGCGGCCACACCGCCCAGTACCGAGCCTGAAAGCAGGGCCAGCAGCACGTTGACCCCGACGTTGCCCCACAGAATCGTGACCAGGGCGAAATTGGCGTCTTCGCGCAGGGCCAGCACTTTCTGCGCCTGGCGACTGCCTTTCCGGGCCTGGACTTCGAGTTCGAGCTTGCCCAGGGAAAACAGGCCCAG
>REEW01000099.1 GCA_007694885.1 Wenzhouxiangella sp. | reverse complement strand
GTTCGGTATCGAGCAGGATCAGGGCCAGCACGGCCCAGATGGCGATGTCGTCCAGACTGGCGTAGCGCAGCACGCGCTGGCCCAGCGGGCGGCGCAGGATGTCGATCTTTTCCATGAACAGCATCAGGATGGGCAAGGCGGTCACCGAACAGGCCATGCCGATACCGGCCACGAACTGCCACGGCAGCGCCGCAGAGCCCATCCAGGCCGGGCTGTGCCACAAAATCACAACGCCCGCCACCGCACCCAGCAGCAAGGGGGTGAACAGGGCGAAGGTGGCGGTCACCACGCTGTCGCGGCGATGGGCCCAGGCCTGCGGCAGGTCGAGTTCCAGCCCGGCCACCCAGACGAACAAAATGACGCCCCAGCTGGCGATACCGCCCAGCATCAGCGTGGCCTCGGCGGTGAACACGGCCTGGTAGGCCGCCGGAAATGCCGCGCCCAGCAGGCCCGGCCCCAGGGCAATGCCGGTGAGGATCTGGACCACGACCAGCGGCGCCCAGCGCTCGGTGCGGCCCAGGCGCCAGAGCAGGTAGGGCACGGCCAGGATGATGATCATGGCCAGCAGCATGTTTTCGGTGGCGGTCACGGGCGGCGCGGGCTCAACGGGGATCGACGGGCTGGGGTGTGGGTGGGATCAGGTCGATTGCTTCAGGTTTTGGCAAGCGCGCGCCAGGCCGGCAATCCGCTCCCAGTCACCGGCGGCGATGGCATCTTCCGGCACCATCCAGGACCCCCCCACCGCCATCACGTTGGCCAGGGCCAGGTAGCGCGGCGCATTGTCGACGGTCACACCGCCGGTGGGAATGAAGCGCGCGTTCGGGAACGGGCCGGACCAGGCCTTGAGCAACTCCGCCCCCCCGGCGGCCTGGGCCGGAAAGAATTTGAAGCACTCGTGGCCCTGCTCGAGCCCGCGCATGATCTCCGAGGCCGTGGCCACGCCGGGCACCAGCGGCAGCGGCAGATCGACCGCGGCTCGATAGAGCGTCCCGGTACAACCGGGGGCGATGGCAAAGCGGGCGCCGGCGCGCGTCACCCGCTCCAGATCGTGCGGATTCAGCACCGTGCCGGCGCCCACGTTCGCTTCGGGCACTTCGGCGCGGATGCGCTCGATGGCCGCGCAGGCTGCCGGCGTGCGCAGGGTGATTTCCAGGGCGTACAAACCGGCCTCAACCAGGGTGCGGGCCAGGTCCACGGCGCGCCCGGCCGAATCGATCCGGATCACGGCGACGACCGGGCAGGTGCCGAGCAGACTGCCGACCCGACTGCTGGCGGACGGGGAATGGTTCATGGCAAACACGTCTCCTGGGGTGCCGGCGCGGCCAGACTCAGGGCAGCCCCCAGCAGGCCCGGCTCGGGATGGGTGACCACCAGCACGTTCACGCCCTCGAGGTGGGCGGCAAACCGGCCCTTGTCGAGAAAACGCTCACGGAACGCGCTGGAACGGAGGAAGGGTATGAAGCGCGGCACGATGCCGCCGGCAATGGCGACCGTACGCGCGCCATGAAACAGGGCGGCATCGCCGGCAACGCTGCCGAGGATGGCACAAAAACGGGCCAGGGCGGCACGGGCCGTGCTGTCCTCGCCGCTGAGCGCGGCGGCCAGGATATCGGCCGGCGCACGCAGCGCCGGGTCGGGGGTCTCGCGCTTGGCCGGCGGGACGGCGTTGAGTGCTGCGTGGATCTCGGACAGC
The DNA here is from genome assembly GCA_007694885.1 of Wenzhouxiangella sp. Classification (GTDB taxonomy): domain Bacteria; phylum Pseudomonadota; class Gammaproteobacteria; order Xanthomonadales; family Wenzhouxiangellaceae; genus Wenzhouxiangella. The sequence goes on along the minus strand of REEW01000099.1, from coordinate 14,755 downwards.
CCGCGCCCCGACAAGACCCGTTCGATCGAAACGCGCCCGTGGCGTGCCGCCAGCCAGTCGTGAATCCGGCGCTCTTGCGAACCCAGGGGCGCGAAACTGACGTGACCACCCTCGGTTTCGATCACCTGCCAGCCGCGGTCGGGGCCGCGCAGCAGCAGGGCCACGCCCATGCCGGTACCGGGCCCGATCACGCTGACCGGATCGGCCAGGGCCTGCCCGGGATGTCCGTGCAGCAGTTCGTACTCGGATGCCTCCAGCGCCCCGACGCCCAGGGCCGCAGCGCCGAAGTCGTTGAGAATACGAAGTTCCTCGAGTCCGAGCGTTGCCGCGAGTTCACTGCGGTTGAAGGCCCAGGCCCGGTTGGTCAGACGGATGTCGTCGCCCCGCACCGGACAGGCCACGGCCAGGGCCGCGCGCGTCGGGCGGACGGCCACCTGCGCCAGGTAATGGCGGGCGGCCTGCTGCAGGCTGGCAAACTCGGCCGTGGCCAGCACCCGCAGCTGATGCAGGCGCGGCCTGGCCTGGCCAGGCTCGGCCAGGCCAAAGCGGGCGTTGGTACCGCCGATATCGCCAACCAGCACGGGGGCGGCCATGTCAGCCAGGCTCCACCGGGCCAAACAGCATGCTCGCACCCTGTTCGGCGTCGCTGACCACGGCCCGGGCCGTGGCAAACAATTCACGGCCGCAGCCGTGAGACGACGATTCGCCGGGGCCGGCGCACGCCGGCCGATCGGCAGGAAGGTCTTCATCCCCGGCCAGGTCCAGCAGGCCCTGCTCGGCATCGATACGCACCAGGTCACCGTCGCGCAGGCGGCCGATGGGACCACCGGCGGCCGCCTCCGGCACCACGTGGATGGCCGCCAGAACGGTGCCCGAAGCCCCCGACATGCGCCCGTCGGTCAACAGGGCCACGCGCTGCCCGCGGTCCTGCAGCACCTGCAGGGTGGGAGTGAGCTTGTGCAGTTCCGGCATGCCGTTGGCCCTGGGGCCCTGGCCGCGAATCACGGCCACGAAGTCGCCGCTCAGTTGACCGCGGGCAAAGGCCTCGAGCAGCTCGTCCTGGGAATCGAACACCCGGGCCGGGGCCTCGATGCGGCGGTGGCCGGGGTCCACGGCCGAGATCTTGACGATCGCCCGACCCAGCCGGCCCTGGAGCAGGCGAATGCCGCCTTCCGGCGCGAACGGTTCGGCGACCGGGCGCACGATGTCGGTATCCAGCGAATGCTCGGCCGGGGCACCCCACACCAGCTGATCGTCCCGCATTGCCGGCTCCTGGGCCTGGCGATACAAATCGCCGCCGTGAACGCAGCGAATGTCCGGGTGCAGCAGGCCGGCCTCGAGCAGTTCGCGGATGACCAGCCCCAGCCCGCCGGCGGCGTGGAAATGGTTCACGTCGGCCTGGCCGTTCGGGTACATCCGGGCCAGCAGCGGCGTGGCGCGCGAGAGGGCGTCGAGATCGTCCCAGTCGATGACGATGCCGGCGGCGCGGGCAATGGCAACCAGGTGAATGGCGTGGTTGGTCGACCCGCCGGTCGCGGCCAGGCCAACCATGGCGTTGACCAGGGCCTTCTCATCGACGGTCCGGCCGATCGGGGTGTAGTGCTCGCCGGCAGCGGTAATCTCGCAGGCGCGCTCGGCCGCGGCCAGGGTCAGGGCATCGCGCAGCGGCGTGTTGGGGTTGATGAAGGCCGCCCCGGGCAGGTGCAGGCCCATCACCTCCATGAGCATCTGGTTGGAGTTGGCGGTGCCGTAGAACGTGCAGGTACCCGGCGAGTGGTAGGACTGCGACTCGGCTTCGAGCAGGTCCTCGCGGCTGGCCTTGCCCTCGGCGTGGAGCTTGCGGATGCGCGCTTTTTCGCTGTTGGGCAGACCCGACGGCATGGGCCCGGCCGGGATCAGGATCACCGGCAGGTGGCCGAAGGCCAGGGCCCCGATCAGCAAACCCGGGACGATCTTGTCGCACACCCCCAGCATCACCGCGGCATCGAAGGTGTTGTGCGACAGGGACACGGCCGTGGCCTGGGCGATGACATCGCGCGAAAAAAGCGACAACTCCATGCCGACCTGGCCCTGGGTGACGCCATCGCACATGGCCGGGACGCCGCCGGCGAACTGGGCCGTGCAGCCTTTTGCCTGGGCCGCCAGCTTGATCAGGCCGGGGAATTTGTCCAGCGGCTGATGGGCCGAGAGCATGTCGTTGTAGGCCGACACGATGGCGATGTTGGGCCGCTTCAGCGCCTTGAGCACGGGCTTGTCGTCACCGGCCGCAGCGAAAGCGTGGGCCAGGTTGCCGCAGCTGACATGGCTGCGCGCGGTTCCGTTGTCGCGCGCCTGGTCGATTCGATCCAGGTAGGCCTGGCGCGGTCCGGCACTACGCCGGATGATGCGCTCGGTGACTTGTTCGATCGTCGGGTTGAGCATCAGGTCACGGGCTCCAGAAGATTTCGAGGTTTTCGCCGGCCGTCCGCAGCAGGGCGGCGATCGGCAACTGATGTGCATCGACGCCCGGTTGCGCCGCCTGCTCCAGCACGTCGCGCTTGGCCTGGCCAGAAATGACCAGCAACAGACAGCGCGTCGCCAGCAGTCTGGACAAGGTCAGGCTGACGCGGGCAAACGGGGCTTCGGGCGGCAAGGGGTCCGGGACGACGACCAGCGCGCCGGCCTTCGTGCCCGGGTCCAGCCCGGCCGACAACGCCGGCGACTGCGGAAACAGCGAGGCGAAGTGGGCATCGCTGCCCATGCCGACCACGACCAGGTCGAACGGCTGCGGCATCCCGGCCAGGGTCTGCTCGGCCTGATCGACGTTTGCCCGACCGGGCGCGTGGGCCGGCACCAGGCTGGCCACGCGCAGACCCGAGCCGGCAAACTGCCGGCCGATCTGGCGGGCATTGCTGGCCTCGTGGTCGAGCGGCACCCAGCGCTCATCGGTGGCCACGGCGGTTACCCGGGACCAGTCCAGCGCCATGCCGGCGAGACCGGCATAGATCGGCAACGGCGTGGCGCCACCGGCCAGGGCAATCCCGGCTTCCGGTCGGTTCACCAGGCTGTCGGCCAGCTGGTCGTGGATGCGCCGGCAGACGCCGTCCACCAGTTTGTTTCGATCCGGGAATTCGTTCCAGTTCATGGGTCCGCCTCGTCCTACTCGCGCCAGCTGTGGCCGTGCCGCTCGGTCAGGGCCACGGCCGAGCTCGGGCCCCAGGTGCCGGCCGGGTAGGCTTTCGGGCGCAGGCCGCTGTCGTGCCAGCCGGCAATGATCTCGTCGACCCAATGCCAGGCCGCTTCCACTTCGTCGCGGCGCACGAACAGCGTGCCGTTGCCCTCGATCGCATCGAGATAAAGGCGCTCGTAGGAACTACGCCGGCGCTTGTCTTCGAAGGCGTTGTGCAGGTCCAGGTCCAGCGCGACCTCGCTCAACTTGACCCCGTTGCGATCCAGCCCCGGGGTCTTGTTCATCAGGCTCAGCGAAATGCGCTCCTCGGGCTGCAGGCGAATGACCAGGGCGTTGGGCTGCATCTGGGCCGCAGCCGACGGAAAGATCGAATGCGGCACGCGCTTGAGCTGCAGGTAAATCTCGGTGACCCGGCGCGGCATGCGCTTGCCGGTGCGCAGGTAAAACGGCACGCCCGACCAGCGCCAGTTGTCCAGGTGGGCGCGCAGGGCCACGAAGGTTTCGGTGCCGGTCGCATGACCGACCTCTTCGGCATAGCCGCCAACCGCCTGGCCGTCGATCGCACCGGCGCTGTACTGGCCGGCCACGCTGTGCCCGGCCAGATCGTGTCCGCGGATCGGGCGCAGCGACTGCACCACCTTGATTTTCTCGTTGCGTACGGCCGCGGGATCGAACTGCGAAGGCGGCTCCATGGCGGTCAGGCAGAGCAGCTGCAGCAGGTGATTCTGGACCATGTCGCGCATGGCGCCGTAGTCATCGTAGTAGCTGGCGCGGCCTTCCACGCCGACGGTTTCGGCCACGGTAATCTGGACCTGCTCGATGTGCCGGGCGTTCCACAGGGGTTCAAACAAGGCGTTGCCGAAGCGCAGCGCCAGCAGGTTCTGGACGCCGTCCTTGCCCAGGTAATGATCGACCCGGTAGATCTGGTCTTCGGCGAACGCCCGGCCGGTGCCGTCGTTGATTTCGCGCGAACTGCTCAGGTCATGCCCGATCGGCTTTTCCAGCATGACCCGGCAGTCTTCGTCGACCAGGCCGCTGCGGTTCAGGCCCTCGCAGATGGCGGCGTACCAGCTCGGCGCGGTCGAGAGGTGAAACAGCACGTTGCCGTCCCTGAGACGCCGGATCGCCTCGGCCAGGCGATCGAATTCGCTTGCCTCGCCGAGATCGATCGCCAGGTATTCCATGCGCTCGAGCAGGCGCCGAACGGCCGGGTCATCGGCCTGACCCACCGTCATGAGAGACGGCTCGACCATCTGCCGGAATCCGTCGCTGTCGAGTTCGCTGCGGGCACAGCACAGGATGCGCAGGCCGGTCGGCAGCAGGCCATCGAACTCGAGTCCGAGCAGGGCCGGCAGCAGCATGCGCCGGGCCAGGTCGCCGGTGGCGCCGAAGATGACCAGCAGGCTGGCCGGCTGGGTGCTCATGACCTGCCTCCCCTGGCCCGGGCCGCGCTCTGGAGCCTGGCGTTCAGGCCGTCCAGGTAGTCCTGGTGGGCCGGCTGGCGGCGCACGTGTTCGGCCATTCTTGATTTCGTTTCTGTCATCAGGTCCATCAGCTCGGCGTCTGGAAGGTTGTTGACGAACGGGTGGTGACCCGCCGGTTTGATGCCCTGCCCGGTCATGACCGCCACCCAGGACTGCTCGGCAAACAGCTCGTACTGATCCCGGAACACGCGTGCGTTGCTGGCAAACAGCCGGATCTTGTGGGCCAGCGTTTCCGGCACGCTCATTTTGCGACAGTCGATCCAGTAGTCGGAGTCGGTGCGCTGGTTGACGTGGTAGTGCAGGATGATGAAATCGCGAATGTATTCCGCTTCCAGGCGCACGTCGTTGTTGAACTGGTCGACTTCGGCCGGCTCGATCCGGCCGGCCGGGAACAGCTTGATGAAGCGGATCAGGCTGTTCTGGATCATGTGGATGCTGGTCGATTCCAGCGGCTCGAGGAAACCGCTGGCCAGGCCCAGGGCCAGGCAGTTGCGATTCCACTGGCGCAGCCGCCGGCCGGTGCGAAAGCGGATGCAGCGCGGTTCGGTGATGGCACGGCCATCGATGTTGTCGAGCAGCAGTTTGCGCGCCTGGTCTTCTGTCATGTAGCGCGAACTGAACACGATGCCGTTGCCGACCCGGTGCTGCAGCGGAATTTTCCACTGCCAGCCGGCGCTGCGGGCAGTGGCGCGGGTATACGGGATCGGCGGCGAGACCGACTCGCTTTGCACGGCAACCGCCGAGTCCGACTGCAGCCAGTGCGACCAGTCTTCCCAGCCGGTTTTCAGGGCCTGCTCGATGAGCAGGCCGCGAAATCCGCTGCAGTCGATGAAAAAATCACCGGCGACTTCGTGGCCGGATTCCAGGGCCACGGAGCCGATCAGTCCGCTGTCGGGATGCAGGCGCACGTCGACCACCTTGCCCTCGGTCCGGCGCACGCCCCGGGCCTCGCTATAGCGGCGCAAAAGCCGTGCGTACAGCCCGGCATCGAAGTGATAGGCATAGTTGGGCCGGGGCTCGCCGTTCATGCCGAAGCGCCCGGCCCGGGCCAGGTTGGCCTCGAAACTGAAGTCGTTGAGACTGCCGGGCTCGCCGAGCGTGCGCGCCTTGAGCCAGTAGTGATGAAACTGCGCAGCCCAGGCGTCCGCCCCGGGCGGGCCGAAGGGATGAAAGTAGCGCTCACCGAGGCGGCCCCAGTTCTCGAACTCGATCCCCAGCTTGAAGGTGCCGTTGACCGCCTGCAGGAACTCGGCCTCGTCCAGTTCCAGCAGCAGGTGAAAGTTCTTGATCGCCGGAATCGTGGCCTCGCCGACACCGACGGTACCGATCTCGTCGGACTCGATCAACTCGATGTGCTTGCGCGTGCCGAAGGTTTTGGCCAGGGCCGCGGCGGCCATCCACCCGGCCGTGCCGCCGCCAACGATGATGATTCGCCTGAAACGGTCGATGTCGCTTGCGTGCATGTCCGACTCCTTCAGCGATTGAGTTTGTTGCGCAACAGGCTGCGCAGGCGGCGGGCGATGTTTTCATCCAGCGGACCGAGCACCCCGCGACTGTGTTCGGGGATATGCGCGGCGGTGCCTTCATCGGCGTCGAAGACGTAGTGTTCGAACAATCCCTGCCAGGCCCTGCGCTGGGCCGGAGGCAGGTCGCGAATATCGAGAATGGCGTGCAGCAGGGCATCGTTGGGTGCGCCCATGTACTCGGGCACCTCCCGCCACCAGTGGTTGATCAGGATGTTGAACGGGTCGAGCCCCTCGACGTGGTGCCACCACATGGGCGGAATGAAGATAGCATCGCCGGGCTCCAGGACGGCCGAGCGGGCCTGTTCCAGCGCATCGGCAAAACGCGGGTGGCGGTCCAGGTCGGGGTTTTCGAAGTCGACCAGGCTGATCTGCTGTCCGGCCGGCGTGAGTTCCATCGGGCCGACGTACAGGTTGGCCAGCTGATCGGGTGGAAACAGCGTGAAGCGGCGCCGCCCGCCGCACACGCAGGCGATGTTTTCCAGCGCATCGTAGTGGGCCGCGACCCGCGTGCGATTGCCCAGCCAGATCCGCACCGAGGCCCGATGGGGCCCCGGGGGCAGGCTGTTTTCGGCACTCAGGCCGGGCAGGCACAAGTCGATGGCCGATGAGCCTACGTACATGGTCGGGGGCCGGGGGTCATCGGCGTGCAGGCGCAGCTTGTCCAGAACCTCGGCGAAGCCGACCCGGCTCTGGGCGAAATTGGTCGCGCTCAGATCATCGTTGTAAAAAATGCGCCCCCGGGTATCGGTTTCCCCGATGAACGCAGTCACCGGTTGGCCGCTGTCGAACTCGAGCAGGTAGGCCGCGGCCGCTTGTTGCGAGCGGCGCGCGGCCTGGACCAGCGGCCAGTCGGCGATCAGGCCGCGAAACACGACCGGCCGGTCTTGCCCGGAAACGTGGGCAAAGACGTCGCTGGCCGCAACACCTTCGACTTCCTCGAGTGCTTGGACGGCGGGCAGCATGCGGGCTAGCTCTCCGCGGCGGCAGCCAGGCGCTGATTCTTGCGTTCGATCAGAACGGCCAGCTGGGGCATGGAGGCCAGGACCATGTAGATGTGCTGCAGATAGCCCTTTTCGTGCAGCAGACCCAGGCTGTCCGGGTCGAGCTTGCCCAGTCGATCTTCGTTGATCGTGTACAGGCCCGAAAGCGCATGCCGCGTGCCGTTGTCGAACGCCACTTCCAGATCCAGCGACTCGATCAGGTCGAGGCCGACCAGCAGCCGTGAAAAATCCTGGCTGGCCTGATGCCCGTCGTGAATCGTCGCCAGCACGGTATTGATGCGCTCAAGCAAGGGGCTGTCGCCGCCCTGGGGCAGGAAGACCGGCTCGCCCCGATCGCCAGAGGCCGCCGGATGGTCCATGTCGACATGGATCACGGGGATGGCCGCGGCCGCCCCCGGTTCGTCGCGTTCCTGGAAACCGATCAGAAAGGGCTGGCGCTCGATGGTCAACGGCAGGCTGCGCGCCAGCCATTCATCCCCGCCGAGGTAGAGGTTCTCCGATTGATCGAATCCGAGCAGCGCGACCAGGTCGAAGTGACCGCTGTCGGTATTGCGCACGAAAAACAACGGGTACTCGGCCTGCAATCCACCGAGCTCGACCGGAAAGACGCGCGCGAGCTGGGTGTCGTAGCCGTGCCCGGGTGCGAAGCGCCGGTGGATCCGCAAGCCCTTGTGGGTCACGTTGTCGAGCAGTTCGTGGCGTGCCATGGGTTCGTTCGGTCCTGTCATGAGCCGGTGGGTACGGCGGCGCGCAGGCTTGCACCGGCGCCCGGCGGGCCGGCCATCCCGGCCAGCAGGCTGCGGTTGTCCGGCAGCCGGGCGAGCAGGCGGCGACTCAGCCGCTCGACATCCTTGAACAGGGCGTGCGCCTGGACGCGCTCGGCCTCGGCCTGGGCTCGCATGCGCGGCCGGGTTTCGAAACCCATGCCGTAGAGCACGTACTGGTAGCTGGCAGCGGAAAAGATCTCGTCGATCTGGGGAAAGTCGCGCGGACCCGGAACCTGGTGGCGCCAGAGTTCGATCAAACCCTGCAAACGTTCCGGAATGCTGTCGCCGTGCCGGTTGTCGATCCAGTAGTCGGAATCGTCGCGACGGCTGAGCACGTAGTGGAGCTTGAGGAAGTCGATGATCCGCTCCCAGCGATAGCGGAACTTTTCGTTGAAGCGCCGGGCGTGGATGTCCATGGCGCTGCGCGTGGCCGGCAACTCGTCGGTGATCATGCCGGCGGCCAGTTCGATCATCACCAGCGCGCTGGCTTCCAGCGGCTCGATGAAACCGGCCGACATGCCCACGGCCACGCAGTTGCGGTGCCAGAAGCGCTCGCGATAACCCGGCCTGAAACCGATCCGGCGCGGCTCCATGGCCTGGGCGTCGACGGCGGTGTACTTGCCCAGGTAACGCCGCAACACCTCAAGTGCTTGCTCGTCGCTGCTGTGGCGACTGGAATACACGTATCCGATCCCGCGGCGCGAACTCAGGCCGATGTCCCAGACCCAGCCGGCATCCTGGGCGGTCGAGTTGGTCTGCGACTCGACCGGGCTCAGCGTGTGCGCGTAGGGAACCTGTACCGCCAGCGCGCGATCGTTGAACAGGATGTGGTCCTGGTCGATGGTGTCAACGCCGTAGTGACGACCGAGCAACAAGGCAGCCTGGCCGGTGCAATCGATGAACAGATCGCCTTCGATTTCGCCGCTGCCCGCCGTGGCCAGCGCGCGGATGTCCTCATCGGGCGCACCAAGAATGCCGGTCACGTGATCCAGCAGGTGGCGGACCTTCAGCTTGTCGATGCAGTGGGCCTTGAGCAGGTCGGCGAACTTGCCCGCATCGAGGTGATAGCCGTAATTGACGACGTGGGCATACTCCGGGGTCGACATCTCCTTTGGGGCCAGTCCGGCATCGCAGACCCGACCCTGGGCGGTCACGGCATTGGCAAAACTGACTCGCTCTCGATGTTCCTGCCAGAACGGCACCAGGGCGGCGCCGGGGTAGCCGGCCGGGACCGAGAACGGATGGTAGTAGACATCGTCGTCTGAGCCGGTGACCCAGCCGCGGAAGCGTGTGCCCTGCTTGGGCGAAGCCGAGCAGGCCTGGAGGAATTCGGTTTCCGACAGGCCGATGCGGCGCAGGGTGGCACGCATGGTCGGCCAGGTGCCTTCGCCCACGCCGATGGTACTGACCTCGGGAGACTCGACCAGGGTCACGCGGATGCCGCCGTCGGCCTGGGCCGGGTACGAACTGGCCAGCAGCCCGGCGGTGATCCAGCCCGCGCTGCCGCCGCCGACGATGACGATGTGTCTGATGCCTTGGTTGTCTGGGTTGTCCATAAAAAAACAAGCCGCTGTTGCCAGCGGCTTGCGTTCAGGCACCGCCGGCGCTGATCAGAAGGTCCACCGCGCGCCGATATTGTAGCGCGCACCGTACTGGTTGCCGCGAATCAACTGCTCCGGATAGCGCACGTACACCCGCTGGGTTTCCTCGGTGACGTTCAGGCCCTCCAGGAAAACGGTGAGGTTGGGCGTGGCAAACCAGGACAGGTTGATGTCGAGCTGGCCGTAGTCCTCAACGAACACCGGCGCATCGAACTGGTCGAAGCCGGCGAGGAACTCGTCGCGCCAGTTCCAGGCCAGCCGGGCCGAGATGTGTTCGTTCTCGTAAAAGCCGATCAGGTTGTACGAATCGCTCAGGCCGGGCAGCGCGAACTGGCGGTCGAGCACGTTGCGATCGACCCTGACGTCGCCGCTGACCAGGGTGGCGTTGGCCTGGACCCCGAAACCGGTGTCGGCGAACATGTGCTGCAGCTGGAACTCCCAGCCCCAGATACGACCCTGCTCGGCGTTGTCGGTCGTCGACACATTCCACTCGATCAGCGGGTCGCCGGGCTCGGCCCGGACGGGCGTGGTCGAGGGCCGACCCAGGTTTTCGTTGATGCGGGCGAAGACGTTGGCGTTGCTCACCGGGATGCCCTCGGCGGCCAGTTGCTCCCGGGCCAGTTCGGCCTGGGCGCCGCGGAACGGATCCAGCAGCCCGTCGAAGGATTCGCGTACGGTGGTGCCGACCAGGAAATTGTCGACGTGCTTGCGGAAATAGGCCACCGAGGCGTAGCTGCCGGGCGCGTAGTACCACTCCAGCGACAAGTCGAAATTATCCGAGACATAGGGCAACAGGTTCGGGTTGCCGGAACTGGCCTCGCGGTTTTGCGGGTTGGGGTTGCCGACGAAGGAGCGAACCGGGCTGAGCGCGCCGATCGGTGGCCGGGCCAGGGTCCGGCTGTAGGAGAACCTCGAGATCAGGTCGTGCCGCCAGGTCAGATCAAAGTCCAGGCTGGGCAGGAATTCGGTGTTGCTGTTCTTGGCCGTAACGAAGGTGGGCGGGCCGAACTCGGTCACGAATTCATCGCCGCCCACCCAGACCACGGCCTGGGCCGGAACTTCATCACCGGTCGAGGTGGTCTCGGTGTCTTCGATGCGCAGGCCGATCCGGGCATTGAACGGCAGGTTGGCGACCCGGTCCTGGATGTTGAGCTGAAAGTAGGCCGCATTGATGTCTTCCTTGACGCCGGCGCCGCTGGCATTGCCGAGCGGGCCCGGCCAGAAGTAGCCGCGGGTGCCGGAGGGGTCCTGGAACTCCGGGCCCCAGGACGGCCAGTAGACGTCGTTGCACAGCGGGTCGCCGGTGGCAAAACAGTCCAGCGATTCGTAGACGTTGACGATCGATGCGAAGTCTCGGACAAAGTAGCGATCCAGCGGGAAATCACCGCTGCCGGAGAAATCCGACAGCAGGCCGCCGAAGTTGGCCTCTTCCCACTGCTCATCGGGCCAGTACTGGGCCGAGGTCAGCCAGAAGCCGCCGGGGAGCAGGCCGGAGAAGGCGTTGCGATTGACGAACTCCTGCTCGGTGTGGCTGACGCCGAAGTCGAGGCCGGTGATTGCCCCGCTGCCGGGATTGGTCCAGGTGCCGTCGAGCTGAACCTGGAAAATATCGTTGTTATTGCGGACATCAAAGGCTTGTCCGAACAACGAACCCATGTCACTACGCCGCAGGAAGTCCAGCATCTCCCCGGTTTCGGTATCGCGGAAGGTCGCGCCCCAGATCGGTATGCCGCTGCTCGAATAGGAGGCGAATTTCTCGTCGATCGTTGCCGTAAACGGACCACCGAAGGGTTCGAATCCGCACCAGTCGCAGAAGGTGTTGCCGACGATCAGGTTGGCCGAGCTTCCCGGACGGCCATCGCCCAGTCCGCCGCCCTTGAGCTTGGAGCTCGAATCATGGACATCGAGGGTCAGAAACAGGTTGTCGGTGGCGCGAAAGTCGACGTTGAAGCCCAGCGAATCGTTGGTCTTGACGGTGTTGTCTCGGGACACGTTGATGGCGTAATCACCGCCGACCTGGGTGACATCGGTGACGGTGCCGCGTTCGTTGACCGTAGCAGAGACATTGGGGTTGGCGAACCAGACGCCGAAGCTGTTGCGGTCGGCTTCGAACTCCAGCTCCGAGTAGGTGTAGTCCAGCGTCATGCGGATGCGGTCGCTGGGTTCCCACTGCAGGGTCAGCTGACCGTTGGTGCGCGTGCGCGAGATGTCGGCGAAACCGTAGCCGGCGTCCTGGGGATGCCACCAGATGCCATCGGCGCGCTGGTTGTTGTTGTTGACCGTGCCGCCGTCCAGGCCGTAGTTCGGAATCCAGCTGTCGACAGCGGCGAACTCTTCACGGTTGTCGCGCTCCTCGTAGGAGCCCGTGATCGCGATCCCGAAAGTGTTGTCGGCAAAGGTGTTGCTGTAGATGCCGGCGATTTCCGGGGTGACGCGATTCAGATTGCCCAGGTCGCCGTCCGAGGCCGAGGTTTCGTGCACGGCCTTGCCGATCAGGGCACCGCGCATGCCCGGGTTTTCCAGCGGCTTCGGCGTGATGATGTTGACGGTGGCACCAATGCCACCACTGGGCAGAGACGCGCGACCGGTCTTGATCACCTCGACCGCCGTGATGCCGGTCGAAGCGATATCGCCGAAATCGAAGGACCGCCCGCCCTGGGTCGGCATGGAGCGGCCATTGAAGGTCACCAGGTTGAATTCCGGCCCGAATCCGCGCACGGTAATCTCCGAACCTTCGTTGTTGGTCCGACTGATCGAGATACCGGGAATGCGCTGCAGCGCTTCGGCGAGGTTCTGATCGGGGAACTTGCCGATGTCCTCGGCGGTAATGGCATCGACCAGGCCGATGGAGTCGCGTTTGCGATCCATCGAGCGCATCAGACTGCCGCGAACGCCGACCACCTGGATGCGGTCATCGACGAAAAACTCGGTCGTCTCCCCGGTCACGTCCTCATCCTGTTCCGCCTCTTCGGCCTGTTTCGCGTAGAGCGGCGAGATCATGCAGGTGCCCAGGGCCATGGCGACGGCCATGGCCAGCGGTGTCTTGCGCAACGTATTCGAATCCATTCGGGTGTTCCCTCCTCAAGCCTGATGTAATGAAGCAGCGATTTTGTGCAGCTGTTCTTGTATTGGCCCGCTTGATGTTGCACCGCACAATGACGGTTCACGGAATTTTGACAGCTATGCCTTCTGGGCTTTATAAAGTCTACTGACAACGTTGTCAACCACCGCCATTCAAATCGGCTTCAGGGAAGGAACACAATGAGAACCAACTCAGCGCATCCAACCAAGCGGACTCTTTCATGAATCAAGGGCGGTTCTACGTTGTGCGCGTTGCCCTGATCGTGGCCCTGGGCGGCTTTCTGATGGGCTTCGACGCATCGGTCATATCCGGCGTGGTTCGGTTCATCGGGCCGGAATTCGGCCTGACCAGCCTGCAGCTTGGGTGGGCCGTGGGCTCTCTCACCCTGACCGCGACCCTGGCGATGATCGCTGCCGGACCCTTGAGCGACAAGTTCGGTCGCCGCGGCATTCTGAAGCTGGCGGCGTTTCTGTTCGCCGTATCGGCCATCGCATCGGCCCTGGCGCCGGACTTTCTGACCCTGGTGATTGCGCGCATGATTGGCGGCCTTGGCGTGGGGGCCGCGTTGATCGTGGCACCGATGTACATCGCCGAAATTGCACCGCCGGAAAGCCGCGGCAGACTGGTGAGTTTCAATCAGCTCAACATCGTGGTGGGTATTTCCGCCGCTTTTTTCAGCAATTACCTCATCCTGCAGTGGTCGCAATCGGATGCCGCCTGGGTGCAGTCGCTCATGATCGATGCGCATGCGTGGCGATGGATGCTGGGTATCGAGACCCTGCCCGCCCTGCTGTTTTTCGCCGGACTGATGTGGGTGCCGCAAAGCCCGCGCTGGCAGATCATGAAGGGAATGCACGAACAGGCCGCGGTCACGCTGAACCGGGTATTCGAGGAAACCGAGACCCAGCGGCAGATCGCCGATATACAGCGCAACCTGGAAAGCGATAAAACCCGCGAGAAGGTTTCGGTCAAGGAAATCTTTCACCCGGCGCTGCGGCTGGTGCTGGTGACCGGGATTGTTCTGGCGGTTCTGCAACAGATCACCGGGATCAACGCGGTGTTCTTTTATGCCCCGATGATTTTCGAGCAGTCAGGCATCGGCACCGATGCCTCGTTCATGCAGGCGGTACTGGTCGGCCTGACCAATCTCGCGTTCACCGTTGTTGCGATGTTGCTGATCGACAAGCTCGGTCGTCGGCCGTTGTTGCTGGGCGGCATGACCGGCATCACTCTGGCGATGATGCTTCTGGCCTACGGGTTCGGATCGGCCACCTACGAACTGTCGGATGAAGGCATCCAGACGCTGGAACTGCCCGCACTCATGGCCGGTCAGCTGGCCGAGCTGCGCGGCATCAGCTACCCGAGTGATGTCAGTTTCCGCAAGGCACTGGTCGAAACGCTTGGGCAGGAAGCTGCCCTGGCGCATGAGTCGGAGATCATTGCCACCGCCATCGACATCAACCCGGGACTGATCCTGTTCGGCATCCTGGGCTTTGTGGCTTCCTTTGCCGTGTCCATCGGTCCGGTGATGTGGGTGATGTTTTCGGAGCTGTTTCCGCTCAGGGTGCGGGGGCTGGCGATTTCGTTTGTCGGTTTCATCAACTCCGGAGTCAGCTTTCTCGTCCAGCTGGTGTTCCCCTGGGAACTGGCCACGCTCGGCAACAGCCTGACCTTCCTGATTTACGGCCTGTTTGCCGCCGGCGGGCTGTTTTTCATCTGGAAGGTGGTACCGGAGACCAAGAACAAGTCGCTGGAAGAACTGGAAGATCAGCTGACCCGGTCAAGGGTCTGAATGATTCCGGCTCTGGCTGTCACTGTCCGAATCGTTCCGGATCGGCCGGCCGGTTTCCCAGGATTCGATCAATCCGCGCCATCACCTCATCGCTGAGCTTCGGCACCGCATCCAGTGCAGCCAGATTGTGTTTCAGCTGGCTCAGTCGCGAAGCTCCGAGAATCACGGTACTGACGTTCGGATTCCTGAGACACCAGGCAATCGCCATGTGGGTCAGGCTGATGCCGAGCTCTTCGGCAACCGGTTGCAGGCGCCCTACCGCGGCGAGCTTTTCCTGACCTTCCTCGTCGAGCAAAAGATCGCGCAGCCATTCGTAGCCGGGCAGGTTCAGAC
>REEW01000203.1 GCA_007694885.1 Wenzhouxiangella sp. | reverse complement strand
GCGTTGGGTGAGTGGAGCGAGGAGGAAGAGGAAGGGTAGGATTTTAGGGTTCAGGTTTAAGGTTTAAGGTTTAAGGTTTAAGGTTTACGGTTTACGGTTTACGGAACTGCGTTGCCCTGAACCCTGAACCCTTAAACCTGAACCCTTAACCCTTAACCCTATATAAATTCCATCCCGGCAGCCCCCAGCCTGCCATCCGTCTTGTTCGTCCAGCGAGTCCCCAATGCCCGATAGAGACAAGTTCAAGGAACAAGCCCTCGACTACCACCGTTATCCGGTGCCGGGCAAGATCAAGATCACCCCGACCAAGTCGCTGGCCACGGCCAAGGATCTGGCTCTGGCCTACTCGCCCGGGGTGGCGGCGGCGTCGGAGGCGATTCATGCCGATCCGGACACGGCCCGTGAGTACACCGCCAGGGGCAACCTGGTCGCGGTGATCTCCAACGGCACGGCGGTGCTGGGCCTGGGCAACATCGGCCCGCTTGCGGCCAAGCCGGTGATGGAAGGCAAGGGGGTGCTGTTCAAGAAGTTTGCCGATATCGACGTGTTCGACATCGAGATCAACGAGTCGGATCCGGACAAGTTGATCGACATCATCGCCAGCCTGGAACCGACCTTCGGCGGAATCAACCTGGAAGACATCAAGGCGCCGGAGTGCTTCCACGTCGAGGATCGTCTCAAGGAGCGGCTGAACATTCCAGTCTTCCATGACGATCAGCACGGTACGGCCATCATCACCGCCGCGGCCATGATCAACGGCCTGGAACTGGCCGGCAAGAAACTTAAAGACATTCGTCTGGTGGCTTCGGGGGCCGGCGCGGCCGGCATGGCCTGCCTGGATCTGCTGGTGACCATGGGGCTGGCCCGCGACAACGTGATCGTCTGCGACCGCGAGGGCGTGGTCCACACGGGCCGCGAGGCCGATATGGAACCGCGCAAGGCCCAGTACGCCGTTGAAACCGATGCCCGCACCCTGGGTGAGGCCATCGATGGCGCGGATGTGTTTCTTGGGGTCTCCGCGCCGGGCGTGCTCAGCGTCGACATGATCCAGCGCATGGCCGAACGACCGATCATCCTGGCCCTGGCCAACCCGGTGCCCGAGATCATGCCGGACCTGGCCCGCGCGGCCCGTCCCGATGCGCTGATCGCGACCGGTCGGTCCGATTTTCCCAACCAGGTCAACAATGTCTTGTGTTTCCCCTACATCTTTCGCGGGGCGCTGGATGTGGGTGCGACTGCGATCAACGACGAGATGAAAATGGCCTGTGTACATGCCATCGCCGAACTGGCGCGCATGGAGGCATCCGACGTCTCGGCCGCGGCCTACGGCGGCGAGGCGCCCCGATTCGGGCCGGAATACCTGATTCCGCAGCCCTTCGATCCGCGCCTGCTGGTGCACCTGGCCCCGGCCGTGGCCCAGGCGGCGATGGATTCCGGCGCGGCGACCCGCTCGATCGATCTCGACGCCTACCGCGAGCGCCTGAGCCAGTACGTCTTCCGCACCGGTCTGCTGATGAAGCCGGTGTTCGACGCCGCCCGGCGCGACCCGAAACGGGTGGTGTTCGCCGAGGGAGAGGAAGAAACGGTGTTGCGCGCGGTGCAGACCGTCATTGACGACGGTCTGGCCCGTCCGATTCTGATCGGCCGACCGTCGGTGGTCGAGATGCGCATCGAGCGCGCCGGCCTGCGCATTCGGCCGGGTCAGGATTTCGAGCTGGTCAATCCGGAGTCCGATCCGCGCTTCAAGGAATACTGGCAGACCTTTCACAAGATCACGCAACGCCGCGGCGTGACGCCGGACTCGGCCAAGGCCATCGTGCGTACGCGCACCACGGTGATCGCGGCACTCATGGTGTACCGCAACGAAGCCGACGCGCTGATCTGCGGAGTGGTCGGCCGTTACCAGAAAAAACTGCGCTACGTCACCGAAGTGCTGGGCATGGCGCCGGGCTGCAAGACGCTGGGTGCCTTGTCGGTGGTGACCAATGACACCGGGGCCTGGTTTGTCTGCGACACCCACGTCAACCCCGACCCGACCATCGAGCAGCTGACCGAGCTGACCCTGATGGCGGCCGAACGGATTCGCATGTTCGGCATCACGCCGAAGGTGGCGCTGGTTTCGCACTCGACCTTCGGCTCGCACGCCGACCCGCAGGCGGCCAAGATGCGGCGGGTGCGCGAGCGTTTGTCCGAGCTGGCACCGGAGCTGGAAGTCGAGGGCGAAATGACCGCCGACGTGGCCATGGCCCCGGAAATCCGCGAGCGGGTGTTCCCCAATTCGCAGCTCAAGGGACTACCCAACCTGCTGATCATGCCCGACCAGGACTCGGCCCATATCGCGTTTCACTTCGGTCGCGTGGTCGGTCGCGCGGTCAGCATCGAACCGATCCTGATGGGGGTCGGTCGCCCGGCCCACGTACTCACCCCCTCGGCCAGTGTGCGCCGGGTAGTCAACATGACCGCCATTGCCGTGGTCGAGGCCCAGCAGTATGACGCTCGCCAGGCTGCAAGCAACGAAGCATCGACAGGAGGTCAAGCCGGATGAGCGATTCGGAGTACACCCCGCCGAAAGTCTGGACCCAGGATTCGGAAAGCGGCGGAAAGTTTGCCAAGATCAACCGACCCGAAGCCGGGCCCACGCACGACAAGGATCTGCCGGTCGGCCGCCATCCGCACCAGCTCTACTCGTTGGCCACCCCCAACGGGGTCAAGGTCACGGTGCTGTTCGAGGAGTTGCTGGCCAGGGGTTTTTCCGATGCCGAGTACGATGCCTGGCTGATCCGCATCGGCGAGGGCGATCAGTTCGCCTCAGGCTTCGTCGAGATCAATCCCAACTCCAAGATCCCGGCCCTGGTCGATCACAGCATGGACCCGGCACAGCGGGTGTTCGAGTCAGGCGCGATCCTGCTGTACCTGGCCGAGAAGTTCGATGCCTTTCTGCCGGCCGATCGCGCCGCCCGCACCGAGTGCCTGAACTGGCTGTTCTGGCAGATGGGGGCGGCACCGTATCTCGGCGGCGGCTTCGGCCACTTCTACGCTTATGCGCCGATGAAGATCAAGTACTGCATCGACCGCTTCGCCATGGAGGCCAAGCGCCAGCTCGACGTGCTGGACCGCGAACTGGCGGACAAGCCGTTCATTGCCGGCGACGACTACACCATCGCCGACATCGGCATCTGGCCCTGGTACGGCCAGCTCGCCCTGGGCCGCCTGTACGAGGCCGGCGAGTTCCTCCAGGTCGAGA
>REEW01000207.1 GCA_007694885.1 Wenzhouxiangella sp. | reverse complement strand
GCACGTCCGGGCTGCGGCTGTCCGCGGTCATCTCCACCTCGATGCGCTCATCACCCGGCACCGGCAGCTGGTCGATGATCAGGATTTCGAGCGCACGCCCGTAGCGATTGCTGACCTCGAACTCGAACTCGCGCTCGAGACGATTGGCGCGGCGCACCAGCCCTTCGCTGCCGCGGGTGTCGCGGACCAGGCGATGATCGATCTCGATCCGCTCGGCCACGCCGAAACTTTCCGCCAGGACACCGCCCGGGGCCAGCCCGGTAAAGCGCGTCTGCCCGACCACGGCACCGTCCTGAAACAGGGACACGCGGCCCGGCGGCAGCCAGGCTTCGCCGCCGTATTCCGCTTCGAAAAACAGCCAGGCGCGGGTCTGCCGACGCGGCACCGCGCGCGCGCCCAGCTTGCCGTCCATTTCGTGCTCGGCCAGCAGGAAGCGGCGCGGTGCATTGTCGCCAGAAACGTGATTCCGGCCCGGAATCCGGTACATCGCGGCCATCTCGCTGCCCTGTAGCATCGACTCGGGCGCGCTCGCCAGCGGCGCGGCGTCAGAAACCGCTGATTCCAGCATTCGCGCCCGCGGCGCGGGTCTGGCAATATCGATGGTCCAGGGGCGCAACTGCGGTAACTGACCACCCAGGGCGGGCTGACCCAGGGCCACCCGAATGCGGGCGTCGGTCCAGTCTTCGCCGGTGTTCTGCCGCACCCGGGCCTGCTGCACCAGCATCAGGCGGGCAGCCTCGGTATCCAGGCGCCATTCGTAGAGGGATTCCCAGCCGGCATCGGCCACCAGGTAGGCCAGCTCGATCTCGACCCGGCCGGGGCGCTCGGCGCGCACCGGCACCAGTACCTCCAGAGTATCGCGCTGGGACTGGCCAAGATCGGCCAGTTGGCGCTTGAGACGCTCCAGCTCACCGGCGAGCTGGTCACGCTCGCTTTCGTGGGCCAGGCGCTGGGCCAGCACTTCCTCGGCGCGTGAGCCGATCTCGGCCAGCGCGTCCAGACGGGCATCCCCGCCCTGCCCGGCATCCTCGGAGACAACGGACTCCAGCAGGCGAAGCTGCAGGCCGCGCGCCTGGATCCGGTTGGCCAGAGCCTGTATCTGAAGCTCGAGCGCGCGAATGCGACTTTCGAGCTCGCGGGCGCGCGGCTGGACCCGCTCGGCACCGCGCACCGTGCGCACCTCCATGCCGCCCAGGGCCACGCCCTCACCGGAGCGCACCGAGAATCGTAGCGAATCCGGCACCGTTCGGGCCGGCAAATCGCTGATCCGCAGTTCCTCCTCGCCGGCAGCCAGATCCACCGGAATCAAGCGCACCACTTCCGCCCGGTCAGGGTAGACGGTGACCTGCTCGATGCTTGCATCCTGGGCCCAAAGCGCGCTACTGATGAGAACCATCAGGGCGGCGATCAGAAACAGCGGGAAACTTTTCATGGCCGAGCCTTGTGCGGGACTACCCGGCATTGTCGCACCAGCGCTGACCAGCGGCTATACTTCGCCGGCCGCATGCTGCGGCTCGGAGGCCAGGAGAGCCACGCTTGGCCCAGCCCCCTGATCTCGATCTACTCATCACGCAGGACGAATGCCTTCTCGACCGGGCCGCCGACGCGCTGGCCGACGTCGGCTGGTGGTGCGGCGACGATATCGTTGCGCCTGCGCTGGTCCGGGACTTGCGCCTGGAACTGAGAGCACTGATTGCGGCCGATGCACTGGCCAGGGCCGGCGTGGGACGCGAAGCCGATTTCCAGATTGACCACAGCGTGCGTCGCGACCGGATTCGGTGGCTGACCCGACAGCAGCCGGTCCATGCTCGATTCCTGGGGCTCGCCGAGGACTTGCGCCATGCCCTCAACCGGCGGCTGTTTCTGGGCTTGTTCGAGTTCGAGGCTCATTTTGCCCACTATCCGCCCGGCGCTTTCTACCGGCGCCACCTCGACAGCTTTCGCGGCGCGGCCAATCGAGTGTTGTCCACCGTGGCCTACCTGAACGACCACTGGCAGCCCGGTGACGGCGGCGAACTGGTGCTGTACGGCGCCAACGAGGAGGACGAAGCGGTTCGAATTGCTCCCCGGGGCGGTCGGCTGGTCATCTTCCTGAGCGAGGAGGTGCCTCATGAAGTCCTGCCGGCCCGACGGGATCGCTACAGCATCGCCGGCTGGTATCGGCTCAACAGCTCGATCCAGGGCCAGATCGACCCGCCGCGCTAGCAGTTCCTTTCGTACCCAGACAAATCAGTCATGACCGGAATCCGGCGCTGACTCGTCAGAGTCGTCGTCAGCGTCGTCGTCGTCATCCTCTTCTTCGTGATCGAGCACCGGATCAATCCCGGCCTCGCCCGGCGCTTCCACCGGGATCGGCTCGAGCATCAGCCCGCCGGGCAGTTCTTCAGCATCTTCTCCGAAGTAGCGCAGCCGGCGCCGTTCCCGCGAACGCTCGTTTTCGAACTGGATCTCCAGGGTGAAGGTGAGACGCCAGTCCGCGCCGCGCCTGCCGGTGTCCAGATCCAGTGGCCAGGCCCGCTCGGGCTGGATCTCGTAGAACAGCCAGGGGCGGGCAAACTGGCGCCGCAGGCGCACGGCGACGAAGTACTCCTCGACATCGAATTGCGGGCTGGTGTAGCCGAACGTGCCGATTTCGCTACGCACGGCCGTGCGCAGGTCAAGCTGGCGGAAGGCGGTGACCGAGGTATTCCAGTCAACGCCGTCGGAGCCTTCCGAGACCGTTCCCTCGCCGGTCCAGCGGATCAGACGATCGCGGTCCGGCAGCCACTCCCAGTCCAGGCGAGAGGTCGTGCCGAAACCGTCGGCACGCTCCCAGAAAACGCTCTGCGTTGCCCGCACCAGAGTATGCCGGGTCAACCCGTGGACGTAGCGGTAACGGGCCCGAACGCGGGGGTTGAGAGCCCCGCTGCTGATCCGGATGGTGCCGTCGAAATCCAGCTGCGAGCGGGCCTGCTCGCTGGCAATGAAGCGCAAGCCGAGACGGGTTCGATCATCGCGGTCGGCCGTACCCGGCCCATCGCGCAGCTCGCCGCTCAGGTCCTCGTCGCGCGAGACCAGCAGGCGAACCCGGTCCGACACCCGCGGCAGCTCGATATTGGCGCGCACCCGCAGACCGTAGCTCCAGCCCTCTGACTGGTCCCACTCCACCGCATTGCGCATGCGGATGAAAGTGCCGACCGGGGTTTCTTCCAGCGCGCGCGGATCGCCGAAGAAACCGTCGAACCAGGCCGCCGGCTCGCACAGGCGCTGGCTCATGTAGGCATGGCTGCG
>REEW01000187.1 GCA_007694885.1 Wenzhouxiangella sp. | reverse complement strand
AATCGCCGAGCACGTCCTCGTTGGCCGCGCGGATCCGCCGGATTGCGGCCCCGGTTTCTTCGGGGCCGCGAAACACCACCGGGAAAAACGTGTTTTCCTCGGTGATCTTTCTGAAGCGCTCGCTTTGGCTGGCGTATTCCGCCGCCGCGACCAGGCGCTGGCGCGCCTCGTCCGGAATGCCCGCCGGCACGATGATGCTGCGGTAGTCCTCGATGACCAGGTCATGCCCGAGTTCGATCAGCGTGGGCACCTCCGGGTAAAACGGGCTGCGCTCCGGCGACATGAACGCCAGCACGACCATCTCGCCGCCCGGGGTGTACTGGGCATGGGTACCGCCGGAATAGGCGAAATCGACTTCCCTGCCCAGCACCAGCGGCGCCATGCCGCCGCCGCCCCCGGTGGGCACGATCGCGATATCCAGGCCCTCGGCCTCGGCGATACGCCGCATGATGGCCTCGTCCAGCGCGGTCTGCTGGGCATAGGTCATGCGGTTGTCCCGACCGTATTCGACCAGCTCGTCGAAGGTGGTGAAGGGCTGGCCGGTCGCGGTAACGATCGAGTTCTGCCCCACCGCCAGCGTCGCCAGGTACTCGAAATCGTCGATCTCGTAGTTCACCGGCATGATGATCGGCGTAAAGGTCAGCGCGGTGATCCCGCCGTAGAGGAACGTCAGGCCGCCATCGCGGTTGCGCGCCAGGCGGGTCAGCGCCACCGCGCTGCCGGCGCCGGGCTGGTTGACGACGTTGACCGGCTGGCCGAGGTACTCCTCCATCACGTTGGCCAGCACCCGGCCCTGGATGTCGGTGGAACCGCCGGCCGCAAAACCGATCACCATGGTCAGCGGCCGGTTCGGCCAGTCCTCGGCATGGGCCGGGACGGCAGCCACCAGCAGCGCGATCAAGACAGCAAACATGAGCTTTTTCAATGACTTTCTCCGGACTTCAGAACTTCAGACTTGGTGACACAAGGTTTGATTACAGTACACCGGCCCGCAAGCCCCCATCAACGCCGGAGCGCTCACTCCGGCGGCGCGCCCGCGACCGAGCGGCCGCTGATCACCGTGCGCCAGGCCAGCATCACCAGCGCAAGCAGCGTGCAGACGATGAAGAACAGCGCAATCGGGCGCTCCAGCAGGATGGACCATTCGCCGCGTGACAGGATGATGCTCTGCCGGAGGTTGAGCTCGAGCATGGGCGTGATGATGAACGCGACCAGGAAGGTCACGAACGAGTAGTCGAACTTTTTCATCAGGTAGCCGAGCACGGCGAAACCGATCAGGATCACCAGCCCGAAGGTGCCGTAGCCCTGCAGCAGCATGCCCGCCAGGCAGAAAAACACCACGATGGGGATCACCACATGCGGCGGCACGCGGGTGATCTGCGCGAATACTTTGAGCCCGTACCACCCCAGCACCAGCATGATCACGCTGGCCAGGATCATGCCGGCAAAGATCGAATACAGCAGTTCGGGCTCGTCGCGCAGCAGCAAGGGACCAACCGTGATGCCGTGGATGGCGAACGCGCCGATCAACAGCGCCGCCGACACGTTGCCCGGTATGCCCAGGCCGAACAACGGAATCAGTGCCGCCGGAATGACCGCGTTGTCGGCCGACTCGGAGGCGGCGATGCCGGCCGGCTCGCCCTTGCCGAACTTCTCGGGCGTGCGCGAGGCTTTCTGCGCCAGTCCGTAGGACATGAACGAACCCACCGACGGGCCCAGCCCCGGCAGCGCACCGACCAGCGTACCGACCCCGGTGCCGCGCAGGATGGTCGGCAGGATCCGGCGAAACAGCGGCCAGGTGATCCGGTCGTCGGGTCGGTTTTCGAGTTTCACCGACATCGTCTCGCGCTGGTGGCGCAGCTTCTCCGCCTGCACGAACATCTCCGACAGCGCGAGCGTGCCGATCGCAACCGCGATCAGCGGCATGCCGTCCATCAGCTCCGTCAATCCGAAGGTCAGGCGCGGCAGGCCGGTCTGGTTATCCAGCCCGATCGAGCCCAGGAAGATACCCAATCCCCCCGCGGCCAGGCCCTTGAACAGCGACCCGCTGGACAGCCCGGCGATGAACACCAGCGCGAACGCCAGTATCGCGGCCATCTCGTAGGGGCCGAACATCAGCGCGACGCGGGCAAAGGGAATGGCGACGAAGATCAGGATGATGGTTGCGAGAATATCGCCGATTACCGAGGCCAGCAGCCCGATCTGCAGCGCCGTTTTCGGCTTGCCTGATTTCGCCAGCGGATAGCCGTCGAGCGCGGTGGCCGCCGACGAGGCCTCGCCCGGCGCGTTGAGCAGGATGGCCGATACCGCGCTGCCGGCGGCCGTGCCCTTGGACAGCCCGATCAGAAACGAGATCGCGATGTAGGGCGACATGTAGAAGGTCATCGGGATCGCGATCGAGATCGCCACCGAGCGCGACAGCCCCGGGATCACGCCGATCATGTAGCCGAGCAGCACACCGCCGCCGATGCCGATGAACGAGGCCAGGGTCAAAGACTCGCCGATCGCGGCGCCGATGAGCGAAAAATCCATGGCTCAGACCACGCCGATCCGCATCATGTGCACCGAAAGCACGTAGAGCATCGCGACCGGCACGACCGAACAGCCGAGCAGCAGGTACCAGCGCCGCTCGCCAAGCAGAAACAGCAGACCGGCGATCAGCGGGACACCGAACCAGGTGATTTTTACGAAAGTCAGGACATAGATCGCCGCGGCAACATAGACAAACGGCCACAGCGTCCAGCCCAGGCCCGCCCAGTCGATGCGCGTGGTCACCGGCCACTGCCGGCCGCGCACCAGCCCGACCAGCCCGCCGAGGGCAACGATGAGGCCGCAGACCAGCATGATCCAGGCGGCAATACTCGGGACCAGCCCCGGTGGCATCTGCGCCATCGGGTTGGAGCCGGCATGGTTGGGGATCATCCACGTCAGCGCCAACAGCGCGAACGCAGCGACCACCAGGCCGGACCAGAAATTCTGTCTTGCCATCCGTTGGCGTCCGTGATTATCGATTGTCTATTGTCGATTCGGCGATCCTGCCGGCCCATAGCCTACCCGAGTCTTGACGAGGCAGGGGCAGAAGGCATCACCCTGGTCGCCGAGCCCCGAGACCATCCAGGCGCGGATCGACGCCTGAGCAGCCCCGCCGGCCAGGATCAACGGGGGGTCTTTGCGTCGCATTCACCAGGCGCGCGATAATGGGCGATTGATCTCGTCGCAAAGGCCTGCCCGGCATGAAATCGATTTCCGTTCGCGGTGCGCGGACCCACAACCTGGCCAA
>REEW01000159.1 GCA_007694885.1 Wenzhouxiangella sp. | reverse complement strand
GCCAACCGAAGACCGCACACCGGCTGAGCAACGATCGGCGATGCGCTGGGCGAAGCGCCTCAAGCGGGTCTTTCAGATTGATGTGGAGACCTGCCCGAGTTGCGGGGGCACGGTCCAGATCATCGCTTCCATAGAGGACCCACCGGTGATCGAGCGGATACTGACTCACCTGGCCAATAAGGATCTCCCGGGTCTGTGGGCGGAAAGCCGGGCGCCGCCGACGGAGCGTATCGGCTTGCCTCACTGAACTGTAGAAAACCGAATTCAGGCCGCGTTCCATCCGTGCGCGGCCCGGTGGCGCTCGTGCCGAGAGAGGCCAACACCGGTAAAAGCGGGGTAGGAGGCTATTCGATTGGCCCCGACAGAGGAAAATTGGTTGAGATTCCGCCTGTAGCCGGTGCTAAACGTCGGCGCTGGACGGCTTCGGATACCGCTGGAAATCAGGAAATAGGCCGCTTATACTTCCTATACGCTTCATCACCATTGTCCCTGTCGGCACGCCGGATTACCGATACCTCAGCTATGTCTATACACGCGACGGCAGCCCGGTAGAGCTGCGCGCGCCCGACCATGCCGGTGCCCATGAGTTGCGCTATGTCAGCGGCCAAAGCACCGTTATGGCCCGCCAGGTCATTGAGCTGACCGAAATCACGGCCAGTCTGTCGGGTCCGGCCGAAATGACCGTGGGGAGTTCATTCGATGTCGAGTGGACGGGCCCAGGCAATCAGCGCGATTTCATCACCATCGTCGAAACAGGGGCAGCGGATTCGCGCTATCTCTCCTACAGCTATGCCACCAGCGGCACGCCGGCCACCCTGCGCGCGCCCGCGCAGGCGGGGCGCTATGAGTTGCGGTATGTGACGGGGAATGCGAATCGGGTGTTGGCTCGGCAGGGGGTGACGGTCAAGGTGGAGGAGTGACGGGTCAAGGATGAGGGGCGCTTTACGTTTTACGGGAGACTTTTGATGGATGGGTTGAGCGCGTAGTGCAGGGAATCGTCCTGGGCCCCGAGGGATCCCGGCTTGCGACAATGCCGGCTCAAATAAGCGTGGCAAACTCAAGCCACCGGTCGGTGCAAAACGCGCAGCGCCAGCCGACATCTGGCGAGTCGCCAGTCATCCGAAAGAGCGGCTCGGACAGGTCCAGGGCACCGAGAGCATCTATTACCGCGCCATCGGTCAGGTTGTTGTTGAATGCAGTTCAGGGGTCTACGGACCTGGCCACACGGAAGCCAGTATTGATGGTGCGATCGCCGTGGGGGAGCGAGATGCGTTGGGCAGAACGCAGCCAGCTACCAGCGAGGGTCCAGGCGCCGCCGCGAGTCACAGCACGACTGCAGTCACCCGACATCCAGGCGCCGCCATCAATAGGGGCCCCGACGTAGTTCTCATTCCAGCAGTCCTCCACCAATTCCCAGACACTGCCATGGGTGTCATACAGACCAAAGGTATTGGGGGCGAAACTGCCGACCGGCAGGGTCTGTTCCGGGTAGATGCCCACAGGGCAGTCTTGGGCCGGATTCGTACCGCGGAAATTGGCCTGGTCGCTGGAAATGCAGTCGCCGGTGTTGAAGCGACCGGTGGTGCCGGCGCGGGTGGCGTATTCCCACTCGGACTCCGAGGGCAGGCGGTAGTCGTGTCCGGTCTTGGTGCTCAGCCAGGTAACGTATTCCTGAGCATCGTCCCAGCTCACAAGGATCACCGGGCGGTTGCCGCGCCCAAGACCCCAGTCATCAGAGTTGTGGGTGCAGCCGCCGTCGGCAACGCAGGCATCCCATTCATCGAAAGTGACCGAATACTGGCCCATGGCAAAGGCCGAAACGTTGACCGTGCGCTGGGGGCGCTCCGTACCAGAACTCTGCGGCTCACTGGCCGGGCTGCCCTGGGTGAAGCTTCCGGCCGGGATCATCAGCATGATCGGGCACTCGGCGCAATCCCTTAATGGCCATGCCGTCCCATAGGCCTCGGCCAGGGCCTGGCCGGTCACATCCAAATCTTCGAGCGTGGCCGAGTGGTCATAAACCAGCACATCGGCGATGTCGCCGCGCACGCTGTTGCCGATCTGGAACAGAGTGTCATCGATGGTGTACGTAGTGATGGGTGACTCGCTGCTGGAGACCATGACGCCGTTGAAGTAAAGCTCTTGACTGGTCGGGGTCAGGCGGGCGGTGAGGATCGCGATATTGCCGGTGCCGTAGCGGTTGGCGTATGGATGGCTGGGGCGAGCGCTTGGGGCCAGGGGATCCGCCTTGACTTCAACCTCACCGGCGCTGCGGCGGAAGAAAAAGGCGCTGGTATCATTGGCGCCGCGCCAGAAACGCGGAAAGATATGGCCGTCTGCGATGGGCTCGTTGAGACGGAAAACGACGAAGACGCTGTAGCCCGCCGCCAGACTCTGGGAGCCTGGCGAGGGGTATCCCAAATGGCCGCCTTCGACCGGGCTGTTGAAACGGATCATCCGGCGGCCATTCACTGCGGCCACCGTGGTTGCAGCCGAACTGCCGCCCGTGCTTCGGCTTTCATCAGCCAGGTTGGTCCATTCCACAACCCAGCCGGCACCGTCCAGAAAGAGTCCGTGGTCCGGGTTGAACCAATCGATCAGGCCGCTTTGAGAGACGGGCGGCAGCGGGGGCAAAGGTAGAGACTCGAATCGATCGGAAAAAAACCGATCACTGGCACCCTGCTCGATCCAGTCGCGGATCAGGGCCTGTTCGGCAAGCGACAGTGACGGGCCGCCGATAGGCATGCGATTGCCTACCGGAGGATCATCGCAATTGATCTTGTGAAACAGCAGGCTGTTTGCCAGCGACGATGGATCGACTCGAAGCCAACTGCCATCCTGACTGCTCGCCACATTGACCAGTAGCCCATACGAGGCGCCGGCCTGTAAATCCAGGCCGGTGAAATGGCCCGCCGT
This sequence comes from Wenzhouxiangella sp., assembly GCA_007694885.1. Lineage (GTDB taxonomy): Bacteria > Pseudomonadota > Gammaproteobacteria > Xanthomonadales > Wenzhouxiangellaceae > Wenzhouxiangella. Next base: position 391 of record REEW01000159.1, on the reverse strand, counting down.
ATGGCACCCGGTGCATCGGTCGTTGAAGATTGGCTGAATGTCCTGCCCGAAATCAACAGAACCGGTCGCCGGCTCGGTACCCAGATCGTCGCAGGCACCAACGCCTGCCAATGTGGGCTGAGACGCCAGAAAGATCAGGATTACCAAAAAAACTCGAAGGCTCATGTCGTACTCCGGTGGCGTCCATTCAAATGCCTTGCTTGGAATATAGCAGCTACGCGACGTGCCGGTATCTTCGGCCATGACCGCGGATTCCAGCGGATTCCAGCAGCGGATTCCAGGACAGGCATTGCGGATTCCAGGACAGGCATTGAAAGGCGGATTCCAGGACAGGCATTGAATAAGGAAATTTCCTAGCGTCCTGCTGGCTGATTTCCGATGTTCCGAGGGT
>REEW01000200.1 GCA_007694885.1 Wenzhouxiangella sp. | reverse complement strand
AAACAACGGCAACGGTCCGCACACATCCAACAACTTGAGGGCGCGCCGCATCGCCCTGGATACCCATCAGGAACCGGTGATCATCACCCGTCGCGACTGCCCGGTGTGCCGGTCCGAAGGCTTCAGCGCCCACGCCCGGGTGCAGCTCGAGGCGCGCGGCCGGCAGGTCATTGCCACGCTCTACCAGATCGATTCCGACCTGCTGGCAACCGATGAGGCAGCCCTGTCGGATTCGGCCTGGAAGCTGCTCGGTGTCGACGAGGGCGACCTGATCCATCTGCGCCATCCGCTGCCTTTACAGTCCATCGGCAAGCTGCGCGGGCGAATCTTCGGTCGTCGTTTTACCCGTGACAGCATGCACGCGATCATGCGTGACGTAGCGGCCGGCCGCTACGCCGACGTTCACCTGGCGATGCTGCTGACCATCATGGCCACTCAGCCGCTGGACGACGAAGAGCTGGTTCACCTGACCGAGGCCATGATCGACGTAGGCGAACGGCTGCGCTGGACACGCTCACCGATCGCCGACAAGCACTGCGTGGGGGGCTTGCCGGGTCATCGCACCACACCCCTGGTGGTGGCAATGGTGGCGGCAAACGGGCTGTGGATGCCCAAGACCTCGTCACGCGCCATCACGTCTCCGGCCGGCACGGCCGACACCATGGAAACCCTGACCCGGGTCGACCTGGATCTGAACGACATGAGGCGCGTGGTCGAGCAGGAAAGTGGTTGCCTGGTGTGGGGCGGCGCGGTCCGCCTGAGCCCTGTCGATGACGTCCTGATCCGGATCTCGCGGCTGATGGATCTGGACGCCGAGGCCCAGCTCGTCGCCTCCGTGCTGTCAAAAAAGATCGCGGCTGGTTCCAGCCACCTGGTGCTGGATCTTCCGGTCGGCGCCACCGCCAAGGTTCGCAGCCGCGCCGATGGGCAGCAGCTGGCCGGGCGACTGACCAGCGTTGCTGCCGCGTTTGGCGTGACTACCCGGATTCTGCTGACCGACGGCAGCCAGCCGGTCGGGAACGGGATCGGCCCGGCCCTGGAAGCGCGCGATATCCTGGCCGTGCTCGACAATTCCGCACATGCGCCGACCGACTTGCGGGAACGTTCGATCGAGCTTGCCGGAGCCCTGCTCGAGCTGTGTGGCGCGGCCGATCCAGGGAACGGAACAATCCTCGCCTCCCGATCACTCGACAGCGGGCAGGCACAGGCCAAGTTCATTGCGATCTGCGAGGCGCAGGGTCGCTTCAGTCAACCATCCATGGCCCGCCAGCGGGTCGTTGTGGAGGCAACCCGGTGCGGTCATGTACAGTGCTTCGACAATCGCCGCCTGGCGCGCATCGCCAAGCTGGCAGGGGCCCCGGCAGCACCCGCTGCCGGCCTGGACCTGCATGTCCACCTCGGCGAGCCGATCGAGATCGGCCAGCCCCTCTACACCATTCACGCCGAGACCGTGGGCGAGCTCAACTACGCGCGCGAATTTGCCGGCAGCAACGGCGACATCGTCCGTATCGGGACGGGTGGGGAGGGAACGCCGTGCGATTGATCGCTCTGCCGGGGAATGACGAACTGGCTGCGCGGCTGGGCAATGCATTGAACATGCCGTGCGACTCGGTGGTCTACCGTCGCTTCCCCGACGGCGAGAGTTATCTGCGCATCGACGCCGACCTGCGCGAGACGAGCGTGGCCCTGATCGCTACCCTCAACCAGCCCGATGCGCGCATTCCGGCGGTATTGTTCGCCGCCGACCTTGCCCGCGACCTGGGGGCTACACGGGTCGGACTGGTTTGTCCCTACCTGTGCTACATGCGCCAGGATCAGCGCTTCCGCCCCGGTGAAGCGCTGACATCGCGCAGCTTTGCGCGCTGGTTGTCGGACCATTTCGACTGGCTGGTCACGGTCGACCCGCACCTTCACCGCTACGCCAGTCTGGACGAGATTTATCGCCTCGAATCGTCGGTGGTGACCGCGGCTCCGGCCATCGCCGACTGGATCAAGGCAAACGTCGAGGCGCCGGTGCTGATCGGGCCGGATGCGGAAAGCGAGCAGTGGATCCGGGCCGTCGCCGGAAAACACGACTGGCCCTGGCGCGTGTTTGAAAAAAAGCGCCACGGCGATCGCGAGGTCAGCATGGCCCTGCCCGACCTTGAACCGATCGCCGCACGGCGGCCGGTTCTGGTCGACGACATCATCGCCTCGGGCTCCACCATCGCCCTGGCGACACGCCATCTGCTGGAAGCCGGACTGGCTGCACCCCTGGTCATCGGTGTTCACGGCCTGCACGACGAAGGCACGCTTCAAGCCTTGCGCGCTGCCGGCATCGCCCGCCTGGTCTGCACCAACAGCGTGCCCGGCCCGCAGGCCGAGATTGACCTGTCCGGCCTGCTGGCAGAACCGATTCGCCGCCTGGCAGACGACTGATGTCGGTAACGACCCGGACTCTGTCGACATCGCCCGTCCCCGGGAGCCAGGCGATCACGTCATAGAATAGGCGCATGAGCGATCGCGATCGAGTGTATGCCGAAGTCAGCGGCCCGGTTCAGCCATTCGAGTTCGCTGAGTCTGTGGTGCGGGTGTTTCCCGACATGATCGAGCGCTCGGTCCCGGGCTACCGCTTGCTGCTGGAACTGACTCCGCTGATGGTTCGGGAGTCTGTCTTCGAAAACAGCCGTGTGTATGATCTGGGTTGTTCCCTGGGCGCGGCCACACTCGCTGCCCGGCGGGCCATTCAGGTGCCCAACGTGGAGATCCTGGCGGTCGATAATTCACCGCAAATGGTTGCACGATGCCGGACGATCGTTGCAAATGACAACTCGATCGTGCCTGTTCGAGTCATTGAACAGGACGTCGCCACGATCGCGATCGAGCGCGCATCACTGGTTCTGATGTACTTCACTCTGCAGTTCATCGAACCAGACCGGCGCGACGCCTTGATCCGGCGCATTGCCGAGGGGCTGCTGCCGGGCGGGGTTTTGCTGCTGGCCGAAAAACTGGCGTTTGCGGCGCCCGAGCAGGACTGGCTGGATCGCCACCACCATGCCTTCAAGCGCGCCGAGGGCTATTCCGACCTGGAGATCGCGCGCAAGCGACAGGCACTGGAAAATGTTTTGATCGCCGATGATCGGCAAACCCATCATGAGCGCCTGAAATCTGCCGGTTTCGATCAGGTGATCGACTGGTTCCAGTGCCTGAATTTCGCCTGCTTCGCCGCTTTCAAGAAATCCTAGGGGTTGTTCGCTGCCGGACATCCAGACAGGCGCGACGGTCGGCTGTAGAGGGGTTCGAGCATCGCGGGGTGCCGGGTGCTTCGGGCCG
>REEW01000061.1 GCA_007694885.1 Wenzhouxiangella sp. | reverse complement strand
CCCTGATCCGCGCCTATCACGACCAGGGCACCCAGGTGATCACGGTACTGATCTCGGGCCGCCCACTGCTGGTCAACGAGGAACTGGAACGCTCGGCCGCCTTTGTGGCGGCGTGGTTACCCGGCTCGGAAGGGGACGGCATCGCCGAGGTGCTGTTCGGCGACCATGACTTCACCGGCAAGCTGGGCTTTTCCTGGCCGCGCGAAGCCGGGCAGATTCCGATCAATGTCGGCGACGCCGACTACGATCCGCTGTTCGAATACGGGTTCGGGCTGCAGTACGAAGGCCGGCCAAGGCAACCATGAATGCAAAACAAACCAGGGTGGAATCGTCAAGGCTTGCTTGATCAGATACCCTGTTCAGGCTCACCGACCGGCAACAGGTAAAGCGGGTTTTCCTCACCGGAAAGTCCGGCTGCTTTCATGAGGTCGTTGTCGTCGAAAGCACCCACGGGCGTGGAGCCATATCCCAGCGCTTGGGCCTGCAGATGCAAATTCTGTGCAGCGTGGCCTGCCTCGAGTTTCACAAACGCCTCCCCACGCTCCCCGTACTGCGCGGTAGTCCGCTCCGGCACCGCCGTTACGATGAAGATGACTGCCGCCTGATCCATCCAGTTCTGATTCAATGCTGCTGCGGAAACAGCCGCGCGTTGGTCACCGTCAGCGATCTTTGAAATAGCATGCTGTTGAGGATGGTAGCGGTAAACGCCCGCATCAAGCTCTTCGACATTGCCCACCACGGCAAGTGTTTCCAGTGGATAGGTGGCACCGGCTGAGGGCGTCGTCCTCAAGCCCTGACCCTCACTGGTGATCCCCTGCATTGCCCAGAAAAGCTGCGCAAGATGCTGCACCGGCATGGCAGCGCCGGTATAGGCACGAATCGAACGGCGTTGCGCGATGGCTGATTCAAGCGAAACATCGCCATCCACTCGCGCCTGGGGTAGTTCTTGCAGCGAGTTGCCGTTTGCGTCACGCACATCATGCTCCCCCGGCTCGGTGCAGGCCGCAAGTCCGGCCAGAAGCAGCAAGAGCAGGCTCAGCAGAAAGACCGATAAACGCCTGGTATGTCGACCTGCAAAAAATACCAATGAACTGCACTTTTTCAACGACTCGGGCATTCCAAGATCCTCTCCAGCTGATTGAGGATATAGCTTGAAATCTAACATGAATGGTGGTTTCGGTCCCGCTGAACCGCCCGAATCGAGGCTGACCAGGGATCAAAGAGCGGCTTCCTCAACATCGGCCTGCCGGCGAATATCGCCAGAATGGCCGGCTCCCGACGCCATCGCCACTAGAATCGAGAGGTGGGGTTCAATCGATCATTCAGGTTGTCAGCCGCAGGAGTACTCAGCAATGCCGCCCGAACAGTGGAATACGCCAAGCGAGGAAGAGAAGAAACTGGCCAGGGAAATCGTCAGGCACGAGTCCTTCACGCTGGTAAAGGTGATCCTGGCCATCAACGCGCTGGTGTTTCTGTGCTGGCTGTTCCTGCCCGTGCCGTTCATGGCCGACAACTTCCTGGTCAGCTGGAGCCAGCTGGCCGGGGGACGGGTCTGGACGCTGGTGACCGCGGTCTTCTCCCACTACCTGCTGTTCCACTTGCTGATCAACATGATCGTGCTGTGGAGCTTTGGACCCTTGCTGGCCTGGCTGATGGGCGCCAGGGAGTTTCTGTTTTTCTATCTGACGGCGGGGGTGATGGGCTCATTGGCCCATGCCCTGGTTTCGAACCTGCTGATGGATCAACCCGAGCAGGCCGCCCTCGGCGCTTCGGCGGCCCTGGCCGGGGTACTACTGCTGTTTTCCCTGACCTTCCCCAGGGCAAAAGTGCTGTTTTTCTTCATCATCCCGACACCGGCGATCGTGGCGGCACTGATTTTCATCGGCATCGACCTGTGGGGCCTGATCATGCAGATCGAGGCCAACGGCGGCTGGCCGATTGGCCATGGCGCCCATCTCGGCGGGGCCCTGACCGGCATCGTGTACTTTTTGATCAGAGGCCGCAAGCTGAAGCGGGAGAAGGAAAGAAGGGATGTGCCGGATCTCGGTTAGGGAGAACACCAGAATCACCCAACAGGCTTGATCCTGTCGGTTCATCGCCTGAAGCGGCATCCTGTTCATCGATGACCAGGCCGCTACCCTGCCCGGCCGCTCAAGACACCGCACTCGGGCGTTTGACTCACACACAGACCGGCCGCGCTGTTGCGATTCATCGCCTTGAGTACGTACGGCGAGGTCATCGAGCGGACCAGAGCGCTGTAGTTCAACCCGAACCTGACCTCATCACCAACGACAGGCCCGCCGCTGTCGGCGCAGGTGATCAGATGGTCGCCACTGGCGCCCAGAATGCGGATGCCGGCAGGCGGCAGGAGCCCCGCCGGGTCGACGTCTTGCTGACCCAGGGCGAGAATGGCACGCGAACGGTCGCCCGAAGCGGCGTCTGCGGGCGCCTGGCCGAAGGCAGTCTGGGCGATCGCACCCCAGGGACGTGCCGGCTTGGCCTTGAACTCAATGACTTCCGCGACCAGTGTGATCGCATCCGTGTACAGGCCTTCGATCGGCCGACGATGCAGCGGCTCGCAGCCGAGCAGGATCGCCTCGCCAAGACGCAGGTTATTGATCCGCCCGGTATCCTCGGCACCCAGCGCCCAGTCCAGGTTGGCCGAGTTGCCACCGGAAACCATCTCCAGGCGCATGCCGAAAGTCTGTTCGATCGATTCGGCCAGCGCCGAAAGTTCGGCCATGTTGTTGTGATCGGGCACAACCCCGCTGTGACAGGCCAGGTTGGCCCCGATCCCGATCAGGGTGATGTTCGGCAAGCGCAACACCACCTGCACCATGTCCGCCAGATCATCGGGCATGATGCCTTCACGCAGGTCACCGAGCTCGACCATGAGCAAGACGGCGTGCGACCGCCCGCTCTGGCCGGCGGCGCTGGACAGGCCTTTGAGGACGGACCATTCGGTATTGAGACTCAACTCAGCCGAGCGCACGACACGGTCGACCTGGCTGAGCATCGGTGAGCGGATCAGGCTGATGGGTGCGGTGATCTGCTCGCGACGCATGCGTTCGATATTTTCCATGCGCGAATCGCCGAGTGCGCTCACACCGGCTCGCAACAGTGCGTTGGCAATATCGGCAGAGCCCAGCCCGGCCTTGGTCACTCCGGTAACGGAAATACCGCGCAGGGCGAGTCGTTCAACCAGCGTGCGGGCGTTGTGCTCTATTCTGCCAAGGTCTACATCGAGCCGGGGCGCGGTCATCCGGCCTCGGCAAGCGACTTCTGTGCGAGTTCCGGAAACGCCGCGAGGACCATATCCAGTAACCGTTGCGGCGAACGGCTCAGCGCATCGGTCGACGGGATGGCAAGCTCGGACTCGTACCTCGCGATTGCCATATCCACCTCTGCCTCGGTCATGTGCTCATGGTTGATTGTCAGCCCGATGACCCGAGTGTCGGAAAAGGTCTGGATCAGATGGATCTCGCTGGACGGCGAAGGCATGGGCATTTGTTCGAAATCGCAGCGCGTGGCCCGTCCGGGGGCATGCTGCAAGACCACCGCATCCGGGCAGCTGCCGCGCAGAATGAACGAGGTAGTCGAGAATGCCGGATGACTCAATGCGCCCTGCCCTTCGATGATGATGACATCGGGCTGCTCGACTTCGAATGCCTCGACAATGATGGCCTCGAGTTCACCGGCACAGAACTGCGACGGCACGGCGTCCATCGCCACGCCGTAACGCGCGCCCTGGATCAGGCCGGTCTGCCCGGTACCGATCATCACCGCCTTCAGGCCGGCATCGTTGAGTGCGCGCACAAGGACCGTCGCGGTGGTTCGTTTGCCGATCGCACAATCCGTGCCCAGCACAGCGATGCGCGGGCAGGTGACTTCGTGGATGCGACCGCTGAACAGATGGAGGTCGTTTTTCGCCCGTGGCTTGCGAATGTCGATGATTCGAACGTTGCTGGCAATGCTCGCGGCCTGGAATTCCGGGTCGTCGCCGAGAAACTCGTGCAGCCCATTGACGATATTCATCCCCAGATCAATCGCGGTGAGCATCAGGTCGCGCTCGTTTTCCGACAACATCCCGCTGGCGGGCGCCATGCCGTAAATGAAGTAATCCGGCATATCGCCGGCCAGGGCAAGTGCGGCTGAAAGATCCTGACAGATCGGTATGCCGTTGGCCACGCTGTCCAGCAGCGCTCCGGAATCGCGACCGGCGTTGTCGCTGTCGATCACCGACAGGATTCGATACTTCTCCGAGTGCCGAACCAGTCCGTTCGCGGTCTTCCCGTCAATGGCCCCGAAGTTGCCCTCGCAATAGACAACCGCTGTCTCGACCTGATCCGGCACGGCGACAACAACACCGATTCTGGCTGGCTTCAAACCGGACGGGAGGGCGGATCCCGGTGACCCCGCACCCACGGCGGGCAGGCTCAGACCGGCATGGGGAAACCGACTTGCCGCAGGGGCCGGAGAAGAGAGACGCTCGGCCCGGGGCGGACCGACGAAAGCACAAACCATAAAAACTCCTTGAGCGAAATCCGGGCTCAGAGGGAGCTGTATCGTGAGTTTTCGGAAAAATCGTTACCGATTGGCAGGATAGTCCCCACTAAGCGGTGGGGTTAACTTGACTTGCAGACTACCACGCCGCCGTAACGTCGGACAGGATCCCGGCCGGATCATGGAGATAATGCAGATCACAGGCGGCTCACCCCTCTGCCGGCGCTGCTTGTGCAGCGGGTTGCAACGGTCCCGGTGCCAAATCCGGTGAAACGTTGTTGGTCCGACTGTCACCACCCTGCAATTCCCTGCCGATACAATGCTCATCCTGTCACCCACTACCCTCGTTGCTTTCCAGCATGCAGTTGACTAGTTGCATTTCTTTTCTACCCCGCTGCCTGGCCCTTGTTCTACTGCTGGTCGGCGGCAGCGCGCAGTCCGGCACGGACCCAGACCGCCACAGCCACGAGCACACCCCGCGGCTGGTGATCGGAATCACCGTCGACCAGATGCGCCCGGACTACTTCTACCGGTTCTGGAATCACTACGGCGAGGGCGGATTCAAGCGCCTGCTCGACAACGGCTTCCTGTTTCGCAACGCCAAGTTCCGCCACGGCCACACCGCGACCGGACCGGGGCATGCGGCGGTGTATACCGGCACCACGCCCCGGGTGCACGGACTGATCGGCAACCGCTGGTACGTGCCCGAACTCGGGCGCGAGATCAACGTGGTCGAAGTGCCGGACAGCACGTATACAACCGTTGGCGGCGGCCCACGGGCGGGCCAGAACAGAGCCCCGGGCAACATGATGGTGACCACCATAGGCGACGAGCTGCGCCTGTACAGCGGGGAGCGCTCGCGCACGGTGTCGGTGTCGGCGAAAGATCGCGCCGCCATCCTGTCCGGCGGCCACACCGGCGATGCGTACTGGTTCGACCGGGCAACCGGGAATTTCGTCACGTCCACCTTTTACCGCGACGAACTGCCCGAATGGCTACGCTCGTTCAACCAGCGCGGGCTGGCCCGGGAGTTTCTCCAGCGCACCTGGGAACCGGCCCGGCCGATCGAAACCTACGTCGAAAGCCGCCCCGACCGCAACCCCTACGAGCGGCCGCTGCCCGGGCTGTACCGGGCCACCTTCCCCATGGACCTGTCCGAGATCATGCGCCAGCCCAACATGGACGCCGGCATTCTGAACGTGACCCCGTTCGGTGACGAGCTGTTGTTCGAGCTGGCCAAGACCGCGCTGGTCGAAGAAGCGCTGGGCCAGGGCGAGACTCCCGACATGCTGCTGATCGGCCTGTCGGCAGCCGACATCATCGGCCACTACTTCGGCCCGGCCTCCAAGCAGATCCAGGACTACTACATCCGCCTCGATGAATACCTGGCCGACTTCCTGGACTTTCTCGACGAACATTTCGAGCGCGACGAGATCCTGATCGTGATCACCGCCGACCACGGCGCCCACTATGTGCCCCAGTACCTGCACGACCTGCGCATCCCCACCGGCCACAGCAATTTCCATACGCGCCTGAACGAGACCTTGCGCGAGCAGCTGCGAGGACATCTGGAGCGTCGCTTCGGCACCGACCTGCTGCTGTCGATCAGCGGCCCGCACATCCACCTGAACCATCCGCGCATGGCCGAGCTGCAGCTCGACCCGGCCGTGGTCCGCCGCGAAACGGTTCGCTTTCTGCAGTCGCTGGATTTCGTCGGCGGCGCGCTCAGCGCCGACACACTGGATCAGGCCGAGTTCACCGAGGGCGTGCGCGGGCGCATGATGCAGACCTATTTCCCGGCCCGCTCCGGCGATGTCCTGATGTGGCTCACCCCGCACACTCGCGGCGACCTGGGTACCGGCTATACCGGGCACGGTACGCCCTGGACCACGGATGTCCACGTACCCATCCTGTTCTACGGCTACGACATCCCGCACGGACAATCCAGCGCCCCGGTCGCCCCGTCCGACATCGCCTCCACGCTGGCGGTGTTCCTGAACTCACCGTTTCCGTCGGGCAATACCGGCAGCCCGCTGAACGACCTGCTCTATGGCCACTGATGGTCAGCATTGATCAGGCAAGCGCATCCACCTCGGCATCCGCCAGGCCCGCCACCAGCAGGGCAAAGGTATAGTCCTGGGCGCGCTCGCGCAGTGAGTCGAATCGGCCGGACGCGCCGCCGTGGCCGGCGCCCATGTGGGTACGCAACAGGGTCAGGCCGTTGTCGGTGCGACGCTCGCGCACGCGCGCGACCCACTTGGCCGGCTCCCAGTAGGTTACCCGTGGGTCGGTCAGGCCGGCGGTGGCCAGCAGGTGCGGATAGGCCTGGGCGCTGACCTGGTCACAGGGGCTGTAGGACTGGATGCGGTCGTAAGCCGACGGGTCGGTGATCGGATTGCCCCACTCGTTCCACTCCGGCGGCGTCAGCGGCAGGGAGGCATCGGAGATGGTGTTGAGCACATCCACGAACGGCACCGCGCCGATCACCCCGGCGAACAGCTCGGGCGCCTGGTTCATGGCAGCACCCACCAGCAGTCCGCCGGCCGATCCTCCGAAGGACACGATGCGGCCTGGACCGGTGTAGCCGGCCTCGATCAGCGCTCGACCGGCATCGACAAAGTCGTTGAAGGTGTTCATCTTGCGGTCGAGCTTGCCGTCGAGGTACCAGCCATAGCCCTTGTCCGTGCCGCCCCGAACGTGCGCGACGGCGTAGATCATGCCGCGGTCGACCAGCGAGAGGTTGCTGATCGAGAACGTCGCCGGCATGGAAATACCATAGGACCCGTAGCCGTACAGCAGCAGCGGCGTCGAGCCGTCGAGAACCGCATCGGCCCGGTGCAGCAGCGTCACCGGCACTTCGACGCCGTCGCGCGCGGTGATGTAGAGGCGGCGCACGGTGTAGTCCGCGGGGTCGTGGCCGGAGGGAATCTCCTGTTGCTTGCGCAGCGTGCGCCGGCGTGAGCCCATGTCGAAGTCCCAGGTCTGGCGCGGCGTTGACGGGCTCTGGTAGGTAAAACGCATCTCGTCGGTGGCGAACTCGTAGCCGCCGCTCATGTCCAGCGCATAGGCCTCTTGTTCGAAATCGATGGCGTATTCGCGGCCGCTGTCGACCTTGCGCACGATGACCCGCGGCAGGGCGTCGGCCTGTTCGATGCGCACCAGCCAGTGCTCGAAACCCATCAAGTCGGTCAGGTACACACCCGGCCGGTGCTCGATGAATGCCTCCCAGTTCTCGCGGCGAGGATCCGCCACCGGTGCACGCATGATCTTGAAGTCCACCGCGCCGTCCCGGTTGGTCAAAACGAACATGCCCGCGCCGGTCTCGGCCAGGCCGTATTCCACGCCGGTCTCGCGCGCGGCCACGAGCAGCGCTTCGGCATTCGGGTCGCTGGCGTCGTACAGGCGGATCTCGCTGGTGGTGTGATCGCCGCTTTCGACCAGGATCCAGGTATCGCCGTCACTGCGGTCCACGCTGATGAAAAAGCCGTCGTCGGCCTCCTCGTAGAGCAGTTCCGGCTCGGCCGAATCGAGCGCCTGGCGATAGACCCGCTTGGGGCGGGCGCTGGCGTCGCGCCACACCCAGTAGATGGTGCGCGAGTCGTTGGCCCAGACCAGCGAGCCGTAGCCTTCGTTGGTTAACGTTGCGATGTCCTTGCCGGTGGCCAGGTCGCGGACGTGGATGGTGTAGTACTCCGAACCCCGGGTGTCCACCGCCCAGGCGGCGTAGCGCTGGTCCGGGCTGTGTTCGAACTCGGCCAGCTGGAAGTAATCGTGCCCCCCGGCCTCGGCGTCGCCGTCGAACAGGACGATTTCCTCGCCGGTGATGTCGCCCTGCGCGTCGGCGGGGCGGCGCGCGAAGATCGGATACTGCCCGCCTTCGCGAAAGCGCGAGTAATAGAACCATTCGCGATCGCGGGTCGGTACCGAGCTGTCGTCCTCCTTGATGCGGCCGCGCATTTCGGCAAAAACCTGCTCCTGGAGTCCCGCCAGCGGCTCCATGACTTCGTTGTAGTACCGGTTCTCGGCTTCCAGCGCGGCGCGGACGTCGGCGCGCAACGCGGACGGGTCGCGCATCACCTGCTGCCAGTTGTCATCGCGAAGCCAGGCATAGTGATCGACGCGCGTGCGTCCGAGCTGCTCGATGGTCACGGGCCGGGCCGCGATCTCGGGCGGGGTGAAACCCAGCGCGCGCTCGATCAGGGGTGATGTCGAAGTACGGGCATCGGTACGAAAACGGAACATGGATGTCATTCCGGAGAAGCTGCCTTAGATAGAGCAATCGCGCAGTATAAAGGCCATGCCGGGCGACACTGGACAGAAAACCGCTGATCAGGTCTACTGATCAAAATGAGCACCCGATACGATGCCATCATCATCGGCGGCGGTCACAACGGACTGGTCGCCGCCTGCTACCTAGCCAAGGCCGGCAAGCGCGTTCTCATCCTCGAAAAAAACCCGACGCTGGGCGGCGCCAGCGTATCGCACCGCCTTTTTCCGGACTACGACGCGCGGATTTCCCGCTACGCCTACCTGGTCAGCCTGTTTCCCGAACGCCTGATCCGCGAACTGGGCCTGAAGCTGCACCTGCTGGACCGCCCGATCTCGTCCTACACGCCCTGCGGCAACGGCCAGGGACTGCTGATCAGCAACGAGGATCCCGAGCTCAGCGAGCGCGAGATCGGCAAACTCGGTGCCGGCGAGTGGCGCGGCTACCAGGCCCTGCTGGAAAAACAGCGCGCCTTTGCCGACATCGTCTGGGACAGCCTGCTCGAACCATTGAAATCCCGGTCCGAATGGGAAAAGATCTTCCGCGCCGCCGGTCGGCCGGAGCTGTGGCGGGAATTCGTCGAGCGGCCGATCGGCGAGCTGATCGAAACCCACCTTGCCAGCGACCTGCTGCGCGGCATCGTGTTCACCGACGGCAAGATCGGCGCCAACGCCGGCGCGCACGACCCCTCGCTGCTGCAGAATCGCACCTTCCTGTACCACGTCATCGGCAACAAGACCGGCCAATGGCGGGTGCCCCAGGGCGGCATGGGCGAGCTCGCCGGGCAGCTGGCCGAGCGCGCCCGCCGGGCCGGCGTGGAGTGGCGGCTCGGCTCGGAAGTCCTCGCTACCGAAGCCGCGAACGGCGTCCATCGTGTGACCTGCCGGCAAAACGATGCGGACTTCGAACTCGAGGCCAGGCACCTGCTCTGGAACGCCACCCCGCCCTTCCGAAGGCAGCCGGATCCGTCGGGCATTGACGAAGGTACTTCGTTCAAGATCAACATGTTATTGAAGCAACTTCCGAAACTACTCGATCCGGGAGTTACGCCTGAACAGGCCTTTGCCGGCACCCTGCACATCGACGAGGGCTATGCCCAGCTCGAGCGCGCGCGCCAGGCTGCGCAGCGCGGACAGATCACCGAAACGCCGGCCGGCGAGATCTACTGCCACACCCTCACCGACCCGACGATTCTGTCGGCCGATCTGCGGCAACAGGGCTACCACACGCTCACCTATTTCGGCCTGGACTTGCCGTACGGGCTGTTCGCCGACGACAACGAAGGGGCAAAACAAACCGTTGTCGCCAACGTCCTGAAAGGTCTGAACCGCCACCTGGCCACGCCGCTGGAAGCCTGTCTGGCCGTTGATCGCCACGGTCAACCCTGCCTGGAGGCCAAGAGCCCGGTCGACCTGGAAGCAGAGCTCGGCCTGCCGCGCGGCAATATCTTCCACAAGGGACTGTCGTGGTTTTTTGCCGAAGACGAATCCGAGGTCGGCCGCTACGGGGTGGAAACCGGTCGTCCGAACGAGTGGATTTGCGGCGCATCGGCCCGGCGCGGGGGCGCGGTCAGCGGCATTCCCGGACGCAACGCCGCAATCGCCGTCCTGAACTCGCCGGGCGATTGAGCGGGCAATTGACTCCGGGCAGATGTGCCTGCTTCGAAACCCCGGATCTGCTAGCGTGCAGCGATGAAACAGTTCCTTTGGCCCTGCCCCTTCATCCATATCTGGCGCAGTCGCGAATTCGTCGGCCAGATCGCAGCCCAGGACTACGGCGCCTTGTCGGTTTCGCTTTGGTGGTGACTGGGTACGACTCGTCGGTCAGCAAATCTCATGGCTCACTCCCGCCCGCGCGCCCGGTATGGCGATTGGTCAGCACCGCCGGATTTTCGAACGGGGATCTGCAAGCGGATCCGGGCTTGCTCACCCATGAGCAATTGACCATGCCGAATTCACGCGAGTACGCTACTTTAAGACTCTGAATTTCAGGAAATCAACATCATGGGTCAGGCAAAACAAGCACTTTCATCCCCCCTTTTCTCGGCGCTGTCGGACATCGCATTCTCTTCGGTCATGGTGACGCGCGCGACCAACGATCGTGGAGCGTCGGAAATCGTCTACGTCAACCCGCAGTTCACCGAACTGACCGGCTACGATGCCGACGAGGTGCTGGGCAAGACGCCGGGGCTATTGCAAGGCCCCAAGACCGAAAAAGAAGTCCTGGACCGGCTGAGCGATGATCTCGCCAACGACCGCGTCTTTCACGGCAAAACCATCAACTACCGCAAGGACGGCAGCGAGTTTGACATCGAGTGGAAGGTCAAGCGCGTGATCGATATCGATGGTGCCACGTACTACATAGCGGTCCAGCGGCAAGCTTCCTGAGCAGGGGGGCGGCGGCAGCGCCGCCCTCTTTCACCTCGTCCGCGGTGCATGGATGGTCGTGCCGTCTGCGCAGACGATTGGTTCATGATTCAACCTCCCGACCCGGCCAGTTCTTGTGCCATGGCAACGGTGTCGCGCTCCGAATCGGGCGCGGTGCGCACCAGCCGGCCGGCCCACTCGGCGGCGGCGTGGCGGTTAGCGCTGTCCCGGGCGGCACGCGCCGCGCCGACCAGCGTGTTGTAGCGGCCCGGCCAGATCTCGTCGCCTTCGGTGTAGGCCGCCAGCGCTTCTTTCGGCCGACCCTGCGTGATCAACAGATCGCCGAGGGCTTCGTGCGGTGGCAACAGGGCGCCCGGGGTCACCGGGTGTTTTTCCACCGACCCCTGCAGTTCGGTCGCTCGTTGCATCAACGACACGGCGCGATCGGCATCCCCCTCGGCCTGCGCAATCCATCCGGCCAGGATATGGCGGTCGGTCTCGATGTAGACCTGGAAGCGCTCATCCGCAGCCGACTCGGCCTTCTCGGCCAGGTTTGCCAGGCGTTGTTCCGCCCGACGCGCGGATTCCAGATCACCAGTGTGGACCGCACCCAGGCCGCGCGCATACCAGCTCAGGGCCTCGGGCCAGGGAAAGTTCTCCCAGGAAATGTAGTCGGGGCTGCGCGGCTCAATGGCAGCTGCGGCCTCCCAGTCCCGCCGCTCCACGGCCAGGCGGGCCGGGATCGCGGCCAGGTGAAAAGCGCCGGGGAAACTGCCCTGGTGGCGACCCCGGTTCCAGGCCACTTGCCGGATGTTCTCGGCAGTGCTGTCTTCACCGCGCTGCAAGTGTCCGTAGACCAGGTAATCGACCGCATGGATGTAGTGGAACGAAAGGGCATCGTCGACTTTGTGCTCCAGCGCGGCCTCGGCCGAGCGCACGTTCCAGTCGATCACCTGCGGCCAGTCGCCCAGGCGCACGTAGATGTGCGAAGGCATGTGCAGGGCATGCGGCACATTGGGTGCGATTTCGCCATAGGACTCGACCATCTCCAGGGCGTTCTCGGCGCGACCGTCGGCGTCGGTGGCATGAATGGCGTAGTGGATGGCCCCGGGATGGGTGGGTTCGGAGGCCCAGATATCCTGCAAAATCGCTTCGGCCAGATCGTGCAGTGCGTGAGGATCGTCATCGGCCATGGCCTGGGTCAGCAGTGACAGCGCGTAGAGCGCGGCGACATCATGATCATCGGGATAGGCCTCGAACGCCTTTCCCATACCGTCGATCCAGCCCTGCAGACGGTCCCGGAGGCGTTCGGTGTCGGGCTGAAAGAAGGCCGCGGTGGCCTCGATCAGCAGGCGCTCGCGCTCGTTGTCGACCGCCTCGCGGGCGTGAGCGACAGCCTGGCGGGCACGGTCGATCTCAGCCTCACTGGGCGTGGTCCCCCACAGTGGCTGAAACAGGCTCGTGGCCACGCCCCAGTGGGCCATGGCGCAGCCGGGATCGTCCTCGGCAACGGCCGCAAATTCCCCGCGCGACTGCACGTACATCATGTGATGCATCAAACCCAGTGCCCGGTCAAAGGCAGCGCTGGCAGCGGTGTCGCAGTCGGCTCGAAAGTCGACCCGGCCAATCTGTTCATCGCCACCGACCGGGGCATCGTCGTGCATATGGGCGTGATCGTTCTGGTGATCCTGTTCGTCGTCATCGTGGTGGTCGTGCCCGGCCATGGCGACGAGGGCCGCCAGGGCCAGAGCAAGCGCTACAGCGTGAAAAATGCTTCGGATGTTCATGGTCTGCTCCGGAATCAGTGGTTATGGTCCCCTTGATCGGTGGCTACGGCATCAACCGGCTGTTCGAAGGCGATGAACAGCACACAGGGATCCCCCCCGTCCCGGCAGTGCGCCGTGTGCGGCAAGCGAGCCGGTCCGTAGGCGTAGGTGCCGGGGGTCAGAACGACCGGGGCCTGGCCGTCGTAGTCCACTTCCATCTCGCCGGAGATCAGCACCATGCGCTCGGCCGAGGTATGCCAGTGATGGGCCGCCCTGGTGCCTGGTTGCAGGCGAAAGAAGATGTCGGCGTTGTGCGCGGCGGGGTCGCCCTGCAGGACGGCAATGCGGCAGTCCTCCGGCAGGAAGTCGGGACAGGGTCCCCATTCCAGCCCGGCGTCGTCGGCGGTCCAGGTGAAAGCACGTTCGTCGGCCAGGACGCTGGCAGGCAAGGCCGCCAAAGCGGCCACCGTCAAGGCTTGAAAAATGGCGACTTTCATTTTGCAGGCTCCGTTGATTCGTGTCTGTACCTGGTGACACGGAATCAGGCCCGGCAGCCCGCCATGAATTTTTCAGGGATTCGGTAACTCGGCGCCCGCCTCGACCAGGGCCATTCGTCGGGGATGACGATCGAGGCCGAGCCGGTCGAAGCGCTGCCTGGCATCATCGAGCACCTGTTCGGCCTCATCCGGCCTGTCCAGGGCGGACAGGATCTGCGCCTTGAGCAGTCGGCGACCGGCCGATTCAAGCACGTCCCCCGGTGCAGCCTGCAGCGCAAGCGCCGACTCGATTTCCGACAGGGCCACCTCGGGTTCACCGCCGGCCTGGAAACAGGCGGCGCGGGCCTCGTGCAGCAACGCCCGGTTGCGCGGCCGGCCATGCAGGGTTTCCGGCTGCGCCATCGACTCGAGAATCGCCCGACCGGCAACGGCATCGCCCTCAAGACAGCTCGTCCAGGCGTGCAGCGCTTCGATGGAGGACACCAGGCGCGGGTCGAACCCGCCCTGTTTTTCGACCAGCGCGCGGGCACGGGCCACATCGGACACGGCGGCTTCATGGCGGCCCAGGCGGGCCTGAAAACTGCCGCGCTGACTGAAATACAAGGGCCATTCCGACAGCTCGGTGCCCATGAATTCGGCATACTCGGCACCAGCGGTTCGAAGTTCGGCGAAGGCTTTCTCGATGTCGCCGACAGCCAGCAGCGTGCGCGCCAGGCCGATGCGAACGCTGGCGCGGTAGTCGACCGGTTCAGGATAGATTCGGTCATACAGCTCGATGGCCTCCCGGGCCCGCGCCATCGCCTCGTCGAACCGACCCATGGCGCGCTCAAGGCCGACGCTGTTGGCCAGGATGACCACGTAACCCTGGGCATCCTTGCCCTGGGCCTGTCGGTAGGCCTCAATGGCTTCAGTGGTAAATTGCGCCGCCCTATCCCGGTCGCCGGCCGCGGCGTGAAGCCCGGCCAGCGCGTCAAGCAAGGCGCCACTCGTCGAACCGCTCAGCCGCCCCTGCCGGTGGAGTCGCTGGTACAACGGTTCGACCAGGGCCAATGCCTGGTCATGGTTGCCGCGATGGCGCTCGACCCAGGTTCTCAGGATGCGCGTTTGCGCCAGCAGGTCCCAGCCACCATCGACACTTTCCAGTCGGGCCTCCGCAGCGACCAGCAAGGCCTCGGCTTGATCCAGGCTGTCTCCGGCACTGATCAGGAGATGGGCTTTCAGCTTCAGCGCCCGGGCCTGGTCTTGGGGCTGCAACGATGGCTCGGTATCCACGAGGGCGACGGCGGCTTCCAGCAGGGGCCGGGCCTCGTCATGGAGATTTTGCGCGCGGTAGACCTGACCGATGGTGGTCAGCATGCCGAAACGCTCAATCGCCGGTGCCGCGTCCGGGTCCAGGGCACGCTCAGCACCCCGGGCCAGGATTTCCTCGGTACTTGGCAACTGGTCGCGGGGGCCGGTCGGGCGCGTTGCCTGGAACAGGTCGACGAGGAAATCGCGCAAGGCTTCAGCCCGCGCCAGGGCGGCCTCGGTATCGGCCAGAGCGGCTTCGGTCCGGGCGGCCTCGACTTGCGCGGTATCCCGCTCGGCGGCCAGCTGCCAGGTCATCCAGACACCGCCACCGAACATGACAACCAGGGCCAGAACGGAAACGACCGACAGCGCTCGATTCCGCCGGACCCATCGCGCCAGCCGATACGCCGGCCCGCCGGCATGCGCAGCAACCGGTCTGTGCTCGAGCCAGGCTTGCAGATCGGCCGCCATGGCTTCAGCCGAGGCATAGCGATCTTCCGGCCTTGCGACTTTTGCCCGGTCGATGATGGCCCGCAGGTCGCCGGGAACCGGCTCGTCACCGCACAGGTCCATGAGCAGATGACCCAGTTGCCAGATATCGGAGGCGGTGGTAAGCGGTTCTCCCGCGATTTGTTCGGGGCTTGCGTAGTCGGGTGTGAGCCCGTAACTCGAGCCCGGACCGCGGCCCTTGATTCTGGAGATGCCGAAATCGATCAGGCGCGGCCGGCCGCGGCCGTCGATCTGAACATTGGAGGGTTTGATGTCGCCATGAATCAGGCCGCGCCGGTGCGCATGATGGACCGCCCGGCAAATGGTCTGCATCAGGTCGATGCGCTCGGGCAACGTCAATTCCGTGCAATGCCGATCGATGGTCTGGCCGGCGGCATAGTCCATGGCGAACCACAGCATGCCGTCCTCGGTTTCGCCACCATCGATCAGCCGGGCGATGTGCGGATGATCGAGACTGGCAAGCAGTTCACGCTCGCGCGCCAGCACCTTGCGGCCGCCGGGCACCGGCCGGTCCCCGCGCAGCCACTTCAGTGCAACCTGCTGGCTGAAAGCGCCGTCGGCCCGCTCGGCCAGAAAAACCACGCCACTGCCACCACGGCCCAGTTCGCTGACAATCTGCCACGGACCAATCCGTTCACCGATGTCAGGCTCGCGAGCATCGGCCAGGCGCTGCAGAAAACCCTTGAACAGGCGGCCGGACAGAGCCCCACCCGGTTTGAGCCGGTCATCGCTCATGAATCGAGCTTGTCCGAAAGCCAGTTGCGCGCCATGCTCCAGTCACGCTGCACGCTGCGCAACGAACGATTCAGGGCCTCGGCGGTTTCTTCCTCGGTCAGACCGGCAAAGAAACGGCACTCCACGACGCGCGCCTGGACCGGGCGGATCTCGGCCAGGGTATCCAGCGCCTGGTTGACTGCCAGACAGTGCGTGGCCTCGGCCTGTTCCGCTGCATCCGATTCGCACAATTCGACATGAACCGCGCCTGCACCGCGTTTTTTGGCCAGACGCTCCCGGGCATAGTCACACAGCAATTGCCGCATGACTCTTGCAGCGAGGCAGAAAAAATGGGCCCGGTCATTGAGCTCAAGCCGGCCACTCTGGATGAAGCGCAAATAACATTCATGGACCAGGCTGGTCGTATCCAGGGTCTGTCCGCGCTGGTCTTGAACCTTGCGGGCCAGTCGCCGCAAGTCAACGTAAAGCAGCGCCACCAACCGGTTGAGCGCCGGTTCATCACCTTCGCTTGCAGCCTGAAGCAATAACGTCAGTTCGCCGGCCATAGTGAAAACCTAAGTACAAGACCTTGATCCTCAAGGGTAACATTACGCAGGAATGCCCCCTCGAGGACAACAGCGTGGCGCTCGAGATGGCGTAAAAAATGGCGAAACCCCGGAGAACGGGCGACTTGACGTGAGCGCTATGACAGGCGATTCTCGGGCTTCGACTCAACGAACGCGGAGACCCACCATGACCATTCAATTCGAACTCGCGCCCCTGATTGCCCTGATCGCCGGCATCCTGATCCTGGTCATGCCGAAGCTGTTGAACTACATTGTTGCCGCCTACCTGATCTTCATCGGCATCATCGGTCTGTTCAATATCCAGATTTGATTGCCGCGCCGATCGCGCTCAGACAACCTGCCCGGCGGCGGCCCCGGAAGCCCAGGCCCACTGGAAATTGTGCCCGCCCAGGTGACCGGTGACGTCGACCACCT
>REEW01000206.1 GCA_007694885.1 Wenzhouxiangella sp. | reverse complement strand
CCAGGTTGACCAGCACCAGGATCATCAGCCAGCCGATGCGCTTGCGGTACAGAAAGCCGGGCGAGGCCTCGCGGAGAGAGACATTCAGGGCACCGGTACCGCCGAGCTTCTGGAAGTCTTCGGTGATTTCCTGTTCAGCAACGTCCATGATGTCGTCAACGGTGACGATGCCAAGCAGAACGCCGTGCTTGTCGGTGACTGCCAGGGTATTGATGTCGTAACGCTGAATGATCTGGACCCCTTCTTCGCGGTCCGCGGAGGCCTGGATGGAGTAGAACTCCTCGTCCATCAGGCTCTCGACCTTGGCGTCCTGACGGGCGAGAATGAAGTCCTTGAGCTTGACCGCGTCGAGCAAGTGTCCACGCTCGTCGGTTACGAAAACGAAGTTGATGGTTTCGCCGCGGTGGGCTTCGTGGCGAATGTGATCCAGCGCACGCGCTACGGTCCACGACGGTCGTACCGCCACAAAGCGCGGCGTCATCAGGCGACCCATGGATTCTTCCGGGTAGCCGAGCAACTTCAGAGACTGCTTCAGATCTTCCGGACGAAGCAACTTGAGAAAGTTCTCCAGATCCTCTGACTCGAGGCTCTCCAGGAAGGAGGTGCGATCATCGGGCACCATTTCGGCCAGGACACGACGGGCCTCGCTCTGTTCGAGGTTGTCGATGACTTCTCGCTGCAGACCTGGGGTCAGGTAGGAGAAGGTGTCGGTCCGTCGCTCCACTGGCAGAGCGCGCAGCACCTTGATGCGCTCGTCAGGCTCGATTTCGCCCATCGCATCGGCGATGTCCTGCACGGCCATTTCCTCGAGCTTTTCGATTACATCCTGCTCACGCTGGAGCCGAAGCAAAGCAATCAGCTCGATGATTGCGCCTTTCTCTGCCATGATCCTGTCCTTAGTTCATTGATGGAGCCAGCCGGCTCGCACATACTGCCACAGGCAAGCGTTGATGGATGCTTCAGGTCGGTTCATTCGACGTGTTGAAAAAAACCCGGACCAGAGTCCGCGGCGCAAAAGCAAGTTCTCCTCCGCGGTTGGTGAACGGCATGGCTGCCGCAACGCCTCAGCGCACCCGGCGGGTCACTTCGACGTCGCCAAGCCACGGCAAATCGGCCGCACGGGCCGCCAGCTCGCGGGCCATATCGGCCGGCGCGATGTCATTCTGGCGGTCATCGAGCTGCACTTCCACGCTGACCTGGTCGTCCAGGTAGTGCAGCCGGAACCACTCGATCCGTGGCCAAAAGGTCAGTGAGGACCAGCGCGCTGCCAGTGCTTGTTCCACCTCGGGCCGCAGCGGCAGGCCGGGCAAGCGGCTGGGGTCGCCTTGCCCGTGATCATCTTCCGGGTCGATGTGGAAGGTGACATCGGTCACGGCAGCGCAGGATTTGCGCAGACGGCGACTGACCTCGTTACCGATTTCGTGCGCCTCGGAGACGCTGATGCGCGGGCCGACAACGATATGGAGATCGACCATGGCCTGGCCGGCCGACTGCCGGGTACGCAGATCGTGCACCCCTTCCACGCCGGGGACGTCGAGTGCGACCTGGTGCATGTTCTGCTGGGCATCGGCCGGCAGGGCCGTATCGACCAGTTCGCGTGCCGACTCCCAGACCAGGTTCCAGCCCATCTTGCCGATCAGCAGGCCGACGATGACCGCAGCCACGGCATCCAGCCAGCCGGCGCCGAACTGGGCGCCGACCAGGGCGACCAGGACCACGCCGGTGGAGAGCACATCGGAGCGGGAATGCCAGGCATTGGCCTCCAGCAGCTTCGAGTGGGTTCGCCTGGCCACCCGCATGGTGTAGTGGAACAACGCTTCCTTGCTGAGCAGTGCGATGACGGCCAGCACCATGACGGCAATGCCGGGCGCGTCGATCAGGATTCCGGTGAACAGCCGATGCAGGCTGGACCAGGCAATGCCGCCGGCGACGAAAATCAACACACTGCCCAGCAGCAGCGTGGCCAGGGTCTCGATGCGGCCGTGGCCGTAGTGGTGGTCGTGATCGGGCCCCTGACGACCGTAGTGGGTGGCCGCCAGCACGAACCCGTCGGTGACCAGATCGGAAACGGAGTGGATGCCGTCGGCGACCAGCGCGGCGGAACCCACCAGGGTCCCGGCGGTCACCTTGGCCAGCCCCAGCGTGCCATCCAGCCAGGCCGCGATATAGGTCGCGCGCTTGGCCTCGCGCGTGCGCAGGGCGCGCTGGGCAGGATCACTGCGTGCTGTGGCATCCGGCCGTGCTGAAGTTGTCACATGTTCCCTTTTTTCATGATCGGTCTCAGTCGAAATGCCCGCTCATGCTGGCTTGCGGATCACGCTCAGTGTACTTTCGAGTCATGAGCTGAAGCAAAGCCTGGCGCTGTTGCAGCTCGCGACGGGTGATTCTCGGTGCGATGTGGTTGACGGTATTCATTGCGATTTCCTGTTCGCTCAGAATGCGAGGCCGAAGCCGACGGTGAAGAACCAGTCCTTGTCATCGCCGGTCAGGGTGCGTCCGGCGGCCAGGTCCAGGTACTCGACGTTGTGGTCGAAATGAAAGCGCAGGCCGAGCTGTGATTCGACTTCCTCGTCGGCGCCCTCGCGGTAGACCTGGCCGATCAGGTCGGCGCGATCGTTCAGGCCCCACTCGAAGGCAGCCCCGCTGAATAGCCGATCGACGTTGTCGTCACCGGCGCGGTCGTGGATCCAGCCCAGGTTGGCGTGGACCACGACGGGTGCATCGGGCAGTTCGTAGCTCAGCGGGAAATTGACCAGAAGATCGGTCCAGTCGCCGTCATCGAAACCGCCTTCGACATTGACTGCCGCCCCGAGACGACCCGGTGCGATGGGCGAGAACTGCCACTTGGCGGCTGGCTCGACCCGGTTGAAGGAGTCGCTGTCTTCCTCGACCCGGATCAGGCCAAGAACCAGCTCCACGGGCAGGGTGCCCGGACGCCAGGTGGGCAGGAACGCCAGTTCGCTGTTGTCGCTGTCGACGTGGGTGAACCAGGTCTCGATGCCGAAATCACCCGGATCGCCGATGTCGGCATCGTCAACCGGGTAATGGCCGCCGGCAGACCAGGCCGAAAACGGCAGGGCGGCTGCCATCAGGCAGGCGAGAAGGGTTTTCTTGTTGCTCATGGTGGACCTCTTTGCGTTGTGGTTGAAAAAACAACGGCAGGAGGTCGGCACCGCGGAAACGGAACCTTCCGTGCACGTGCGTTCGATCAGGCGTGACCAGGGAGCACGACGGCTCGCATCGCTCGTGCGGGATCAGATTGGGAGGTTTGGGGCGGCAGCCCGGGCGCGAATCTTCGCCAGGCTGCCTTCAGCGAAAGGCAGGCTACCGGAGACGCG
>REEW01000157.1 GCA_007694885.1 Wenzhouxiangella sp. | reverse complement strand
ATGGCGTCGAACAGGGTCTGGCCCAGCGGCACCCACAGCACCAGCACGGCCAGGGCCAGCTGCAGGCCGATACCGACCAGCACCGTCTGCCAGGCGATTGCCGAGCGCTTCTCCGACAGCAGCCAGCCGATCGCCAGAATGACCAGGATGCCGGCCAGTCCGTGCAGTACGTTGAACAAGCGCTTCTCCCTCGGCAGACCATCGCTGGCCCGAATCCGCCACATTATGCATGGACGGCCCGGATGACCTGACCTTTGTCACATACCTCATGCAGCGCGCGGCCGTAAAATGAACGGGATGAAAAGCCACTTTCTGATCGCAGCGCTGGCGTTGGCGCCGCTGCTGGCCACGGCCGCCGAAAGCGTGACCGTTCGGCCGTTCTCCGATGTCGCCATCTTTCTTGACCGCCAGGCAGCGGCGACGGCCGAAAGCCTGGACGAAGTCACGCTGGCCGCCGAAATCAGCGCGCGCGTGGCCGAACTGCGCGCCCTGCCCGGCCAGACCGTCGAAGCCGGCGAGTTGCTGGTCCGGCTGGAAGAACGCGAGTACCGGATCGGCGTCGACAGCGCCGGCGCCCGCCTGGCCATGGCCGAGGCCGCCCTCGACATGGCCAGGATTCGGGCCGAACGCGCCCGCCGCCTGGCGCCGGACCGCTTCGTCTCCGAAGACCAGCTGCTGGAAGCCGAAACCAACCTGCGCCTGGCCGAAGCCGACCGGGCCGCCGCGCGCAGCGACCTGGACCGGGCCGAGCTGATGCTCTCGCGCACGCGCATCGAGGCGCCTTTTACCGCTGCGGTGACCCGGAAACTGGTCAGCCCCGGCACCCTGGCCGCGCCCGGAACGCCGCTGCTGGAGCTGATCGCCAGCGCCGATATCGAGGTTCGGGCCATGATTCCGCCGGACCAGGTCGACGGTCTGGAGGCCGCCGATTCGCTCACGTTCCAGTCCGGCAGCCGGAGCTGGCCGCTGCGCCTGGAACGCGTCGCCCCGGTGATCAGCCGCGGCAGCCGCGGTCGCGAAGCGCGCCTGGTCTTTGTTGATGATCCCGCGCCGGCCGGCAGCGAAGGCCGCTTGCGCTGGACCGACCCGAAGCCGGCGCTGCCCGGCGACTTCGTCCAGTTGCGCGACGGCGTGCTCGGGGTACTGATTCTTGACGAGGACGGCACGCACGCGGCTTTTCATGAACTGCCGGGCGCCGACGCCGGGCGCCCGTATCTGCCGCCCGACCTGGCGGCAGACACGCTGCTCATCGACGAGGGCCGGCGCCGGGTCGGCCCGGGCGATCGCGTCGACCCAAGCTCGCGCTGAGCGGAAACTGCCGAACCCCGCCTGCCATGCTCCAACGCCTCTATTCCAACCACCCGCTGGCCAACATCTTCATGGGCGTGGTCCTGGTGATGGGCGCTGCGGCCTACCTGATGATGCCGCGCGAGCAGGACCCGGAAATCAATTTCAACTGGATCAACATGACCACGGTGCTGCCGGGCGCCTCGGCCGAGGACGTCGAGCGCCTGATCACCGACCCCCTGGAAGAAGCCATCGCCCGCCTGCAGGACGTGCGTTTCGTGGTTTCTTCCAGCCGCGAGAACGTATCCAACATCCTGATTCGCTTTGAGGAAATCTCCGAGCGCCAGTTCGAGCGCCGAATCTCCGACCTGCGGCGCGAAGTCCAGGCCATGGTCAACGACGAGCTGCCGCCGGAGGCGCGCGACCCGAACATTCTCGAAGTCACCACCTCCACGGGCTTTCCGACCGCGATCGTGCTGGTGGTCGGCCAGGCCGATGATGATCGGCTGCGCAGCGTCTCCCGGCGGACCAGGCAGGACCTCGAGCGGTTCTCCAAGGTCGACCAGATCCTGGCCCAGGGGCTGAACACGCCCGAGCTGCAGATCCTGTTCAATCCGCCCGCCCTGGCCGCCCGCTCGCTCAACGCGCTGGACCTGGCCCAGGCCGCGGCCGGCTGGTACCAGGACGTCTTTGCCGGTCGCCTGCAGACCGAATCCGGACAGTGGCTGATCCGGGCCGAAGGTCGCTCCATCGAGGCCGATGACCTGTCCGGCCTGACCCTGACCGCGGCCGGCGACGACGCGGTGGTGCGTTTCGACGAAATCGCCCGGCTGCGGCTGGGGTCGAGCATTCCGGAACAGGTCGTGCGCTTCGAGGACCGCCCGGCGGTGATGCTGTCGGTGACCAAGCGCGCCGGCAGCAACACCCTGGACCTGCTCGCCGAACTCAACGCCTACATCGAAGAGCGCAACCCCGTACTGAACCGCGAGGGCCTCGAGCTGGTCCTGGCCGACGACCAGACCATCGCCACGCGCGAAGCGATCAACATCATGCGCAACAACGCCGTGGTCGGCCTGATGCTGGTGTTTGCGGTGTGCTGGCTGTTCCTGGCCACCCGCATCGCCCTGCTGGTCGGCACCGGGCTGATCCTGTGCGTGGCCGGCAGCTTCGCCGTGCTGGGCGCGCTCGGCTATACCTTGAACATCACCGTGCTGCTGGGCATCGTGATCGTGCTCGGCATGCTGGTCGATGTCTCGGTGGTCATGGTCGAGGCGATCTACTACCGGCTGCGCATCGGCCAGGAGCCGCTGCAGGCGGCGACCCGCGCCCTGCGCGAAGTCGGTGTGCCCCTGACCGCCTCGGTCCTGACCACCATCGCCGCTTTTCTGCCGCTGATGCTGCTGCCGGGCATCGTCGGTGCGTTCATGTTCATCGTCCCGTTCGTGGTCACTGTCGGCCTGCTGATTTCGCTGATCCAGGCGTTCTGGATTCTGCCGACCCAGGTCATCCACAGCCAGTACCGGCCGGGCAATGACCCCAGGGACTGGCGGCTGCGCTTCACCCGCCGGATCCGGCGCAGCTACGTGCGCGCCCTGGCCTTTGTCCTGCGCCGGCCGAAGCGCTTCCTGGGTCTGGCCGGGCTGACCTTTGCCGTGGCCCTGGCCGCGGTCGCGGCCGGGCTGGTGCGGCTGGAGTTTTTCGCCTTCGATCCGATGCGGCTGTTCTACGTCCAGGTCGACATGCCCGGCGACGTCGCTCTGGAAGAAACCATCGCCCAGGTTCAGCGGGTCGAACAACGCGTGCGCGAGGGGCTGCGCGAGGGCGAGGCGCGCAGCGTCACCAGCCTGGCCGGCGTCCAGTTCACCGACGTCGAACCGTTGTTTGGCGACCAGTACGGCCAGGTCGTGATCTCGCTGAACCCGGCCAATGGCGGACGCGGCATTGAAGAGATCATCGAGGGCATGCGCGAATCGGTGCTGGCCACGCCCATCGACGGCCAGATCGCCTTCCTGCAGATCTCCGGCGGGCCGCCGACCCAGCAGCCGATCAACGTCAAGGTCCGGGCCGATGACTTCG
>REEW01000104.1 GCA_007694885.1 Wenzhouxiangella sp. | reverse complement strand
GACGGTCGGCTGTAGAGGGGTTCGAGCATCGCGGGGTGCCGGGTGCTTCGGGCCGGCCGCGGCGATCGGCTTCGGTGAGGCTGCTGGTTTCGGGGAGCTGGCTGCCTGCAGGACTGCTTCCCGGGCAGCTGGTCGCGGTGCCGGTTTCGTTCATGGTTCGCTGTGTCGGCTGGATGCTGCTGGGTTTGGGAGAATCTCCCGCGCCGCGGTCGATCCGAAGCACCCGACACCCCCCGATGCAGCAGGCTGCAAGATTTTTTTACGGTTGTACCCGCTGTCCGAAGTAGCCTACACCCCCCCAATGCCGCAGGCTGCAGGATCCTTCTGGGCCGGGCCCCGTTGCCCAGCGGCCTGCCCCATCCGTCAAGGGGGTGTGGTGCTGTCTGACGGTGCGTTGGGGGTCACGGCGGCTGGCACGTGTTGGCAGCATCCATCCGAGCCCGGGTACCGTCTGAAAACCCGGAGCCGGTCCGTTGGTGCGATGTAATGCGATGGCACCCTGGCTCCACCTGACCGGCCGCATCGACTTGGTCGTTACGACCCCCGGCGCACCGGCAGGCGGCGCACCGGCAGGCGGCGCCACACCCCGCCAGCCGCCGAACCAAACATAGCTTCCAAATGCCCCGACTGTGCCAGGCGAATACTCCTCACCAAGGGGCGTGCAGCCTCAGACGTCGAGATTGGCAACCTGCAGGGCGTTGGATTCGATGAATGCCCGCCTTGGTTCGACTTCATTGCCCATCAGGGTCGCAAAGATGGCATCGGCGGCCACCGCGTCTTCGATGGTGACCTTCAGCAGGCGCCGGGTTTCCGGGTTGACGGTGGTATCCCAGAGCTGGTCGGGATTCATCTCGCCCAGGCCTTTGAAGCGCTGGAAGCTGCGTCCCTTCCGCGATTCGGCCATCAGCCAGCGGTAGGCCTCGGCAAAGCGACTGACTCGGATCGACTGGTTGGCGCGCTCGACCCGGGCCCCGGGTTCGAACAGGTCGCCAACCGCGGCACCCACGCGGGCCAGATGGCGATACTCCGGCGAACGGAAGAAGGCCTCATCGAGGATCGTGTCCTGGACCACGCCCTGGGCATGGCGGGAAACCACCACGCCACCACCGCCCAGCGGCTTGATATGCCAGATCACGCCAGCCGGGGTAGCGCGTTCCAGGCGCTGGCGCAGTCGTTCGCTCCAGCCTTCAACGTCAAATGACGGATCCAGAGAAAACGCTTCAAAATCAATTATTTGACCGATTACATCGGGGTCGTAGCGGAGGATCAGGCGATCGCTGACCTGGTCTGCCTGCTGGAAATTTCGCAACAGTTCGGCCAGCGCGCTGTCCTGCAGGGGCGGCGTTTCCTCGCCTGGATACAGGCGAGCCCCGTCCAGTGCCCGGTCCAGCATGTAGCGGTTCATCTCGGCTTCGTCCTTGAGATACCACTCCTGCTTGCCCTGTTTGATCTTGTAGAGCGGCGGTTGAGCGATGTAGATGTGGCCGCGCTCGATCAATTCGGGCATCTGGCGATAGAAAAAAGTCAGCAGCAGCGTGCGGATGTGCGAGCCGTCGACATCGGCATCGGTCATGATGATGATGCGGTGATAGCGCAGCTTGTCCGGGTTGAACTCGTCGCGGCCAATGCCGGTGCCCAGCGCCGTGATCAGCGTTCCCACCTCGGCCGAACCCAGCATCTTGTCGAAGCGGGCTTTTTCCACGTTGAGAATCTTGCCCTTGAGCGGCAGGATCGCCTGGTTCTTGCGGTTGCGGCCCTGCTTGGCCGAGCCGCCGGCGGAGTCACCCTCGACGATGAACAGCTCTGACAGCGCAGGATCCTTTTCCTGGCAGTCGGCCAGCTTGCCGGGAAGACCGGCCACGTCGAGCACGCCTTTGCGCCGGGTCATGTCGCGAGCCTTGCGGGCCGCCTCACGGGCCCGGGCGGCATCGACCACTTTTCCGGTAATCACCTTGGCGTCAGAGGGGTTTTCCAGCAGGAAGTCGCGCAGGTGTTCACCCACAACCGACTCCACCGCGTGCTTGACGTCCGAGGAAACCAGCTTGTCCTTGGTCTGGGACGAGAATTTGGGATCGGGCACCTTGACCGACAACACGGCAATCAGACCTTCCCGACAGTCATCGCCGGTGGTCTGCACCTTGGATTTCCT
This sequence comes from Wenzhouxiangella sp., assembly GCA_007694885.1. Taxonomy (GTDB): domain Bacteria; phylum Pseudomonadota; class Gammaproteobacteria; order Xanthomonadales; family Wenzhouxiangellaceae; genus Wenzhouxiangella. Next base: position 14,956 of record REEW01000104.1, on the reverse strand, counting down.
GGCAATGCCGGACTCTTCGATGTAGGCGTTGAGGGTGCGGGTCAAGGCGGCGCGGAATCCGGCCAGGTGGGTGCCACCATCGCGCTGTGGAATGGTGTTGGTGAAACAGAACACGCTTTCCTGGTAGGCATCGGTCCACTGCAGCGCCGCTTCGACCGTGATGCCATCGTAGTCGGATTCCAGATGCAGGGTGTTCGAATGCAGCGGCGTTTTCTTCGCGCCCAAATGCTGGACAAAGGAACGTATGCCGCCCTCGTAGCGAAACCGGTCCTGCTTGCCGCTGAGTTCGTCGGTCAGGTTGATCGCGATGCCGGAGTTGAGAAAACTCAGCTCGCGCAGGCGCTTGGCCAGGATGTCGTAGTGAAACTCGACGTCGGTGAAGGTCTCCCGGCTGGGCAGAAACCGGATCATGGTGCCGCTCTTCTGGCTCGGACCGGTGGTTTGCATCGGTGCGGTCGGCACACCATGGCGATATTCCTGGTACCAGCGCCGGCCCTGGCGATGAATTTCCAGCTCTAGACGCTCGGACAGCGCGTTGACCACGGAGACGCCCACCCCATGCAGGCCGCCCGAGACCTTGTAGGAGTTGTCGTCGAACTTTCCACCGGCGTGCAGAACGGTCATGATGACCTCGGCTGCCGAGCGTCCCTCGTCTTCGTGCAGGTCCACCGGGATCCCGCGCCCGTTATCGGTCACGCTGACCGTTCCATCATCGTGCAGGATCACGTCGATTTCGTCGCAGTGGCCGGCCAGCGCCTCGTCGATGGAGTTGTCGACCACTTCGAAAACCATGTGATGCAGCCCGGTGCCGTCATCGGTATCGCCGATGTACATGCCGGGCCGCTTGCGAACCGCATCCAGACCTTTGAGGACCTTGATGCTGCCGGAGCCGTAGCTTTCTTGAGTCATGGATAGTGCGCCTTGAACAGAACTGGAATTATACCACCGAGCGAATTTGGCCCCGTTCCACGTGGAACATCGTGGCCTGAACAGGACATTCCGAGGTCGCAGTGACCCAGACCTGGACCGCCTGGGCGCTCAGCCATGCCAGCAGTTGATCCAGATGTGCGTCATCCAGTTCGGAGACCGGGTCGTCGAGCAGGAGAATGGGCCTGCGTTCACCCTGTTCGGCGACCAGTTCCAGTTTCGCGAGCAAAAGCAGCAGTGCCAGCAGCTTCTGCTGTCCGCGAGAAAGCTCCTGTGCAGCGGACCGACCGCCGCTGCTCAAGAGCAGGTCGGCCCGGTGCGGGCCACGCCGGGTGTAACCCAGCTCGCGGTCGCGCTGACGAAATTCCTCCAGGCTTTCGGCCAGACCCTGATCCGGCGGGTGTCCGCGACGATAATTGAGCTCAATCACACCCGGCAACCGCAGCCCCAGCTCCGCGCCAAGCCGGGTGACGGATTCGGCGACCGCGGCCACCTGCCCTTCGCGCCAGTGGTTCAGCTGATCGCCGGCGCGAATCATCGGCCCTTCGAGCGCTTCCAGCACCCGATCGGGCGCGCCCGCCTTCAACGCCGCGTTGCGCTGGCGCAAAAACCTTGCATAGCGCCGCCAGGTGTCGAGGTAGGAAGGTTCCACGTGAAACAACTGCCAGTCGAGGAACTGGCGCCGGTGATCGGGTCCCCCATCGATCAGGCGATGGCTGTCCGGCTCCATCAGCACCAGCGGCAATGCTGCGGCAAACTCGCTCAGGCGCTGACAGTCCCTACCGTCGATGCGGCCGCGCCAGCTGTCCGCAGACCGCTCCATCCCCAGGCGCCGCTGGTCGTCCAGACGACGCGCCACCACACGCAAGGACTGGACGCCATGCTGGATGACCGAGGACAGCCGATGGGTTCGAAAGGATCGCCCCCGGGCCAGCACATACAACGCTTCCAGGACACTGGTCTTGCCCGCTCCGTTGGGTCCGGACAGCCAGTTCAAACCCGCTCCCGGACACAACTCAACCGGCTCGAGGTTGCGAACCCCCTGGATGGACAGGCGATCCAGGGTCATCGCAGCGGACCGCCGCGATCGCGTGCAAGGCCTGCAGAACGGGGAAAATTCAGAGCTTGAGCGGCATCACGACTTGCCGCACCGCCTCGTTGTCGGTCGCCGTGACCAGGCAGGAGCTGTTCGCATCCCGCAGGGCCAGGCGAACCTTGCCACCGTCAATTGAACCGAGCGCATCGAGCAGATAGTTGACGTTGAACCCGACTTTCAGGCTCTCGTAGGTGTGCTCGGCCTCGATCTCTTCGGTGGCTTCTTCCTGCTGCGGGTTGTGGGCCACGATTCGAAGTACTCCCGGCGTCATCTCCAGGCGCACCCCCCGATACTTTTCGTTCGACAGGATGGCGACCCGCTGCAGCGCGTCGACGATCGTGTGGCGATCCGCGACCAGCGACTGATCCGTGGCCATGGGTATGACCGCCTCGTAATCGGGGAAGCGGCCGTCGATCAGCTTGGTGGTCATCACGATCCGTTCCCGGTCAACGCGCAGAAAGCCCTGGCCGACCACGAGATTGAGCGGTTCATCACTGTCTTCGAGCACGCGGTTGAGCTCCAGCACACCTTTTCGCGGCACGATCAGGCTGCGCACCTCCCCGCTGATCGGCGCCTCGGCTTCGGCCAGGGCGAGCCGATGACCGTCCGTGGCCACGGCTCTTACCGCTCCCTCACGGAACTCCAGCAGTAGCCCGTTGAGGTAGTGGCGCACGTCCTGATGGGCCATGGCGAAACTGGTCTTTTCCACCAGCCAGCGCAGGCGGCCCTGGGTGATCTGGTAGGTCTGCAGGCTGTCGGCCTGATCACTGGCCGGGAACTCGCTGGCCGGCAGAGTGGCCAGGGTAAAGCGGCTGCGCCCGGCGTGCAGGGCCAGTTTGTCCTGGTTGAGCTGAACGTTGATCTGAACGCCTTCCGGCAGGGCCCGGCAAATATCGACCAGCTTGCGGGCCGGTACCGTAATGCTCCCCGTCTGCGCCACTTCCGCTTTGGCCCGAGCGATCAGCTCGACCTCCATATCGGTCCCTGTGATCCGCAGACCGTCCTCCACGGCCTCGATCAGAAAGTTGGCCAGCACCGGCAACGTCTGCCTGCGCTCGACCACGTTGACGACCTGGGCGATGGGGGCCAACAAGGCCTCACGTGGAATCGAGAATTTCATGATGGCTCCTTGGCAAGTCCTGATTCATGACGGGTGAATCCCGGCGTTCATTGCTGTTGTTTGTATATAAAAGAAGAAACATCAGTAGCAGTAGGGCCTGTTGATACTGTGGAAACCCTGTATTCCCTCTTAAATTCAATGTGTTACGTTAAACCTTCTAGCCACTGAACAACGCCCTCATGCTGTGGGCGAATTGTGGATAACTATTTCGTCCCCGATTATCCACAAGTTGATCACCGCTTGTTAGCACCTTTAGCTGGATAACTCCCGCATCAGTCGGGCTCTCTCCTCGCGCAGTCGCCCGTCAGTCTCGCACAAACTCTCGATTTTACGACAGCCATGCAGGATCGTCGTATGGTCGCGCCCGCCAAAGGCATTGCCGATTTCCGGCAGCGAATGGTCGGTCAGCGCCTTGGACAGAAACATCGCCATCTGACGGGGTCTGGCAATCGAGCGGGTCCGCCGCTTCGACAGCAGGTCGGCGACCCTTAATTTGTAAAAATCAGCCACCGTCTTCTGGATGTTTTCGATCGTGATCAGACGGTCGTGGACAGCCAGCACGTCGCGCAGAATTTCCTGGGTGTAGTCCAGATCGATGACGCGCCCGGAAAAACGGGCGTTGGCAATGAGAGAATTCAGCGCCCCTTCCAGATCGCGCACGTTCGAGCGCATGCGCTTGGCAATCAGGAAGGCCACCTGCTCGTCCAGCTCCAGGCCACGTTCAGCGGCTTTTTTCTGCAGAATCGCCACCCGCGTCTCGAAGTCCGGCGGTTCAATCGAGACCGTCAGCCCCCAGCCGAACCGTGAGCGCAGCCTCGACTCGATGCCGTCGACTTCCTTCGGGTAACGGTCGCAAGTGAGAATGATCTGCTGGCGTGACTCAAGCAGGCTGTTGAAAGTATGGAAAAACTCTTCCTGGGAGCGATCCTTGCCTGCAAAAAACTGGATGTCGTCGATCAGCAGGGTATCGACCGAGCGGTAGCGCCGCTTGAACTGGTCGATGCTGTCCCTACGCAGGGCCTGAATCATTTCCGAGACGAATTTCTCCGAATGCAAAAACAGAATACGGGCCGTCGGGTTGGCCGCGGCAATGAACTGGCCGGCCGCATGCAGCAGGTGGGTTTTGCCCAGCCCGGTGGAGCCGTACAGCAGCAGCGGGTTGTAAACCGCCCCGGGATTTTTTGCCACCTGGCGGGCTGCGGCGAACGCCAGCTCGTTGGATTTGCCGAGAACGAAATTGTCGAACTGGTAGCGATCGTCCAGCCCGACCCGTTCGCCGCTTGCCGCCTGCGGCCGAGCGGGCCGATGGTGAGTCGGCGTGTCCTCGACCACGACCACGATGTTGGCGCGATCATAGCCCTGTCCGCCGAGGAAATCGCGGATCATGCCCAGGTAATGGTTTTCGACCTGGTCGCGGACGAAATCGTTGGGGGCGCTGAGGCGAAAGCGCTCGCCGCCGCTTTCAAGCACGCGCAGGGGGCGCAGCCAGGTGTTGAGTTCGTCGAGAGGAACCTGGCGTTCAAGCCGGCTCAGGCACTGCTGCCAAAGGGCGGGATCGGTTTCGGGGTTCAGCGAATTGCTCATGCCACTCCAGTTCAGGCGACCGTCGGGTGTTTTGACACCCAACGACCAGTCGTCAAAAGCATTGACTTGATCCCAGCCGAAACGCTATGCTTGACGTCTTTTGTTGCGGGTTTATCGCGCCCCGTCACCGTAGGCGCTTTTCATCGTTGCAATCTTACATTGTAGAGTTCTCAAGGCTCCAAGGACAATCGTCATGAAACGCACTTTTCAACCCAGCAGAATCAAACGCGCCCGGCGCCATGGATTCCGCGCCCGGATGGCCACTCCGGCCGGCCGTGCCATCATCAATGCGCGTCGGGCCAAGGGTCGCAAGCGCCTGGCTTCGAGCAACAGCCGCTGACGGATTGGCGTGCACGGTCTGCCGCGCTCGGCACGCCTGCTCACCGGGCCGGCGTTCAAGCGGGTCTTCCAGGCACGTCAGGTTTGCGGTAACGCGTATTTCCGGATTCATTCGGCGCCGTCCGAGCAGCCCAGGCTGGGGATGGCCGTCTCCAGACGGGTCTCGACCCGGGCGGTCGTCAGAAACCGGATTCGGCGCCAGATCCGTGAAACATTCCGTCACCGTCGCGCTCGTCTTCCGGCCCAGGATTACGTGGTCCTGGCCCGTCCGGCCGCCGCTGAACTCGATCGTCCCGCCCTGCGCTCGGCGCTGGAACAACTATGGCAGCGTTTTAACTCAACTCCATGAATACTAGGTTCTTTTTCATCCTGATGCTGGGCATTGTGGGCTTCATGCTCTTCCTGGAGTGGCAGCGCGAATACGTTGCCCCGCCGCCGCCTGAGGGTGACGCCATCGAAGACCCGGCCGATCCGTCCGCTGAAACACGTGCGCCAACGGCGGCCGATCTGCCCGAACTGCCCACCCTGCAGGAAGCTCCGGCCGGCGAACCGGCGACTCCGGCGCCCTCGGAGATTCGCGCCAGCCGCCGAATCGAAGTCATCACCGATGTGCTGGTGGTCGATATCGACGCCAATGGCGGCACGCTCGTGGATCTGCGCCTGAAGGACTACCCGGTCGAGGTCGACCGACCCGATGAGCCATTCGTCTTGCTGGTCGAGGATTTACCCGATCTGTTCGTTGCCCAGGCCGGCCTGCTGGCAGACGGTCTGCCGGCGCCCAACCACACCAGCCGCTGGGAGTTCGAGCGCGACCACTACGAGCTGGCCGAAGGCAGCGATCGCCTGGAAGTTCCCCTGACCTGGCGCGACGAGTCTGGCCTGGAGGTGGTCGCCACCTGGATTTTCCACCGCGGCGACTACGTCATCGATCTGGAATTCGACGTCCGCAACCGCACCGGCACGGACTGGCGCGGAGCCCGTTACATCCAGCTTCAGCGCACCGAGCCCGATTTCAGCGATGCCGGTCCTGCTTTCACCAACCCGGAGCGCTTCAGCTACAGCGGTGCGGCCTGGTTCAGCCCAAGTGATGGCATGCGCAAGCTGTCGTTTTCCGATATTCGCTCGCGCAATCACAGCGACACCTTCGAGGACGGCTGGATGGCCTTCATTCAGCACTACTTCCTGGCCGCCTGGATTCCGCCTGAACAGCAGGTTCACCGCTACGCGACTCGTTACGTATCCGACGATCGCCTGCCGCGTTTCGTGGTCTCGGCGACCTCGCCGCAGGTCACGGTTGCCGACCAGACAAGCCATAGTTTCACCGCACGTCTTTATGCCGGGCCGAAGTTGCAGAACCGGCTCAACGAAGTGGCCGACGGCCTGGTCCTGACCGTCGACTACCGCTGGTTCCGCGTCCTGTCCCAGCCCTTGTTCTGGGTGCTCGACAAGATTCACTCGGTCATCAACCACTGGGGCTGGTCGATCGTGGTCCTGACCCTGCTGATCAAGCTGGTGTTTTACAAGCTGACCGAAGCCCAGTTCCGTTCCATGGGCAAGCTGCGCAAGCTGCAGCCGCGCATCCAGCAGCTCAAAGAGCGCTACGGCGACGATCGCCAGAAGTTCGGCCAGGCGATGATGGACATCTACAAGAAAGAAAAGGTCAACCCGCTCGGCGGCTGCTTGCCCATCCTGGTCCAGATTCCGATTTTCATCTCCCTGTACTGGGTTTTGCTGGAATCGGTCGAGCTGCGCCAGACCTCTTTCCTGTGGGTGCCTGACCTGAGCCGGCCGGATCCGTACTTCATCCTGCCGGTACTCAACGGCATCTTCATGATCGTTACCCAGCGCCTGATGCCCACGGCGGGCATGGACCCGATGCAGCGCAAGCTCATGATGTGGCTGCCGGTGGTGTTTGCGTTCCTGTTCGCGCTGTTCCCGGCCGGGCTGGTGCTGTACTGGGCGACCAACGCGGGTGTTTCGCTGGCCCAGCAGTGGTACATCCTCAAACGACTTGAGCGGGAAGGCTGACACCATCTGCGCCATCGCCACCCCGCCCGGCCGCGGCGGGGTCGGCGTGATCCGCCTGTCCGGTCCTGAAAGTTTCCCCATCGCCGAGCGCCTGGCCGGATCGCTGCCGCCTGCGCGCGTGGCCGCCCTGCGCAAGTTCCGGGATGGCTCCGGCGGCGTCATCGACGAAGGCCTGATTGTGTGTTTCGCCGCGCCGGCCTCGTTTACCGGGGAAGACGTGGTCGAGCTGCACGCGCACGGATCGCCCGTGGTTCTCGAGCTGCTGCTGACAGCGTGCACCGACGGCGGCGCGCGCCGGGCCGGACCCGGCGAATTTTCCCAGCGAGCCTTCCTCAACGATCGCATGGACCTGGCCCAGGCCGAAGCCGTGGCCGATCTGATTGCCGCCGGCACTGAAACAGCGGCTCGCGCGGCCCAGCGCAGTCTGGAAGGAGAGTTTTCCCGACGCGTGGACGAGCTCACTGCCGCCCTGGTCGAACTCCGGGTCTGGATCGAAGCGGCGCTGGATTTTCCCGACGAAGACGTGGATTTCCTGGCCGACGGCCAGGTGCTGGCCCGAGCCGACGGTCTGATCGAGCGGCTGGAACAACTGCTGGCCCGGGCCGACAGCGGGCGCCTCCTCACCAACGGTGTGCGCATCACCATCATCGGCCCGCCCAACGCCGGTAAGTCCAGCCTGCTCAATGCCCTGGCCCGACGTGACAGCGCCATCGTTACCGCCACACCCGGCACCACCCGCGACGTGCTGCGTGAAACCATCAGCATCGCCGGGCTGGCCGTGACCCTGGCCGATACCGCCGGCCTGCGCGAGACCCGCGACCTGATCGAGGCCGAAGGCGTCAAGCGCGCCCGGCACGAGATGCAGGCTGCCGACCTGATCTTCTGGGTGGTCGACAGCGCGGCCGACCAGGCCCAGCCGCCGCCGGGTCTGCCCGCCAATGTGCCGATGTTCAGCATTCACAACAAGATCGACCTGACCGGGCTGCCTCCCCGTTGCCAGGGTCGCCAGGTCTGGTTGTCGGCCGCCACCGGCGAAGGCCTCGCCCTGCTCGAGCAGCAGGTTGCCGCGGAGCTGGGCCTGAGCGAGGCGGCAGGGGGTGAGTTTTCCGCCCGCCAGCGTCACGTCGACCAGCTGGCCGCAGCGCTGGATTGCGTGCGCCGTGGCCGCGCCGAGCTGGCCGCCAGCGGATCGGGCGAACTGCTGGCCGAGGAACTGCGCCAGGCCGCCGATGCCCTGGCCGAAATCACCGGCACGATGAGCGCCGATGAACTGCTGGGCCGAATCTTTTCCGGTTTCTGCATTGGCAAATAGCAAGCGCAGGCCGTCCTGATGACACTGCATGCAAACACTGCCCGCCGCATCGCCTCGCAGTTGGGGCTGGAAACGGACCGGCTGAACAGCCGGCCGGTCGGCGGCGGCAGCATCGCCGAAGCCGTTGAGCTTGTGGCCGGATCAACCCGGACGTTCGTGAAAACCGTACCGGCCGGAAAGGCCGGCGTGCTGGCCGCGGAATGCGACGGCCTGGGCGCCCTGGCTGCGGCCGGGGCGGTGCGCGTTCCGGCCGTCCTGGGGCATGGCGAAGTCCACGGGCTGGCCTGGCTGGCGCTGGAGTACCTGGACTTAAAAGCACGCGGCGCCGTCACCGACGCCGCCCTTGGCCACGAGCTGGCAAACCTGCATCGCGCCAGCGGCCCCGCCTTTGGCTGGCACAGCGACAACTACATCGGTCTGACCCCCCAAGCCAACGCTTTTGGCGAGGACTGGTGCCGCTTTTTTCGCGACCAGCGCCTGGCGTCCCAGCTGGCCCTTCTGCGCCGCCGCCACCCCGAGGCTTGTGCCGATATTGATGCGGTGCTCCGAAGCTGGGAGCGCCGGGCGGGCAGCCATCGTCCGCCCGCCTCGCTCCTGCACGGCGATCTCTGGTCGGGAAACGCGGCCGGTCTGCCAGATGGTCAGCCGGTGATCTACGATCCGGCCGTGCACTACGGCGATCGCGAATGCGACCTGGCCATGGCGGCGATGTTCGGTGGCTTTTCGCCTGCTTTTTTCCGCGCCTACGACAGCGCCTGGCCACTGCCCGACGGCTGGCAGGAACGCCGACGCTGGTACCAGCTCTACCACCTGCTCAACCACGCCAACTTGTTCGGCGGATCCTACGCACGCCAGGTCAAGCAGGAACTCAACAGACTGTAGAGCCCGAAACGTTCCCGGCGTTTGCTCAGGCCGCAGAGCCCAAGATTGTTACACTTGCAACCAATTCAGGCTGAAAGCAAGAGAATCGCATCATGGGATTACTGGTTGATGGGCAGTGGCAGGATCAGTGGTACGACACCGACTCGACCGGCGGGCGTTTCGAGCGTTCCGCCGCAGCCTTCCGCAACTGGATCACCGCCGACGGCCAGGCCGGGCCGGACGGCATCGGCGGATTCGCTGCCGAGCCCGACCGCTATCACCTGTACGTGGCTTACGCCTGTCCGTGGGCGCACCGTGCGCTGATCTTTCGCAAGCTGAAAAAACTCGAAGACATGATCAGCGTTTCCGTGGTCAACCCCATCATGCGCGAGCACGGCTGGACGTTCCGACCGGGCTACAAGGTCATCGCCGATCCCATCCACGGCGCGGAGTTCATGCACCAGGTCTACACCTCGGCCAAGTCCGACTACTCCGGCCGGGTGACCGTGCCTGTCGTCTGGGACAAAAAGCGCGCCACCATCGTCAGCAACGAATCGGCCGACATCATCCGCATGTTCAATTCAGCCTTCGACGGTGTCGGTGCGGCACCCGCTGACTATTACCCCGAAGCCCTGCGCGAAGAGATCAACGAGATCAACGCGGTGGTCTACGACAAGGTCAACAACGGCGTTTACAAATCCGGCTTCGCGACCACCCAGGAAGCCTACGAAGAAGCGGTCATCCCGTTGTTCGAGACCCTGGACATGCTCGAAGAACGCCTTGAAGCACGGCGCTACCTGTGCGGTGATCGCCTCACCGAGGCCGACTGGCGCCTGTTTACCACCCTGATCCGCTTCGACGCGGTCTACGTCGGCCACTTCAAGTGCAACATCCGGCGCATCGACGACTATCACCATCTGTCGAACTACCTGCGCGAGCTCTACCAGATGCCGGGCATCGCCGAAACCGTCGAGTTCCGGGCCATCAAGATGCACTACTACGGCAGCCACGACACGATCAACCCGCACTACATCATCCCCACCGGGCCGGCGCTGGACTTCCATCGCCCGCACGACCGGGCAGCACGCTTGCCGGTGGCCGGCGACCAGGGAGCCTCCCGCAAAGGCGCCGTAGCGCCCGCGCAGAGTTATTCATAAGCTCCCTAGTCCAGGCGGTTGTACTTGGTTGCCCGTCCCTTCGCCTTGGCCACCGGATACTTGTCTGCGTTGATTTGCATCTTGCGCTGAACCGCCGGACCCAGCGCGATGCCCAGGCGCGAGGAAAGATTGGCCAGGTAGATCTGGATATCGGCCAGTTCCATGGCCACCGCCTCGAGTTCTTCGTCCGGCAGCGACCTGCTCTGTTCTTCGCTGAGCCACTGAAAATGCTCCAGCAGTTCGCCGACCTCGCCGGCCAGCGCCATGACCAGGTTTTTCGGCGACTGGAACTGGTCCCAGTCGCGCTCGCCGACAAATCTTCGAAGCTGTTCCTTGAGCCGGACCAGTTCCGGCCATTCGCGCTGGTCTTTATCCATGGTGGTCTTGATCGGGTCCTGAACTGACGACCAAACGATCGCGTCCGGCAGCCTTGCCCTGGTACATGGCTTGATCGGCGGTCAGGATTGCCGTGCGAAGATCATCCTCGACTACAGCCAAACCGAACGTCAGCGTGATTTCCAGTGGCCCGATTCCGGTCTGAATGGGGTGCTCTTTCAGGTCCGCGCGAAAACGATCTATGGCCGCAACGGCTTCCTCGAGCGAGGTGTTGGGCAGCAGGCACAGAAACTCTTCACCGCCCCAGCGAGCAATCAGATCGGATGCGCGAAACAACTCGCGCAGTCGCTGAGCCAGGCTTTTGAGCACCTCGTCGCCGACCGAGTGGCCGTGGCGGTCGTTGATCGGTTTGAAAAGATCGATGTCGGCGAGCACCAGGCAAAGCGGTGTTTCTTCACGCCGCTTGCGGGCCAGTTCCTGCTCAGCCAGCTCTTCCAGAGCGCGTCGATTGAGCAGGCCGGTCAGCGGGTCGCGCCGCGCCAACTCACTGATCCGGCTGACTGCCTGCTCCAGCTCGTCGTTGCGCGCGGCCAACTCCTTGCGCAAGCGGGACTGGATGCGATGGGCGTGCAGTGCGCCACCGGTAGCGGCAATGGCGATGAGCAGTAAAAAGGCCAGCCCCATTACAAGGGCATTGCGCAGGCGGATCTGGGTGGCCTGCAGATCGGCGTCCAGGCGCAGCAGCTGAAGCTCGGCTGCGCTGCGTTCGATCTGATAGCGGATCTCGAGCTCCTCGACCATACCCTGGCGTTCCCGTTCCAGATTCTCGTCGTGCAGGGAAATCAGCTCGCGGTAGCGCTCCAGCGCGGCTTGCGGATGGTCCATGCGTTCGTGCAGTTGAGCCAGCACTTCCAGGAGATCACGGTGCACGGTGGGAACAATGCCGCGGGCGATGTCGAGGCCTTCTTCGTAGACCTCAAGGGCCTGCTCGAGTTGACCCTGCTTAGCCCTGAGCTTGCCCACAGCCATGCGAATGCCGGCCCGCACTCGGCTGCCCTCTAGCCTGTCCACTTCGGCCATGGCTTCCGGGCAGGTTCGGTCGGCTTCTTCCAGACGCCCGCTGTCGACCAGGAGATTACAGATGTTGGCCATGGCCACGATTTGCATCGAGGCGTCGCCAAGGCGCTCGCCTGCGGCGTAGACCTCGCGCTGCATCGGCAGGGCGGCTTCGGGACCTTCCGTGGCGGCAATCACGGTTGCCAGGTTGCCCGTGTAGGTGGCGATCAGGAAATCGTCTTCGGCTTGTCGGGCGCTTGCCAGGGCAAGCTCAAAATATTCGCGTGCCCGAGCCGAGTGTTCGGCAAAGTTGTGGGTGACGCCGATGGCGTTGTAGATTCTGGCCAGCTGACCGGGATGATCCGCGGTCTCCAGCAGCCCGCGGGCCGCGTGGAAATGTTCCATGGCCGCGCCATAGCGACCCTGTTCGGCCTCGACGGTGCCTTGCAGAAACAGGGATTGGGCCTCCATGCCGATGTCGCCGAGCTGGTGCGCCAACAGCCCCAGGCGCTGGGCGTCGGCCATGGCCAATGGGTAATCTCCCTTGCTGCGCCGAAGCGAGGTGCGCAAGCGATACAGCTCAGCCAGACTCTCCGGGTCGCTTTCTCCGGCAAGATCCGGCTCGCCCTGGCCGAGGGTGCGATCCAGCAACTCCAGGGCGGCCGCGGGTTGCTCGGTTCCAAGGCGTTGGAATTCCAGAAGAACTTCGGACAGCTCGTTTTCCTCGGCCAGGGCCGGCCCGGGGCTGAAGATCAGCACAGCCGCGAGCAGCGCGATGGCTCTCATGGAATAGGCCTTGAGGATTCTGGTGCGTGCATGACGCCCAGTTTGACATAGTGCGGCGCAATTGCCGATGGATTCAGGTGCCGCAGAACGTGGTCAGAACGCGTTCTTCCGGTGCCGGCGGGCGGGCCAGGTCGGCAGCGTCTGGCTGGTCGTCGAATGGGCGGGCCAGGACGGCGTGCAGGCGCCGCATGGGTTCGAAGTCGAGTGCCTGGATGGCGGCGTCCACGGCCTGCTGGGCGAGGTGGTTGCGCAGGATGAAAGCCGGGTTGACCCGCTGCATTTGCGCCCGCCGCTGCTGATCATCGAGCCGATTCTCCGCCGCCAGGCTTTGCCGCCAGCGCTCGGCCCAGCGGTCGAACAGGGACGGATCGCTGAACAGTTCCCGGACCGGTTCGTCCTGTTCCGGTCCGGCGGCCGGCAGTTCGCCCAGACCGCGAAACACCAGGGTCATGTCGGCCTCGCCGCTGGCCATTGCGTCCATCAGGTCCAGCGCCAGGCGGGCGTTCTCCACCTTGTCCGGATCCAGGCCGATCTTGGCGGCCAAGGCGGGATGGAAATACGATTCGAAACGAGTCGGAAAGACCTGGAGCAACTCGTTGGCAATCTCGACGGCGGTTTCCCGGGTCGCGTCGAGCAGCGGCAGCAGGCACTCGCACAGCCGCGCCAGGTTCCAGTGGGCGATCGCCGGCTGCTGGTTGTAGGCATAGCGGCCGCCGTGGTCGATGGAGCTGTACACCGTGGCCGGATCGAAGGCATCGATGAAGCCGAACGGACCGTAATCAATCGTTTCGCCGACAACCGAACAGTTGTCGGTGTTCATCACGCCATGGATGAAGCCGACCCGCAGCCAGTCCGCGATCAGCCGGGCCTGGCGGTCGATGACCTGCAAGAGCAGGGCCTGGTAGGGATTCGCTTCGTCCCGGCAATCCGGGTAGTGGCGCTCGATGACGTAGTCGGCCAGCGTGCGAACTTCGTCGACCCGCCCGCTGCGGGCGAAGAATTCGAAAGTGCCGACCCGGACGTGGCTGCTGGCGACCCGACACAGGATGCCGCCTGGCTCGACTTGCTGGCGCATGACCTTTTCTCCGCTGGCCACCGCGGCCAGCGCGCGGGTCGTGGGAATGCCGAGCGCGTGCATGAATTCGCTGGCCAGGTACTCGCGGACCACCGGTCCGATCGACGAGCGGCCATCGCCACGACGGGAAAACGACGTTGGCCCCGAGCCCTTCAGCTGGACATCGCGCCGGATTCCTTCCCTGTCGATGATCTCGCCGATCAGCAGCGCGCGCCCGTCGCCCAGGCGCGGGACCCAGTGGCCGAACTGGTGCCCGGCGTACCCCATGGCAATCGGTTGGGCCCCGGCCGGCAGGCGGTTTCCGGACAGCATGGCCAGACCTTCTTCGCCTGCCAGCCAGTCCGGGTCCAGTCCCAGCGACTCGGCCAGTTCCCGGTTGAGCGCGATCAGCTCCGGCCTGGCCACGGGCGTTGGATCCTGGCGGCTGTGGAAGACGTCCGGGAGCCGGGCGTAGCTGTTGTCGAACCTGAGAGCTACTGGAGACATGCCTGATGGATCGGTCGTGGTGAAGCTGTCAACTTAGCAGAGACGTCAAGAGCAAGGTGTCGACTGATCACGGGGGTATTACCGCTCGTCGATGCTGTTTGGCGAACAAGGTTGACCGGACATTGTTAAAAAATTGGCCGACGGAGTATTCTGCGCGCCCGCCAATGAGAGCGTTGTCACACATCAAGCCGCTGATTCAGATGGAAATTCGGATTTCAGCCCGAATTCAGCCATTTCCTTGACTTTCGCCCCGTACTTGGACGAGGATCGCTGGTCCGGACCAGATCAGCGCTGGTTCCGAATATGGATATTCAACCCATCTCAACCCAGTCCAGAGGGAATCCGATGAAGAATCTGAAACGGCTTGTACCCGCCCTTGTGGCTGCCGCCGGCCTGACCATGGGCAGCGCCGCTGCCCTGGCCGACGACAATCGCTACATCATCCAGTTCGCCCCCGGCGGCGCCGGTCAGGGCAAGGCCGCCGTGCAGGCTTTAGGCGGCGAAATCAAGGTGGATCTGACCAATCGTGGCGTCAATGCCGTGGCTGTGAGCTTGCCCGCCCAGGCCCTGAACGGTCTCCAGAACAACCCGAACGTGGTCCAGATCGAACCGGACAGCCGCGTGTACTTGATGGCCGACGAGGTGCCCTACGGCATCACCATGGTCCAGGCCGACCAGGTCCTCGATGGCCTGGCGGGTAACCGCACCATTTGCGTCATCGACTCCGGTTACTACATCGGGCATAACGATCTTCAGACCGAAAACGTTACCGCCACACCGGACTCCGGCAGCG
>REEW01000205.1 GCA_007694885.1 Wenzhouxiangella sp. | reverse complement strand
TGGTTCCCAGCTGACCCACCGCCTCGTCCACCTCGCGGACCAGTTCCTCGTCCAGGGTCATTTGCACTGTTTTCATGGCAGGTTTTGATAGCTATAATTATCGCTACTTTAGCCCACATGCCGGGCGTGATCAACATCCCGGCCAGCGCTCGGAACTCAGGCCACGCGGGGCCCTTTATCGCTAGAATGCGGTGATGTCAGAGCCTGAAAAACAGGCATCAGCCATCGAGACGACCCGGCCAACTGCACCAACCGATCGCCCTACCCCATGCTGCATCTGCTGCGCGAAGCCAGCATCGAGGCGGTTACCGACAAGCTGGCCAATCCCGACCTGATCTACGAGCGCAACATCGAAACGCTGCGCCGCTTGGGGATGGAGGGCTGGCGTAAGCTTCTCACTCCAGGATAGGCACAGGACGCGAGCCACCGAACGACATTTGCATAAAATGTAATGACTATTTACAATTTATGCATGACGCGCCCCAGGCGATTTGCCTCGACTCTGCGAGAACTAGCCCGGCAATACCCCGTGCTGACCGTCACCGGCCCGCGTCAGTCGGGAAAAACCACGCTGTGCCGGGCGGTATTTCCCGACTTTGCTTACGTCAATCTCGAGCCGATGGACCGGCGCGAGTTTGCGCGGCAGGACCCGCGTGGCCTGCTGGCTGAATATCCCGACGGCCTGATTCTGGATGAGATCCAGCATGTACCCGAACTGCTCGGCTACATTCAGGAAGCCGTCGACGAGGACGGCGCGCCGGGCCGCTATTTGTTGACTGGCTCGCAGCACTTTGGCCTGTCTGCCTCCATCAACCAATCCCTGGCCGGCCGAACGGCTGTACTGCAATTGCTGCCGCTGAGCCTGGAAGAATATCCAGACTTCGGCATCGCTCCGGAACACCTTTTCGCCGTGCTGTTTGCCGGCGGCTATCCCCGCATTCATGATCGCGGCCTGGCGCCGGAACGCTGGCTGGCTGATTACCTGGCCACTTACGTCGAGCGTGACGTACGCCAGATCGCCAACGTATCCAGCTTGAGCGCATTTACCAACTTCCTCAGACTATGCGCGGCGCATACCGCTCAGGAAATCAACTTGAGCGCGCTGGGCGCGGATGCCGGCATCTCGCACAACACCGCCCGCGCCTGGCTGTCGATCCTGGAAACCAGCTTTCTGGTCATTCAGTGCCCGGCCTGGCACCGCAATATTCGCAAGCAGCTGGTCAAGCGGCCCAAACTGCATTTTCTCGACTCCGGCCTGGTCTGCCATCTGCTGGGCATCCGCACCGCCGATGAACTGCGTCACCACCCCCTGCGCGGCGCCATCTTCGAAAGCTGGGTGGCCAGCGAAATCTACAAGCACCACAGCCATCGCGGCCGCCGGCCAGAACTGTTGCACTATCGCGAAGCCCGCGGCGCCGAAATCGACATCCTGCTGCAGTCCGGCAATCGGCTGATCGCCTGCGAAGCCAAGTCCGGCGCCACGCTGCAGCCGGACTTCCTCAAACACCTCGGCACCTTCAGCGAGCGCATGGCCTCGATCTCGCTCGCCCCAAAGCTTTCCATGCGCCTGGTCTATGGCGGCGACGAAAAGCAACGCCGCGCAAAAGTCGACTGTCTGGGCTGGCGGCAAGTGCACGACATGCCGTGGGACTAACCAGCGAAGACTCCTTCGTCGTCACGGCGCTTCCGATCTGGTCGAGCACGCCGCTGACCGGATTGTCGAAGCTGCCTGAGGGCGGTTAGACTCGAAAACAAACCGTCCGGCCGATCAGGGGTCCATCCGCGCCGGCGGATGGACCCGAAACGCAAGGGAGCATTGCCCGATATGACCCTGCAACGCGCAACCCTGATCGGCGGGACGGGCTTTGTCGGCCGCGCGCTGATTGCGCGGCTGCTCGCCGATGGCGTCGAAGTCCGTGCCGTTGCGCGCAACGCCGAATCTGCCCAGGAATTGCCCCAGGGGCTCGAGCGACGATCGGCCGACGTGGGCGATCCACAAGCCTTGCGCGAGGCGCTGGCCGGCGCCGATGCGGCCGTTTACCTGCCCGGCCAGGTGCAGGGCCGCAGGCGAGCCGACTTTCTGAAGCTGCACGTGCTCGGCGCACAGCGCTGCGCCGAGCTTGCAAGCGAGCAGGGCCTGACCCGGTTCATCTACCTGTCGGCGCTGGGCGCCAGCCGCAACGCCCCGGCCTGGTCCGACCAGACCAAGGCCGAGGGCGAAGAGCGCGTGCGGCAGGCATTCCCCGGTGCCTGTATTGTCAGGCCCAGCCTGGTGCTCGGTCCCGGCGATCACTTTTCCACCGACATGCTCGGCCTGATGCGCAAGCTGCCGATCCTGCCCGTGATCGGCCCCGACACCCGGGTTCAGCCGGTCCATATCGACGACCTGAGCCAGGCCCTCTACGGTTTGCTGAATCAGACCTCAGACCCGCCGCCCGTCATCCAGGCCGCCGGGCCGAAAGTCTGGCGGCTGATCGACCTGCTGGCCGCCCTGCGCGACCAGGCCGGGTTGCGCTGCCGCCTGCTGCCCCTGCCCCACTGGGCGGCCATGCTGCTGGCCAGCGTGGCCGGGCTGATGCCCGGCGCTCCGATCTGCCGCGACCAGGTCCGGCTGATGCGCACCGACAAGATCGCCGACCCGGCCCATCCTGATCTCACCTCGCTGGGCATTCGCCCGCGGCATCCGCCAGGGCTTGGCTGACGCCGGCCTCGGCCTCGGCCCGGCCGATTCAAACCAACCGCCTACCCTGGCTATACCTGCGCTATGTACGTGCGCACGCAGCGCGCCAACTGGCGTCGATTCGCCGCCTGCATCTGCAACAGCAGGCCGCAATCCCAGTCGCGGATACCAAACAGATGCTCGATCTCCTGCTGCAGGCGGATGAACAGGTGGGCCGTGCACTCGGCGTCGGCCAGCGCGCGATGGAAACGGCCCGCCACCGGCAATCCCAGCGACCGAACCAGCGTTGCCAGCTTGTGGTTCGGCGCTGCCGGAAACAGGCGCCTGGCCAGCAGCAGCGAACACAGAAAGGTCTCGCTGCGCCGCGCCCGATCCGCGCCCGTCTCCGCTTCCCAGAACTTTCGATCAAAAGCCGCGTTGTGGGCCACAATCGGCCGGCCGCCGGCAAAGCGCACTGCCTCGGCCATCACCTCGGCAACCGAAGGCGCGCTGCGCACCATCGCGTTGCTGATCCCGGTAAACGCCTGGATATCGTACGGAATGGGCACGCCCGGGTTCATCAGGCTCTGGTAGCGATCAACGATCTCGCCGCCGCTGACCAGCACCACCGCAATCTCGGTCGGCCGCGCCCCGTGCGCCGGCGACAGGCCGGTGGTCTCGAAATCGATGACGGCGTAGCTGTTCATG
>REEW01000151.1 GCA_007694885.1 Wenzhouxiangella sp. | reverse complement strand
CCGCGCTGGCTGGTCAGGTAGGTGGCAAAGCTGGCCAGCCAGTGGCTGCCGGCGTAGAACTCATCGGTCACCCCTTCCAGGCCGGCCCGGGCGTGGGCTTCGGCCGATGCCAGCAGGGTATCGCGACGGTCATCGGTTTCGGGCAGACCATGGGCCATGCCCTTGAGCATCCAGGCCCGTGACAGGTTCAGCCCGTCGATGTGGGCGAGCTTGCCGTCCTCGCGGTCGGTGACCACGGCCACCGGTAGCCAGTCGTCCTGGCCGATGCGCGGCAGGAAATCCCCCAGCCAGGCCGCGAAGTCATCGGCTGAGAGCACCCGGCGCATGAAATCGGCCTCGGCCAGGCAGGGCGAGAGGAAATCATGGCCCGAAGGCTCGTAGTGGATGGGGCAGTCGCGGTCGGCGCGGTAGAAGCGCTCGGCGGCATCGGCGAGCAGGTCCAGGGTGCGCTGATCCTTCATCTGCCGCGCATAGTCATGGATCAGGCCGAAGGCAAAGGCGGTCTGCGAATGTTCGCCGTCGCGGATCGGATAATGCAGTAGCGGTATCCAGTCGTTCAGGCGCGACACCGCGATCTGCTCGGCGGGCTCAAGCCATGCGCGCCAGTCACGGGCCTGCTGGTCGTCCCACTCGTCCAGCTCGGCGACCAGCTGCAACAGCCAGGCCAGTCCGTAGGGACGCTGAAAGCCGGCCCGCTCGGGGTGGGCCATGTAGGCGGCTTCGGCCAGCAGCTTGTCGCGGGTCAGGTTGGCCGCCAGCCTGGTTCGGGCCTCGGATACGAACTCGGCGTCCGGGAACAGCCGGCTCAGGCGCGCCAGCAGCCAGTGCCCGTGCACGGCCGAATGCCAGTCGAAGCAGCCGTAAAAGCTGGGGGTCAACTGGCGGGGTGTGCCGGCATCGTCATCGCCGGTCATGACGTGGCGGATCTGGTTGGGGTATTCGCGGTCCACGCAGGCCAGGGCCAGGCCGGCGAACCGGGCCGCGGTGGGTTCGTCGAGTGTGAGCGGCTCAGCCATTGCGCCACCGCCGGATAGCAGAAAAGTCAGCCAGATTGTCCATACGATCGAAAGTCTTGCGGTCATTATCCAGAATCCTCCAGGTAGCCTCGCCGCTTGCGGGTTGCCGTGGTCCTGAGCTTAGCGGTTTTTCCACCAGGGCTCGAGCAGGGCGAAGGACTGAAGCGGTCCCTTGAGGCTGGTGATGGCGCGTCTACGCTCGTTCTCGCGCAGATCGATCAGGTCGAGAATGGGGGCCAGCGCCTGCAGGTCGCGCTCGACTTCGCGCCATTGTTGCCAGAACACTTCGTCCGTTGTGCCAGGGTCCAGCAGCGAGCGCTGTCGCAGCAGTCGATAGGCGTTGCGCACGATCGGGTTGAGTCCCTCGCTGGCGTCCAGGTCGGCGTCGCTGAAACGGGTGTGACGCAGTCCCGGGTCGAGAAAGCGCTCAGCGTAGTCCCTGATCCGTTCGCCGTCGGCGCTGGAGCGCGGAAGGTCCAGCGCGCCGGCCAGCCGGGTCAGGTGCTTGACCGGTTCGTCCATCAGATCGTCGTAGTCGACCACTGCCAGCCGGTACGGACGCGTGCGGCGCAGGTACGGGACAATGCCGATCAGCCATTCCAGGTCGCTGGCCGCCTGCAGGCCGCGGCGCGGGTCCAGCCTGGCCCGTGAGCGGGCCACGCTCAGGGGGTTGCGCAAGGCAATGACGAAAGTCGGTTCCACGTTGAGCTCGGCCAGCACTGGCTCCCAGAACGGCAGGATGCGCAGCGTACGGCCGTACTTGAAGCCCCAGATCGGGCTGCTGCCGAAACGCTTGTCGATGATCTCGACCGCGCGAGCGTGCAGATCGTTCATGTGCGCGCCGCGCAGTTCGTCCGCCCTGATCAGGCGGACGCTGTCGGCGCGCACGCCGATCCGGTTGCGAACGGCCTTGCTGATCGCCAGGAGATCGGCGTCCTCGAAAAACCCGGTGGGATTTTTGCGCGTGGCGCGCTTGAAGTTGTTGCCCAGGTCCACGCCCAGCGAGGCCAGCGCGCGGGCCAGCGTGCTCGTGCCGCTGCGACCGGCACCGATGACGAACACGCACCGGCTGTTTGTGACGCCATTGCCGGAATCTTCGCGAGGGTTGCGGGCCGCGGTTAGCGACGGGGATTGAGCGTCTGGCGTGTCCATGGGCCAGCGAGTGTACATCGGAAACCCGGAGGAGGTTCCGGACATACAATGACTGCCTTGTGCAACCGAAACGAGTCGATGGTGACCAGGATTCGCGTTCGTCAGGCCAACTCCCTGGGCCAGCGCCTGCGCCGTCGATGGCGGGCATGGCGCGGTGCCGGCATGGTCAAATCGCACGCCGTGCACATCGTGCGCATTGAGGGCCTGGACTTCAAGCGCGTCACCTTCGGTGATTCGGCGACGGCGGCCAAGGTGGCCAGGGGCCTGAAACATCTTGGACGCAGCGGCTGTTTTCCGCAGCTGTTGATGCATCACGCCAGCCAGGTCTGGGTTGATTTTGTCGCCGGTCGGGCGCCGCGCCCGGGAGACCCGGCCGACCGCGCAGCCCTGATCGATTTCTTCGTGCGCCTGTATCGTCAGCCCGATGCAACCTGCTCAAGCCAGGTTTCGGCGCAGCAGGAGCGATTGCAGCGTGACCTGGCGTTTCTGGTCCGGGTCGATGTGCTCGACGCCGGTCGGGCCGGTCTTCTGGCCGGCCTGGGCGAGCGGCTGTGTCCGGATCGGGTCTGGGTCGGGTACGACTATGTCGATCCCTTGGCCAAGAACTTCATCTTGTCCGGCACGACCGCGGTGGCGATCGACGTGGAGGCGCTGCTGGGCCCGGTCGTGCTCGGTGCGGGCCTGGCCAAGGCGCGGCTGCGCTGGCCCTTCGACCCGACCCGGGAAGTGCTGACTCGCCTGGCCGACGACTTCGGTCGCGATCTGCGTCCCCAGGCAGAGTGGGCCGAACTGTGTTTCCTGGCCGAGTACTGCAAGCAAAAAGTACTGCAGGGCAAGCCTGGCTACCTTCGCCTGGACGCCTTTGATCGGATGCTGGAAGGTCACGTCTGATCAGCAGGCCCTGGTCGGGTTCTTTCGGCCCGCATCTCAGGGTGTGATACTCTGGACGATGTACCCCGTGATTTCGGTCAGATCGATCCCTTTCCAGCATCGGGGTCGCATTTGCTGACCCTCTCTTTCCGGCCCGGAGGCCGCCCCTGCATGAAGACCCTGTTTGTCCGCAATATTCATCCCGAAACCCGCGAAAGCGAGGTGCGCGAATTGTTCTCGCGCGTAGGTACCGTTCGCAAGCTCGATCTCCCGCTCGACATTTTCACCCGCCGCTGCCGTGGTGTGGCCATGATCGACATGGAAGGCCACGAGGCCC
>REEW01000095.1 GCA_007694885.1 Wenzhouxiangella sp. | reverse complement strand
AGTTCGGAAATTTCTGTGGGGTTGAGGGTCTGTTGCATGCTTGCAATCCTTGGAAGATTCGTCTTGTCGGGCCAGCAATCCGGCCGCCATCCTATCCGCTTCAGGCCGCCACTTGCCGGGCCAGCCTCTCGAGTTGTCCACGCACACTGCCGTCCATCACCTGATCCTCGATCCGAATCACCGCGCCGCCAATCAGCGAGGCATCGACTTCGACCACCAGGTCGATTTCGCGACCGAACCGGGCCTGCAGGCGCGCGCGCATTTCCCCGGTCTGTTCTTCGTCCATCGGGTAGGCCGACGTAACCAGAGCGCGAACCCGCTTCTCGGCTTCGCGCCGCAGCGCTTCGAACTGGGCGCAGATCTCCGGCAACAGGGCCAGCCGGCGATACTGACCGAGTGTTTTCAGGAAATTCACGAACGGCTGTTCGAAACGCTCACCGCCGGTCCCGGTGAAAAGACTCATCACCTGGTCCCGGGTCAGGCGCGGATTGTCCAGCAGCTCCGGGACGGGATCGTGGGCCGAGATCTGCGCGGCCAACTCCAGGTTCGCACTCCAGCGTTCGAGCGCGTCGTGCTCGCGCGCGGACAGAAACGCCGCTCGTGCATACGGCCGTGCGAGTGTGGTTCGGTTCAGCATCGCAGGTCCCGGTCTACAGCTGCGCGGCCAGCTTGTCGAGCAGCTCGCGGTGGGCCTTGGCGTCGATTTCCTTGTCGATCACCCGACCCGCCCCGGCAATGGCCAGCTCGGCCAGGCGCTCGCGCAGGGCCTCCCGCGCCTGGTTGGTCGCCAGCCGGATTTCGGCCTCGGCGGCTGCCACCTGGCGATCGCGCTCGGCCACTGCCGACTGGCGCGCCTCCTCGACGATCTGGTTGCTCCGAGTGCTCGCCTGCTCGATGATTTCGCCAGCCTTGCGGCGCGCACCCCGCAAGACCTCCTCGGCCTCGGCCTGGGCACGATCCAGGGCCTGTTCGGCCTCTTCCGAATGCGCCAGGCCTTCGGCGATCTTCTGACGCCGCTCTTCCATCGCCTGAGTCAGCGGCGGCCAGACAAACTTCATCACCGCCCAGATAAAGACCAGGAAGGTTCCTGCCTGGCCGACCAGTGTCCAGATACTCGGTAGCATAGGAGCGCCTTGGGTTCGTTAGCGTTTGGAAGACTCGTTAAACCGGCATCAGCCGCCGGCAGCTTGCTGAATCGGGCCCAGCAGCGGGTTGGCGAACATCAGCAGGGCAGCGAACGCCACGCCGATGATCGACAGTGCATCGAGCAGACCGGCGATGATGAACATGCGAACCTGCAGCATACCGGCCAATTCGGGCTGACGCGCAGCGCCTTCCAGAAACTTGCCGCCGAGCAGGGCAAAGCCGATGGCGGTGCCGATCGCGGTGGCCACGAAAATCAGGCCTACGGCGATCGCTGTGTTGGCTTGAACCTGAGCAATCAGTCCGGCCAGTTCCATTGAAGATCCTTCCATTGTTGTCTCCTAAAGATGCCTTGTAATGTAGAGCGGAAAGCGAAGTTGTAAGGGTACGGTGATCACTTAGTGTTTTTCATAGGCCAACGACAGGTACACAATCGTCAGCGTCATGAACAGAAAGGCCTGCAGCGGCACGACCAGGATGTGGAAAATGGCCCAGGCGCCGCCCGGGATGAACTGAATCCACCACGGCAGCAACGCGATCAGGACAAAAATCAGTTCGGCGGCATACAGGTTTCCGAACAGTCGCATGGCCAGCGAAACCGTCTTGGCGATGAGTTCGACGACGTTGAGAATCAGGTTCGGAATCCACAGCAGCGGGTTGGCCCCGAACGGATGGGTGAACATCTCCTTGGTAAAGCCGCCCAGGCCCTTGCCCTTGATGCCGTAGATGATGATCAGGCCCAGAACCGTGACCGACAGACCGAACGGCGCATTGATGTCGGCCGACGGCACGATGCGGAAATAGTCGGCAAAGCCCAGCTTGCAGACCGCATACGGGACGTAGTCGACCGGCACCAGGTCCATCAGGTTCCACAGGAATACCACGCCGAAAATCGTCAGCGCCAGCGGCCCGACGAAGTTGCGCGGGCCGTGGAAGCTTTCCTTGACCGTGTTGTCGACGAAATCAACCAGCATCTCGACGAAGTTCTGCAGCTTGCCCGGCTCGCCGGCAGTCGCACGGCGGGCCGCCATGATGAAAAAGAACAGCATGAACAGGCCCAGCACCCAGGACACGATCATGGTGTCGAGGTGGAGCACCCATGGATCCATCGGATCCGCCCCCTTGGGCAGACGAAGATTGGTGATGTGGTGGACGACGTAGGCGTCGGCCGTCGGCATCTCGCACGCCGATGCCGTGGTTGCGTCCTCTGTCAATACTGGGTTGCTTTCCATGACGATCTAGTCAGAAGTCCCGCTTGTCAGTTCCCGTTGTCGAGCCGGGCCGAAGCACCGATTTTCTGCATCGCCAGCCAGTAGGCGACCAAGGTGACGGCGTAGCCCGTAACCACCGGCACAAAATAGCCGGCAAACCATTTCGCCACGATGACAAACAGGATCACCGCCAGCACGAATTTCAATGCCATGGCGCGATAAAAGGTTCGCACCATCTGCTTTGCCTCAGCTCCCTGCGCCAGGGCCACCCGCAGGCCGGTCAGCGCGGTCAGAAACAGCCCGACGCCACCCCCGGCCAGCGCAGCCAGTGCCATCGGCAGTCCGCCGATCACGGCAAAAACAACGCCGACCCCTGCGCTGAGAAGCGCCTGTATACGCATCAACCAGGCAATCGTCCGGGCCATTTCCGCACCGGCTTGGGGCTGGTCAACCATCGTCAGTCAAAAGCCTGTCTGGCCTGGTCACTGACCTGGCGGCGCATCGCAATCGGGTCCATCCCTGTTTTGGCACTCGCCGAATCCTGACCCTGGCCGGGACCGGCACGTCAAAGCCGCTGAATTATATCAGTCCGGGTCGAGTGTCGGCAAGGAATCGCCGCCGACGACACGCCGGCCGGCGAACGCCAGCGACCGGTCATCGGCGCAAACGCTCCAGAATGCCGTCGAGTTCGTCCAGACTGGTGTAGCGAATCGTCATCCGCCCGCCGCCGCTTTGCTGATGGCTGACCCGGACCGGGGCGCACAACGTTTCGGTCAGCTCCTGTTCCAGACGCTCGATGTCCGGGCTTCGCACGGGCGGACGTTTTTTCTCCGCTTTGCCCGTGCGCAGGCGTCGCACCAGGGCTTCGGTCTGGCGGACCGACAGATCCAGCTCGACCACCTGGGAGGCCGCACGCACCTGGCCGTCCCGATCCAGGGTCAGCAAGGCCCGGGCATGGCCCATGTCCAGACGGCGCTGGTCGACCAGCGCGCGCACCTCGGGGGCAAGCTCGAGCAGACGCAGCAGATTGCTGACCGCGGCCCGCGAGCGGCCGACATTTTCCGCGGCCTGGGCGTGGGTCAGCTCGAATTCGTCGATCAGGCGCTTGAGCGCCGTGGCTTCTTCGAGCGGATTCAGGTTCTCGCGCTGAATGTTCTCGATCAGCGCCAGGGCCAGGGTCGCCTCGTCCGGTACATCGCGGACAATGGCGGGAATGGTCTCCTTGCCGGCCATCCGGCAGGCACGCCAGCGCCGCTCGCCGGCGATCAGTTCATAAGTTCCGGGCTTGGCCAGCGGGCGCACGATCACCGGCTGCACCAGGCCTTGCGACCGGATCGACTCGGCCAGTTCCTCCAGGCGATCCGGATCCATGGCCGAGCGCGGCTGGTAGCGGCCCGGCTGAATCACGTCCAGCGGCAAATCCTTGAGGATCGAGGCATCATCGCTGCCCGCCTGAAGCGCATCGCCGCGCGACTTGCCGAGCAAGGCACCCAGGTTGCGCCCGAGCGGCTTCTTCTTGCGCGCGCCGGTCATTGGGCCACCGCCCGGCAGCGCCGCAGGTACTCACCGGCCAGGCCCAGGTAGGCAATCGCACCGCGCGATTCGCGATCGTACTGAAGCACCGACTGGCCATAGCTTGGCGCCTCGGCCACGCGCACGTTGCGCGGGATGACGGTGGTGAACAGCTTGGCCCCGAAATGGTCCTGCAGCTGGCGCGAGACCGCGCCCGACAGGTTGTTGCGAACGTCGTACATGGTTCGCACCAGTCCCTCGATCTCCAGCGCCGGGTTGACCGAATCCTGGACCTGCTCGATGGTCCGCAACAGCGCAGTCAGGCCCTCCAGGGCATAGTATTCGCACTGCATCGGAATCAGTATGCCGTCGGCCGCGGTCAGGGCATTGAGCGTGAGCACGTTCAGCGCCGGCGGGCAATCGATCAGAATGTGGTGATAGCGCGATCGCAGCGGCTCGAGTTCCTCTTTCAGGACGCCGGCACGATCTTCAAGCTCCAGCAGCGCAACCTCGGCCGCGGTCAGATCGCCGTTGGCCGGAAGCAGGTCGATCTTCATGTCCTCGATCCGGCGAATGACCTCCGTCGCCGGTTTCTCGTTGAGCAACACTTCGCACACGGTCGCTTCGTGCTCCTCGAGTTCCACGCCGCAGCCGGTGGTGCTGTTGCCCTGGGGATCCATGTCGATCAGCAGGACGCGCCGGTCCAGCTCGGCCAGGCCGGCGGCCAGGTTGAGGGCGGTGGTGGTCTTGCCCACCCCGCCTTTCTGGTTGGCGACCGCCACGACCCGGCAATTGTTTTGTGTCATCGTTTCTCGACCGTTGCCAGGCAGCGCCGCGCGCTCAGCCCGGGAATTTTCAGTTCATTCACCCGAACATTGTACGGCTCCGGTACCGCCTGCAGCTCGCTTTGTGAAAGATCGCCCTTCATCGCCAGTAGCGGGACTCCCAGATCCAGCCAGCGCTGCGACCAGTGGACCAGGCGCTCCAGCGGTGCCAGGGCACGCGCCAGGACGGCGTCGGGCGGATGATCGACCGAACAGTTTTCAAGCCTCCCCTGGACCGGCTCGATGTTGACCAGACCCAGTTCGCGGCGAACCTGGCGCAAAAACCGGACTTTCTTGCCGTTGCTGTCGAGCAGCACGAACGCCCGGTCAGGGCAGACAATCGCCAGGGGGACACCGGGAAGGCCGGGACCCGTGCCGGCATCGAGAAAACGTCCGCCCGACAGGTAAGGCAGGAGGCTGAGGCTGTCGAGCAGGTGACGTGCTACCATTTCGCCCGGTTCCACGATCGCGGTCAGGTTGTAGGCCCGGTTCCAGCGCTGCAGCAGGGCCAGAAAGGCGAGCAACTGATCTCGCTGATCCGGGCCGGTTCGAATCCCCATCTTCTCCAGGCCGGCGTCCAGGACGGCGCGCTGGGCAATGAACTCCGGGCCGGGCTCCGGCCCCTGAATCTCGCTCACGGTGGCATGTCAGGTCATGAAAAGACTGGTCATTATAGGTTTCATCACCGGCGCCCTCATCTGGTTGCTGGCCCTGCCGATCCTGGTCGGTCTGTTCCTCGGCGACTGGGTCGAGGAGTGGACCGCCGATTGGCCCGAACCCGACGCAGTCGACTTCCGCTCCGGATGGTTTCGCTCCGAACTGAACTGGACTTCGGCAGACGGCATCGATCTGGCACTACAGGCGCGCCATGTGCCGCCGCTAAGGCCGGGCCTGGTCCGCATCGAAGGCCTTGTGTCCACCCCGATGACGCCGGAGCCGGCGCAACTGAACGGCCATCTCGGCCTGACCGGTGCCTGGCACTTGCAGGGCCGGGTCACGAAAGTCGCCAGCCCGGCCACGCCCGGCCTGGAGGCGCACGCAGTCCACATCAACCTGGCCCAGCCGTCCGGGCAGCCATTGACCCTCATCCTGCGCGCCGAACAACTCCGGAACCGGGCGGAGCCGGCCGCGCCGGACCTGAGAGACCTGCGCCTGATGGCACGTCACCGAAGCGACGACCACGAAGCCCACCACCTGGGTCTGGACCTGGAGCTTGAGGCCGACAATCTGGGCCCTGCGGGCCTGACTCTGAGCGCCGGCCCGGCCGATCCGCAGGCGCTGGCCGATTTGATCGACGGCCTTTCCCAGTGGGCCACCGCCCAACCCGATTCGCTGGCTCAGCGCATGGGCTTGCTGACCGTGGCCGGGGCCTGGCAACAGCTGGCGGCCGCCGGCCTGGTCGTGCAACTGGAACGGCTGCGCCTGGGCGAAAATGTTCGACTGAGCGGCCGCTGGGCGACCGCCCTGCCGCAGCCGCAGCTCGAGGGCGGCGGGCAGACCACCGAGCTGATCGACTGGCACGTCGGTCTGGCGACCGCCCTGGCCGCGCAGACGCCCGATCAGGCCGAACTGGAGGCGCGCGCCTGGCTGATGACGCTGGCCCAGCATGGCTGGATCCGTCTCGAGGAAGAACACTTCCGGGTGCAAGTGCCGGATCGCCCGAATCAGCCCTGACACGCCGCGGCACGGCGTACGAGTCCGGCCGCATGCCGGCGCTTCAGGACGATACCTGGTTGTTCGTCGGATCGGATTCGGCTTCGCGTGTCCACTTCTCGGCCAGTTCCTCATGGCGAATGCAGGCCACCTGGCTGCCGTCATCCAGCGTCTCCAGGGGAGGCACCCGGTCGGCGCAGGCGTCAATCGCGTAAGGACAGCGGGTTCGGAACACACAGCCCGAGGGCGGGTTCAGCGGTGACGGGATGTCGCCTTCCAGCGAACGGCGGGCACGTTGCCGCTCCTTGACCGGGTCGGGAATCGGCACCGACTCGATCAGGGCCCGGGTGTAGGGATGACGTGCCTGGTAATAGACGCTGTCGCGGTCGGCCACCTCCATGATCCGCCCCAGATACATCACCAGCACCCGGTCGGAGACGTGGCGAACCACGGACAAGTCGTGGGCGATGAAAATCAGCGACAGGCGAAGCTTTTTTTGCAGATCCTTGAGCAGGTTGACGATCTGGGCCTGGATGGAGACATCGAGGGCGCTGACCGGTTCATCGCAGACCACCAGGCGCGGGTTGACCACCAGGGCCCGGGCAATGCCGATGCGCTGGCACTGTCCGCCGGAGAACTCGTGCGGGTAGCGGTTGATCTGATCCGGCGACAAGCCGACCATCTGCATCATGCCGGCCACACGCTCGCGAATCTGCAATCGACTCATCGAGGGGTAGAACACCTTGAGCGGCTCGGCGACGATCTCACCGACGGTCATGCGCGGATCCAGCGAGCCGGACGGGTCCTGAAAGATCAGCTGAATTTCGCGTCGCTTCAGGCGCAGGGCCTCTTCGCTGATGCCGACCAGATCCTCGCCCTGCCAGAGGATCGACCCGCCCTGCGGGCGGACCAGGCCGAGGATGGCGCGGGCCAGGGTCGACTTGCCGCAGCCGGACTCACCGACCACGCCCAGGGTCTCGGCCGAATGGACATCGAACGTGACATTGTCGACCGCGCGAACGATGTGGTAGTCGCGGCGAAACAGGCTGCCGGTGTCGACCCGAAAGTGCACCGCCAGATCGCGAACCTGCAATACCGGGGCGCGCGCAGTCATGCACTCTCCTCCTTCGATGGCAAAGCGTCCAGGTGACAACGCTTGAACCGGTTTTCCTCGATCTTCTCGAATTCAGGCAGTTGCCGGCACTTCTCCCAGGCGTACAGGCAGCGTCCCGCAAACGGACATCCGGCCGGCAACTCCAGCAGACTCGGAGGATTGCCGGGGATGGCGTTGAGAATGCCGGAACGGGCCTGGTCGAGCCTCGGCACGGAGTTCAGCAGGCCTTCGGTGTACGGGTGGCGCGGATCGCCGAACAAGTCGTGAACCGGGGCCATTTCCATTTCCTGGCCGGCATACATGACCAGGACGCGGTGGGCCAGACCGGCGACCACGCCCAGGTCGTGGGTGATCAGCAGGATGGCGGTCGACGACTTTTCCGACAACTCGGCCATCAGGCTGTTGATCTGCGACTGCACGGTCACGTCCAGCGCGGTGGTCGGCTCGTCGGCAATGAGCAGATCGGGCTGGCACAGCAGCGCCATCGCGATCATGATGCGCTGGCACATGCCGCCGGACAACTCGTGCGGGTACTGGCGCATTTGCTGCTCCGGGTCGCTCAGGCGAACCCGACCCAGCATCTCGATCGCCCGGGCGCGCGCCTCGCGGCGGCGCAAGGCACGATGGTGGGTGAGCACCTCGATCAACTGGTCGCCGATCGACAGATAGGGATTGAGCGAGGAGCCCGGATCCTGAAAAATCATCGAGATCTTGGACCCGCGCACGCGGCTGAGTTCGCCAGTCGACATACCGAGCAACTCCTGACCGCGAAAGACCACCGAGCCGCTGGCGCGACCGTTCTGGGCCAGCAAGCCCATGATCGCCAGCGCCGTCTGGGTCTTGCCGGAACCCGACTCACCGACCAGGCCCAGGGTCTCGCCCGGATCCAGATCGAAACTCACCCCGTTGACCGCGTGCACGACGCCGTCGGGGGTATCGAAGCTCACCGTCAGATCGCGGACTTCAAGCAGCGCCATCTCAGAGGCCTCCCGTTTGAGGGGTCAGGGGTCGGGGATCAGGGGTCAGGGAGCATCGAGAATGCTGCTGATTTCGAGCAGGAAGCCCAACCGCCCCCGAATCTGGACGGCCAGCCCTACGACAACACCCACTCAGCAGCCACGGTGCACCCTGACCCCTGACCCCTGACCCCTGATCCCTGAACCCCATCACAACCGATCCTTCGGATCCAGCGCATCGCGCAATCCGTCGCCGAGAAAGTTGAAGGCAAACAGCGTGGCGGCCAGGAAGCCGGCCGGGAACAACAGCGACCAGGGCGCGGTCTCGAGTTCCTGTGCGCCCTCGTTGACCAGCGCACCCCAGGAGGTCAGCGGTTCCTGCACACCCAGCCCGAGGAAACTCAGAAAACTCTCGACCAGGATCACCTGCGGGATGGTCAGGGTGACATAGACGATGACCACGCCGAGCAGGTTGGGAATGATGTGCCGGCGGATGATCTGCAATTCGGTTCCCCCGCAGGCCCTGGCTGCCTCGACAAAGTCCTTGTTCTTCAGGCTCAGGGTCTGGCCCCTGACGATTCGGGCCATGTCCAGCCAGTTGACCGCACCGATCGCGACGAAGATCAGGAAGATGTTACGCCCGAAAACGACCATCAGCACGATCACGAAAAACATGAACGGCATGGCGTAGATGCCGTCGACGAAACGCATCATGATGTTGTCGACGCGGCCGCCGAAAAAGCCGGCAACTGCACCATAGGATACGCCAATCAGCAGCGACACCAGGGTCGCAACGAGCCCGACCAGCAGGGAAATTCGGCCGCCGATCATGGTCCGCACGAACAAATCCCGGCCGAGCGCGTCGGTGCCGAACAAGTGGCCGGTCTCCAGCGATGGCGGAGTCGAATAGTTGTCCCAGTCCGGGATCTCGTGATCCCAGTCGCTGAGCATGGGCCCCACGGCGACCAGCACGATCATGACCACCAGCACGATCAGTGCGGCCACTGCGGCCTTGTTTTTCAGCAGCCGGTGCCAGGCATCCACGTACAGCGAGCGACCGCGGACGGTGCGCCGGTCCAGGGCCTGAGAAAATGCGTCGCGGGTTACCTCGTTCACGCCTCAGGCTTCCTGCTCGTCGTAGCGAATGCGCGGATCCAGCCAGGCATAGATCAGATCGACGAGAAAATTGAACAGGATGATCAGCATGCCGTACAGAATGACCACGCCCATGACCAGGGTGTAGTCGCGATTGAGCGCGCCCTGGACGAAATACGAACCGATGCCGGGAATCGTGAAGATGCGCTCGACCACCACCGAGCCGGTCAGGATCGCCGCTGCGGCCGGCCCCAGGTAGGAGATGACCGGCAGCAGCGCCGGCTTGAGCGCGTGGTTGAAAAGAATGCTCCGTTCCGGCATGCCCTTGGCCCGGGCGGTGCGGATGAAACTGGCATGCAGGACTTCGATCATGGAACCGCGCGTGATGCGGGCGATGTAGGCGATCATGGGCAAAGCCAGGGTCACCACCGGCAGCACCATGCGCGAAGGCGAAAACTCCCAGCCCCCGGCCGGTAGCCAGCCCAGGGTGATGGCGAACAGCAAGATGAGCAGCGGCGCCATGACGAAATTGGGGATGGAGATGCCGACCATGGCCAGGCTCATGACCGAATAGTCTGCCGCCCGGTTCTGGCGGAACGCCGCCCAGGCGCCGATCGGAATCCCGATGGCCAGGGCCAGGAGCAGAGCCAGCAGGCCGAGGGTGAACGATACCGGCGCGCCCTGGAGGATCAGATCGTTGACGCTCCAGTCCAGGTAGTGAAACGAAGGCCCGAAATCCAGCCGCGCGATATTCCACAGGTAGCGCCCGTACTGAACCACCAGCGGTTCGTCGAGATGGTATTTGGCGGCCAGGTTGGCCTCGATCTCCGGCGGCAGCGCGCGCTCGGAATCAAACGGCCCGCCCGGCGCGATGCGGATCATGAAAAAGGCAAACGTGATCAGCAAAAACAGCGTCGGAATCGCCGATGCCAGCCGTTTGAGAGAGTAACTAAGCATTACTGCCTTTGGGTCTCACGCAGAGACACGGAAACGCAGAGCGCGCAGAGGAAACTACTTTTCGTTGAAGTCGCATACTAACCTTGCGATCCCATCGCGCATCAGATGCGCGCCAAAATTCAGTAGCAGGCCGACCTGAAGTCCAGAAAGCTTCAGGTAGGTCAGACGCAGCTTCCTGTGCAGTATGGCCTCATACACGCTGTCCATCAATCCAGGCCCGAAATCCTTGTGAATCCGAACAGCGGAATCAATCGCTGCAGCGGTAATCTCATTCACATCTTTCCTCTGCCGGCTCCGCGTCTCTGCGTCTTTGCGTGATGCAAGGCCCTTATTCACTCAATTCCTCCGCCGGAGAAACAGCTGCCACACGTTCACGCAGCAAGAACATGTGACGGGTGAGGTGGTGGTCCATGATGTTTTCTTCCCATCCGGCCAGGCGCGGGTCGACCAGGCGCTTGGAGACGTAGATGAACACCGGCAGCACGACCTGGTCGGCGAGCAGCATGCGTTCGGCCTCGACCATGAGGTTGCGCCGGCGCGAGGGGATGCGCTCGGAGGCAATCTGCTCGAGCAAGCGGTCATAGCGAGGGTTGTCGTAGCCGGCGTCATTGCGGCCGTGCTCGCTGTGGAAAAGTTCCAGAAAGGTAAAGGCGTCCTGGTAGTCGCCGATCCAGCCGGCGCGGAAGACCTGGGTGACCCGGCGCTGGGCCCGGTTCTGCAGGAACACGCGGAACTCTTCGTTGACCAGGCGGGTGCGCACGCCGAGCACGTCCTTCCACATCGCCGACATGGCCACGGCAATCTTGCGATGGTTTTCCGAGGTGTTGTAGCGCAGCTCGACGGTCAAGGGCTCATCGTCGGAGTAGCCGGCCAGCTGGTACAGCCGCCGGGCCTCGGCCTCGCGCTCTTCCTGGGTCCAGGAAGCGTAATCCGGCTCGGGCGGCTCGTAATCCGGCAAGCCGGGCGGGATCAGGTTGAAGGTCGGAATTTCACCGAAGCGGGTCACCCGCTGGGTCATGATTTCACGGTTGATCGCCAGGTTCAGCGCCTGGCGCAGTTCCAGATTGTCGCGGAAGGGCTCGCGGGTCAGGTTGAACGAAAAGAAATAGGTGCCGAACCAGGGCGCGACCATCAGCGCGTCGGCCATGTTGCGCTCCAGCCAGCGGAACTGGCCGCTGGGCACCTGGTAGGTCCAGTGCAGATCGCCGGCGCGGAAGCGATTGAACTCGGTGTTTTCGTCTTCGAAGGGATAGAAGACGACGCGTTCGATGATGACCTCATCGGCGATCCGGAAATGCGGATTCCTGGCCAGTTCGATGCGCGAGCGCACTTGCCAGTCGGTCAGCTTGTAGGCGCCGTTGGAGACCAGGTTGCCCGGACGCACGTGCGCGGATCCGTGGACTTCCAGGCTCTCGCGATGGACCGGGAAGGTGGTCGGGTGAGTCAGCAGGCCGAGGAAATACGGCGTCGGGGCGTCCAGGCGCACCTGGAAAGTGTTCGGGTTCAGGGCCGTCACGCCAAGTTCTTCGGGCGGCAGACGTCCGGAAAAGACCGCCTCGGCATTGACCACCGGCGCCAGCATGCGCCCATACGCCGCGCCGGTTTTCGGGTCGACCACGCGCCGCCAGGACCAGACGAAGTCCTGCGCCGTCACCGGATCGCCGTTGCTCCAGCGGCCATCGGGGTCGAGATAGAAAGTGTAGGTCAGACCATCGCGACTGATGTCCCAGTGCACCGCAGCGCCGCCGACAATGCGACCGTCCGGTGCCGTCGAGGTCAGGCCCTCGAACAGATCGCGCAGGATATTGGCACTCGGCACGCCCTCGGCCAGGTGCGGATCCAGGGTTTGCGGCTCCTCGGCGTTGCCGCGATACAGCACCTGTGTCTCGGCCAGAACATCGGGCAACGGCCGCCCCTGCTCATCGGTTTCCAGCGCCACCGGCTGAGGCAGACGCGACGGGGGCAGATGATCCGACGCCTGGCGATCGCCGTTGCAGGCGACCAGCGGCAACAGCAGCATTCCGGCCAACCAGATTCTCATTGCAGCGACAGCCAGCGCGAGAGATGAATGTCCATGACGTTGTCCTCGAAACCGCGCACTTGAGGCTTGACCAGGTGACGCGACACGTAGTGATAGAGAGGAATAATGACATGCTCGGCGAGCAGTCGTTCCTCGGCCCGACGCAGCAGGTCCAGGCGTTCGTCTCCGTGCCGGGTGCGGGCCGCGCTCATCAGCCCGTCAAACTCATGGTCGGAGAAGAAACTGTAGTTGAGCGGGCTGCCGGTCTCGAACAACTGCAGAAAGTTGGCCGCATCGCGCCAGTCGGCGATCCAGCCGCCGCGTACGATCTCGGTGATCCGGCCATGGCGCCGGTTGGCTACGAAGACTTTCCACTCTTCGTTGACCAGGCGGGTCTCCACGCCCAGCTGCTCTTTCCACATCGCCGCCACGGCCGCGGCCATGCGCCGGTGGGTCAGCGAGGTGTTGAAACGCAGCTCGGCGCGCAGCGGCCGGCGCGCGCCAAACCCCGCCGCCCGGTACAGCTCGCGGGCCTCGGCAAGGCGCTCGGCCGCAGTGCCCTGATCGGCCGCCGCCGCCTCCGGCCAGCCCGGCATGCCCGGCGGAATCAGGCCCCAGGCCGGCACTTCCCCGGCGCCGAGGACCCGTTGGGTCAACAACTCCCGATCAATCGCCAGGCTCAGGGCACGGCGCAGCCCGGGCGCATCGGCAAAGGGCTCGCGGCCGACGTTGAAGGTCAGAAAAAACGTCCCGAGGTAGGTCGAAATACGCAGTTCGTCGCCAAACTGTTCGCGCATCCAGTCAAGCCGGCCGGGCGGTATGGTCTCGGTGATGTGGAGCTGACCGGCCCGATAGCGGGCCAGTTCCACCGACGGTTCTTCGATGACATGCCAGACCACCCGCTCCAGGGCCACGCCGGCGCTGTCGCGGTACTCGGGGTTTCTGGCCAGCTGCAGATGCGCGCCGGGCACGCGCCGGTCGAGCACGAACGGGCCGCTGTAGCGCGAGCGATTCTCGCCCGGCCAGGGGAAGGTCAGCGGATGGGTCAGCAGTTCGGCAAACCATGGCGTGGCCTGTTCCAGCTCCACCACCAGGCCATGGGCACCGTCCCTGCTGATCCCCAGCGCTGAGGGCTCGAGGCGCCCGGTCCGGACAGCCCGTGCGTTGACGACCATGTCCAGCATCCCGGCCATGGGTGCGGCCGTGGCCGGCGCCAGCGCGCGCCGCCAGCCGGCGATCACGTCGTCCGCCGAAATCGGCTCGCCATCCGACCAGCGCGCCTCGGGATCGAGCTCGAAGCGCCACACGCGTCCATCGTCGCTGACCGTCCAGGCCCTGGCCAATCCGGGAATCAGGCGAGCCGATGCGTCCAGCGTAATCAGGCCCTCGTGCAGATCGCGCAGCACGTTCAGCGCCGACAGGCTCTGGGCCAGATGGATATCCAGCGCATCGGGCTCCGGGCCCACCCCACGATCGAGCGTGGCCGCCGACAACGGCGCCGCGCTCACCGCCCAGGAAAGGGCGATAACGGCGACAAGGGGAAAGCGTGAGGTAATCGACATGCAGACCGGCCCGGAAACAACGATAATTCGTCCCTCATTCTAGCCCCGGGGCCCGCCGTGCACCCAGATGACGTTCTGACCCGACCGCAGCAGCTGGCCGACTGGCTGGCCTCAGGCTCGCGCCCGAAATCCGAATGGCGGATCGGCACCGAGCACGAAAAATTCGGGTTCTGCACCGAAACGCTGCAGCCGCTGCCCTATGCCGGGGAGCGTGGCGTACGCGCCATGCTCGAGGGCCTTGCCAGCGGCTTCGACTGGGAAATCGTCCGCGAGGACGGCCTGCCGATTGCGCTGAAAAAGCCCGACGGCTGTACGATCACCCTGGAGCCGGGCGGGCAGCTTGAGCTTTCCGGGGGACTGCTCGACAACCTCCACGAGACCTGCAGCGAAGTCAATACGCACCTGGCCGAGGTGCGGGCCGTGGCCGAACCACTCGGGATCGGCTTCATCGGCCTGGGCTTTCATCCCACGGCGCGGCGCGAGGACATCGAATGGATGCCCAAGCAACGCTATGTGATCATGCGCAACTACATGCCAAAGGTCGGCTCGCTAGGCCACGACATGATGAAGCGCACCTGCACCGTGCAGGTCAACCTGGATTTTTCCAGCGAGGCCGATATGGTCGCCAAGTTCCGCGCCTCGCTCGCCCTGCAGCCCATCGCCACCGCACTGTTCGCCAACTCGCCGTTCGTCGAAGGCAAGCCCAGCGGGTTTTTGAGCTACCGCAGCCAGGTCTGGACCGACACCGACTCCGACCGGACCGGGATGATGCCGTGGGTATTCGAGTCAGGCATGGGCTTTGAGCGCTACGTCGACTGGATGCTGGACGTGCCGATGTACCTGGTGCGCCGCAACGGACGCTACATCGACCTGGCCGGGCAGTCTTTCCGCGACTTCCTGGCCGGCAAACTGACCGGCTTCGAGGGCCAGCACCCGACCCTGGCCGACTGGGAAGACCACCTGACCACGGCCTTTCCGGAAGTCAGGCTCAAGCGCTTCCTGGAAATGCGCGGCGCCGACGGCGGGCCTTGGCGGCGCCTGTGCGCCCTGCCGGCATTCTGGGTCGGTTTGCTCTACGACCAGGCCAACCTGGACGCCTGCCTGGAAATCACCCGCAACTGGACTCCGCAACAGCGCCAGCAGCTGCGCGAAGACGTGGCCCGGATCGGGCTGAAAGCGAAGATCGGCAAACGCAGCGTGCGCGAGTTGTCCCGCGAGCTGCTGTCGATGGCGCGCGGCGGGCTGGCCCGACGCCAGCGCTTCAACGGCGCCGGCGACCACGAAGGCGGGTTCCTGAATGCGCTGGAAGACGTTGTCGATCGCGGCACCACGCCGGCCGAAGTCAAGCTGGCCGCCTTCGAGACCCGCTGGAAGGGCGATATTCGGCAGATTTTTCGGGAGTTTGCTTATTAGAGGTGGTGCCACCGGGTGATTGTGACCGTCGGGGGTGTAACCCCGACCTACGCAGGGGCTAGGGGTCAGGGGCTAGGGGTCAGGGAGCTTGGTCGATATTGTCGAGCTCGCAGAAAATATTTTCGCGGAGTTCTCAGGCATCGGCGATGCTCCCTGACCCCTGACCCCTAGCCCCTGACCCCTCCTCTAAGAACCTCGCCCTGGAATATCAGGTTCTGCGCCGGTCCACTCGCCGGGCTTCAGTCCCGACAGTTCGTAAGGCCCGATCCGGGTTCGGATCAGGCGCAGGGTGGGCAAGCCGACCGCGGCGGTCATGCGGCGGACCTGGCGGTTGCGGCCTTCGGTCAGGGTGATTTCCAGCCAGCTGGTGCGCTTGCCGGCACGCGGCTGCACCGGCGGATCGCGCTTCCACAGCCAGCCCGGCGCGCGCGCCAGCAGGCGCACGCCGGCCGGGCGGGTCGGCCCGTCGTTCAGGTCAAGACCCGACGACAGCCGCGCGATCGCGGCCACGTCGGGGATGCCCTCGACCTGGACCAGGTAGGTTTTCTCGGTTCCCGAGGCCGGGTCGGCCAGGCGGGCCTTCAGGCGGCCGTCACTGGTCAGGACCAGCAAACCTTCGCTGTCGAAGTCCAGGCGGCCGGCGGCATAGACGCCGGGTTGATCAATGTAATCGGCCAGCGTGGCCCTGCCCTCGCGGTCGGTGAACTGGGCCAGGACCCTGAACGGCTTGTTGAAGCGCAAGGTTGTCATCGCCGGCAGCGAAGGCTCAGAAAGGAAGCTTCAGACGCTCGTCGACCAGCAGCAGGAGATGCCGGACCAGCTCCGTCAGGCGCGTGACGGCGGCCTCGTCATCGCCTTCGAAGCGGACCATCAAGCCGCTGCCGTCGGCCGAGCGGCAGATTCTCGTCCAGGCGTTGCCGTAGTCGATGCTGAATCCGTGGTCGTTGCCGACCTCGGCGCCGCTGACGTCGGCCGACTCAAGCAGCCGGTCAAGCACCTTTTCCGGCGTGCTTGGGCGGGTCGGCAGAAACAGCGGCGGCTGGCTGAACCAGTCCGGCACCTCGGCCAGCAGGTCCGGAACATCGCGCGTATCGGCCGCAAGAATCTCCAGAAGCCGGCAAATCGCAAACAGCGCGTCACCGCCCGTGGACCAGTCTCCGCCTTCGAAAACCTGGCCGGCGAAGGTAACCCCCAGCGCCGCATTTTTTTCCATCAAGGCCGCCTGGACCGCGGCCGGGCCAAGATCGGTCACCACGCAGCGTCCGCCCAGGGATTCGACGAAACGACCGAGGCGGGGCGAGCACATCGCGTCCTGAACAACCGTTGCTCCGGGATCGCGGTCAAGCAGATCGCGCACCAGCACGGTGAGCAGGCGGTCCGGCCAGTACACCTCGCCGTGGGGGCCGAGCATGACCAGACGATCGCCGTCGCCCCCGATTGCAAACCCGAGATCGGCGCGGAAGTTGCGCACGCACAAACGCACGTCCTCGAGGTTCTCCAGCCTGGAAGGGTCGGGCAAGTGACTGGGGAAAGAACCGTCGACATCGGCATACAGGGGGACGGCATCGGCACCGATCGCGGCCAGCAGGCGCGGCACGATCAGCCCGCTTGCGCCGTTGGCGCAGTCTACGACCACCTTGAGCGGCCGCTCCAGCTGGATACGGGCCGATACGGCTTCCACGTAGCGCCCGCTGAAGGTCTGCTCGACCAACTCTCCGGCACCGCCGCCGCCCGCGCCATCGGCAATCCGCGCCTGCAGGGCATGCACATCGGACCCGCTCAGGAGTTTGCCGTCCAGCGTGATCCT
>REEW01000204.1 GCA_007694885.1 Wenzhouxiangella sp. | reverse complement strand
TGGACGGTGGACAACAAGATCAGTCCGGAAGCGGCCGCCTGCGTGGCCTGCCATGACTCCGACATCGCGATCCAGCACATGTCCGTGCGATCGACAGTCGGCTTCGGCTTCGGTAATTCCTTCCTGGACAACCCCGATCCGTT
Organism: Wenzhouxiangella sp.; assembly: GCA_007694885.1. Taxonomy (GTDB): domain Bacteria; phylum Pseudomonadota; class Gammaproteobacteria; order Xanthomonadales; family Wenzhouxiangellaceae; genus Wenzhouxiangella. Next base: position 3,343 of record REEW01000204.1, on the reverse strand, counting down.
TGGCGACCCCGATACCCAGGAGCGAATCAACAGTGCCGCACCGGAAAACTGCGCGTTCTGTCACGCTCCCGGTACTTTCGCAGACGTCGCCGTGGCCCACGGCTTGAAGAAATAAGCGCGAGGGCGAGCTTGTCGCGGGGCGGCCACTGGTTGCCCCGCGATTCTGACGAGCGAACTTCTTCGCCCATCGGGGCCTGTCCGCATCGGATATGTGACAGGCCTTTTTCTGGGAAGCGCGCTCAACATGATTTCGGAATGGAGCCAGTACCATTGAAACCCTATAGCGCATCCAGCCTTGCGGACAAACTGATGGCCGGCGATCTTTTGCTGTTGCTGGCCGCCTTGCTGCTGGCGATGCCGGCATTCGGCCAGGCTGAAGACTCGCTCCCAGGCTACTCCCAGTACGGTGCCGAGCAGTGTCTGTGGTGCCACGCCGGCGCCGCCGATGCGCACCTGATGGACCTGTTCCAGGGTCCGCATGCCGTTCGCGGCGATCCGCGCTCGCCCTTTGGCGCCGAACAACTGCAGTGCGAGGCCTGTCACGGCCCGGGCGGCGATCACGCCGGACCCATCGTGGCTGGCCGCGAGCGCCCCGCGATGCCTGCTTTCGGCCCCAATGCCCTGTGGTCAAACGACCGTCAGAACGAAATGTGCACTGCCTGCCACCTGGAGCAGGGGCATCGATTCTGGGACGGCAGCGAGCATCAGCGCGCCGAACTCAGCTGCGCCGATTGTCACGAGTCCCACGCCCGGCGTGACCCCATGAACCTGGCCACCAGCCAGAATGCGGTCTGCATGGATTGTCACATTACCCAGCGCTCCCAGTCTCAGCGAGCTTACGCCCATCCGGTTCGCCACGGCGAGATGGCCTGCTCCGACTGCCACGCCGCCCACGGTTCGATCAATGACGCGATGCTGACCGACCTGAACATCAATCAGAACTGCTACACCTGCCACGCCGACAAGCGCGGCCCGCATCTGTGGGAGCACGCCCCGGTCGCCGAGGACTGCACTCATTGTCACCAGCCCCACGGCTCCAACCATCCCGGCATGCTCACCCGCCGGGCGCCGCTGCTGTGTCAGTCCTGTCATGGCCGCGAGAGCCACGTTGGCATCGGCATCACCGGCGACGGGCTGCCCGACAACAACCCGTCCAACCTGCTGCTGCTCGACAGCTGCATGAACTGCCATACCCAGGTGCATGGATCGAACCATCCCTCGGGTCGGGCCCTGGCCCGTTGAACGTGACGAAGGAACTGGTGATGGAACACAAGGCAACAGTCACGATCCTGGTTGCGGCCGCTTTGGGCTTCAGCGGGCTGATCATCGCCCCGGCGGCGGCCGACGAACCCGACCGTCCCGATACCTCGGCCTGGGTCTGCGAGCGCTGTCCCTTTGCCGACGGTCTGGCCGGTGACGTGGCTGCCGGCCCGGGGTATGTATCCGACGACAACCCCGACTTCGGCAATTTCGGTGGCCTGGAAGAAGAGGGCATGTTCCTGGCCCTGGACGGCGACCTCTGGTATCGCGGTGACGATGGCCGCTACCTGCTCGCATACGGTGAGCGCCTGGGCCTGGACAGCCGCCTTTTGTCCGTTGAAGGCGGCCAGCAGGGCCGCTACCGCCTGTCCCTGGACTGGAAAGAGATTCCCTGGATCTGGTCGGACGATGCGCGCACCTTCTACCAGGGCGCAGGCACCGCCAACCAGACCCTGCCGCCCGGCTGGGTGACCGGCAACACGGCAGACATGACCCAGCTTGCGCCAAACCTTCGCAACATCAACATCGGCCACCAGCGCGAAACCCTGCGCCTGGGTGCTGCGTTCGAGACCCAGTCGCCGTGGCGCTACCGGGTTGATCTCGAACACACCGAACGCCAGGGCAACTTCGTCAAGGGCGCAAGCTTTCTGTTTACCGGCACCGAACTGATCGCCCCGCTGGATCAGGAAACCACCCTGGTCGAGGCCGCGGTCGGCTACGTGCGCGATCGCTGGCAGCTGGAAGCGGCCTACCAGGTCTCGCTGTTTGAATCCGGCGACGCCTCGGTTCGCTGGGAAAATCCTTTCCCGGCTTTCAACCAGGGCACCCGGGGTGAGCTGAGCCTGGCACCGGACAACGAGTTCCACCAGGTTGTGCTGTCGGGCTCCTGGCACATCAATCGTTCCTGGAACCTGGCCGGCCAGGTCGCGTTCGGTCGCGCGACCCAGGACGAGACGTTCCTGGCTCCGACCCTGAACCAGTCCCTGGCCGTACCCGCCCTCCCGGCCGCCAGCCTGGACGGTGAAATCAATACCCGGATCGCCAATTTCCGCCTCAACGGGCACCTGACCGATCGTCTTCGCGGCCGGGTCGTGCTGCGCTACGACGAGCGCGACAACGCCACCCCCCGCTATCCCGTCGCCGTGGTCGTGACCGATACCTTCCCGACCGGAACCTTCGTCAACAAGCCCTACAGTTACGAACGGCGCAGTGTCGAGGCCGGCCTGGACTACCGCCTGGACCGCCAGGTGACCCTCAGTGCTTCGGCGCGACGCCAGGCCATCGACCGGACCTTCCAGGAAGTCAACGAGACCACCACCAACGCCTTCAGCCTTGGCGTACGCGCGACCCCCGACGACCGCCTGAGCCTGCGCGCCCGCTTCACTCGCGAAGAGCGCAGCAACGATCTGGATCCGGCCTTGCTCGACCCGTTCGAAAACCCGAGTCTGCGACGGTTCCACTTTGCCGAGAAGGATCGCGACGTGCTGCGGGTCGCCGCCGACTATGCGTTCACCCCACGCTTTTCCGCCGGCGCCTACGTGGAGTATGCCGACGAGAGCTATGGAGACACCCTGATCGGGCTCAGCGAGGCCACCGATCGGATCTTCGGCGTGGACGCCTCGGCCCGCCTCAATCGCCACCTGACCGCCAGCGCTTTTGTCGCCCGGGAGTTCCTGGATGCCGATATCCTCGGTGCCGACAACATCATCGGCCAGCCGTGGCGAGCGACCACGGAAGACCGCTTCCTGACCGCCGGGTTTGCCCTGGATGTTCGCCAGTTGCCGGGCCGATGGAGTCACGGCAGCCTGCGCTTCACCTATGCCCAGGCCAACGGCGAGATCGAAATCGAAAAACGGGGGGAGGTGCCGCCGTTTCCGGATCTCAAAACCCGCCGTTTCCTGCTCGAGGCCGACGTCGAGCGCGAGCTGTCGGAGCAGTTGAGCCTGGCCCTGGGTTACGCGGTGGCGCGGGCGCGTGAAGATGACTTTTACCGTGACGGCGTCGGTCCGGACACCATGCCCAATTTCATCAGTCTTGGCAAAGTCTCACCGGATCGCACCGCACATGTATTCAGGATGATGCT
>REEW01000085.1 GCA_007694885.1 Wenzhouxiangella sp. | reverse complement strand
ATTAAAAAAGCCCGCTCAAGGCGGGCTCTTTTAATGATGGCGGAGAGGGAGGGATTCGAACCCTCGGTACGGGATAAACCGTACACTCACTTTCCAGGCGAGCCCGTTCGACCACTCCGGCACCTCTCCGTAAAACCTGAATCTCAAATTGTAACCGCAGCCCACATCTGTCGGCCCTGCGGGCCGAGAGAGGGAGGGATTGACTGCGCGCTTATCAGCGCTTGCCCTCCGCTTCGCTGCGGGTGCGGCCTTGCGGCCGCATCGAGCTCGCCTGCGGCTCGGTTCGAACCCTCGGTACGGGATAAACCGTACACTCACTTTACTCGCTCAAGTTCCACTTGAGCGCCCCAGTCATGTGACCGGAGCGGTTTTCAAGGCCGCCTTGAGGCGGGCTTGAAAGAAGTGCCGGTCACATTCCACAGCCGAGCCCGTTCGACCACTCCGGCACCTCTCCTAACAAACCTGGTTTCGCAGGCTGGCAGTGTCCGCCGCGAAGCCGCGTATTGTAACCCAGACTTTCCTTGCAGCCAATCATCTACCGGATTACGTAGGTCGCTCAGCCATGCTTGCCAAGGTTGAAAAACGGCCAGAGGACCTTGTGCCAAGGACTTGGCGGTTTGTCGCTCGCCATTCTGGCGAGCGATCCCCTGCAGTGCTCGATCCAGGCGGGGTCCGCCGAACTCACTACGCGCCCTGCGGGCGCTCCGCTCAGACAGGCGGCGGCCCTTTATCCGCCTGGCTCTGCGCGCTTCGGCTGCACCAAAAGCCCTTGGCACAAGGTCCTCTGGCCTCTAACTGAGGTCAGTACGCAATCAGTATCATCTATCTGCGTTCATCCGCGTTCATCTGCGGTTGCAAAAACCCGGGACGGAACAGGGCGAAGATACCTGCCTGGTCAGGATCCTCCGTCGCCTGCGATCAGGGACTGATTGCGTTCTCCCCTCTTGGCGGGATCGGCTGTGGCTCGGGCTGGATGACCGGGTCGGCATCGAGCCGTTCGAGCAGGACCTGAACCGCGCGCTCCAGCTGGGCATCTTCGCCGCGCCAGGTCGCGTGTGGCAGGTTGTCGACCTCGATGTCGGGGGTTACGCCGAAGCCTTCGACCAGCCAGCGGCCTTGCGCGTCGAACTGCGGGCTCTGGGCTGCGCGCATGACGCCGCGGTCGACCAGGCGGTTGGTGTCGCTCAGCCAGACGCCGGCACCGGCGGTGCGCTGGCCGATCACCGGGCCCAGCCCCAGGGTCTTGACCCCGGCGGCAAAGGTCTCGCCGTCGGAATAGGTCAGCGGGTCGACCAGCACGGCCAGGTGGCCGCGGAAAGTCTGCTGCATGTTCCAGAACGGCTCGCCGAACGGGCGTTGCCAGAACATCCAGGCCCGGCGCAGGAGTTTCTCGATGATCCAGCTGTCGATGTTGCCGCCGCGGTTGCGGCGCACGTCGATGATCAGGCCCTCGCGGTCGATGTTGGCGTAGAACTCGCGCGCGAAGCTGGCGATGTCGTTGGGGCCCATCGCGTTCAGGTGCAGATAGCCGATCCGGCCGTCGGCCGTCTCGTCGATGCGCTCGCGCCGGGTCTGAATCCAGTCCTGGTAGCGCAGGGCCCAGTCGCCGAAGGCGCTGACCGGCTCGACGATGACGCTGCCGCTGCCTCTCCCGCGTTGATAGTCCAGCCGGACCTGCTGACCGGCCTGGTGATCGAGCCGGGCGGCCAGGTCGGCCAGGGAACGAACGGAACGACCGTTGACCGCCGTGACCACGTCGCCTTCCTGCAGCTGCACCCCCGGCCGGGCCAGCGGCGAGCGATCACCGGGCAACTCCGGATCGCTGCGATGGATGCGGACAATGCGCAGGCCGCCATCGACCGCCTCGAACTCCCCGCCGAGGAAGGCCGGCGATCCCGACTCCGGCTCGCGCGCGTATTCGCCGCCGCGCACCTGGGAATGCAGGACGCCGAGCTCGGCGACCATCTGGCCGAGCAGGTCATCGAGTTCCCGGCGATCGCCGACCCGCTCGGCCAGCGGCTCGAAGCGCTCGCGCACGGCCGTCCAGTCGCGCCCGCGCAGATCCGGATCGAACAGGAAATCACGCTGCATGCGCCAGGCGTCGACGAACATCTGGCGCCATTCCAGGGCCGGCCGCACGGCCAGGCGCCAGTCGCCGAGGCGAACCTGGTGGGCGCCCAGGTCGCCCGGCGGGCGGGCCCCGGCGTCAACGATGTACATCGCCCCGTTGCCGGCCCGATACAGCATGCGGCGCCGGTCGGCCGACAGCTCGAAAAAACTCACCCCGTCGGCAAAGGTCTCGAGCGAAGGCTGGTCGGGAGAGAAATCGATCGTCTTGAGCGCGCTGCCGCCGTCGTTGCGGTCGAGTACGTACAGCCGATCGCGGGCCGCGGCCAGCGAGCTGTAGTTGCCCGGCCCCACCGCGACCTCGTACAGGCGCCCGGACAGGCCGTCGAACTCGATCGCCTGCGGATCATCGCCCGGATCCCCGGGCTCGCCGGCCAGTTCGGTTTTCGGCGCGAGCGGAAAGACGTTGTCGGCCTGCAGCGCGTAGGCATAGATCTGCCCGCGTCGGTCGAACATGGGGCCGAGGTTGCGATCGCCCCAGGGGCTGGCGGGTGTGGCCCGGAAATGGCGGTTGGAGAGGAAATACAGCCAGCGCCCGTCGGGGCTGAAGCTAGGCGAGAAGCTTTCGTAGCGGTCGCTGCTCAGAACATGGGCCCGGCCGCCGGGCACCTCGACCAGGACCAGCTGGCGGCGCTGGAGCGAGGTATCGGCCCGGGTCACGGCCAGGACGCGGCTGTCCGGCGACCAGACGATGTCGTCGTAACCGGCGCCATCGGAGTCTTCCAGCAGGCGGTTGCGGTTGTTGCGCAGGTCCAGCAACCACAGGCGGCCGGGGCGGTCATCGTGGGCGATGTAGCGGCCATCGGGCGAGACCACCAGGCGCGAGCGCTGGGTCGCGCCGTCGTCGGTCAGGGCCTCGCCCGCGCCGCTGCCGTCGGCCGGGAAGCGCCAGATTTCCTGCTCGCCGGTGGCGTCGACGATGGCATAGACCCAGTCACCGTCCGGGCTCAGCACGGCCTCCCGGGCCCGGCTTTCCGGCGGCAGCGGCAGGTCGATGCGCCGGATCGAGCCGGTGCCGGCCAGGGCAACCTGGCCGCGCGCGGTCACGCTGACCCGCCCGGCATCCGGGCTTAAGTGGGCACTGTCGAGAAAGTCCAGCGGCGAACCCAGCCAGCGGGTCATGCCCGAAGAGCGGTCGCTGCCGAGCACGATGTCCAGCGCCTGGTCGGCCTGGGCGGCGATATCGTAGCGGCGCAGCTCGGCGCCGTGCTGGTAGACGATGACGCCATCGGCCAGGCTGGGCGAGCGGACCTCGAAATCGGAGTGGAAGGTCAGCCGGGTCGGGTTGGTCCCGTCCGGGTCCAGGCGCCAGAGATTGCCCGCGCCGCCGTCGGCGTCGCTGAGCACGTACAGCCGGCCGTCCCACCACATCGGTCGTTCCAGGTTGCCGTCGAAATCGGCCAGCAGGCGCTGGGCTTCGTCGTCGCGCTCCGGGTGAAAGCGCCACAGCTGGGCCATGGCGCCGCCGCGGTACTCACGCGCGTTGTCGGCGGTCAGCTCCAGACCGAAACGGGTGAAATAAATCGTGCCGTCGTCGGCAAACGCGGCCTCGCGCGCGTCCATCAGCGGCAGTTCGCGCACGTTCAAGGTGCCCGGATCGACCGCGCGCAGGACCGTGAACCAGGCCGGGCCGGGCACGGTGTTGGTGGCATAGAGCACTTCGCCGGCCGGCGTCCAGCCCTGAACACGGACCTGGCCGCTCTCGAAGCTCAGGCGCCTGGGCTCACCGCCGCTGACCGGCATGACGTAGACCGCGCGGTCACCGCCGTAGCTGCCGCTGAAGGCCAGCTGGCGACCATCCGGAGAGATCGCCGGTTCCAGCTTGGCCTCGGCGTGGGTGGTCAGGCGCGCAGCCGTCCCGCCGTGCGCCCCGACCGTCCAGAGATCGCTTTCGGACACGAACACGATGCGATCGCTGCCGGCGGCGGGCTGATGGTAATAGCCGCGCACGGCGGCCTGTGAAGCGGTCGCCAGCAGGCAGGCAACAACCAGCAGAATGACATTCCGGGTACCCATGAACCACCTTTTCTTCAGATTTGCAGGCCCGGACAAGGATACCGCGAGCCACCGCCACGAACGCGCGAAGATTTCCGCCCGGCCGTTCTCGGATTCTGAGAAACTGTACATTAATATAGTTTTCGTCAGCCACCGGAGAATACCGACCAACCATGCCCGAAACCCGGCTTTTGCAGAATCTGCTCGACCAGCGCAGCGACCTGTGGCGCGGCCGCCGGCGACCGAGCGCACAGGCCGCGCCCAGCGGTCGGGCCGAGCTGGACGCCTGGTTGCCCGACGGCGGCTGGCCGCACGGCAGCCTGATCGAGCTGCTGCCCGAGCACATCGGCAGCGGCGAGCTGGATCTGCTCTTGCCCCTGCTGGCCGAACAGACCCGGCACGGCTGGCCGGTGCTGCTCGTCGCCCCACCCCTCATCCCCTGTCCGCAGCGCCTGCACCGGGCCGGCATCGCCCTGGACCGGCTGGTGATCGTGCGCGATTCGAGCCAGGCCCTGTGGGCGGCCGAGCAGGCACTCAAAAGCGGCGTTTGCGGCAGCATCGTGACCTGGCACCCGCGCGGCCGGGTCGATGCCCGCCCGATCCGCCGGCTTCAGCTGGCCGCCCGCGAAGGCAGCGCCCCGGCCTTCGTCTGCTACTGCCCCGGCCAGGTGCCGCCGCCCTCGCTGGCGGCCCTGCGCCTGGGCATACGGCCCGGACCGATCCTGAGCCTGCTGCGCGGCAGCGGGCCGGAGCGGACCCTGCACCTGGGCCGCGGCAACGTCATTGCGCTGGACCGGTGCCGGCCGCAGCCTTCGGCATGAGCGGCACCCGCGCATCGTTATGGGCCGGCCTGTACTGCCCGGCCCTGCCCCTGAACGCGGTCTGGCAAAGCCTGCCCGGAACCGGACCGGTGGCCGTGCACAGCCACGACCGCGGCCAGGCCCGGATCTTCCAGGCCGGGCGCATTGCCCGGCAGCACGGCATCCGTCCGGGCCAGGGACTGGACCAGGCCCTGGCCCTGCTGCCACAGCTGCAAAGCCGTCCGCGCAACCCGGCCATGGAACAGCGCACGCTCGAGCAGATCGCCCTGACCGCCTACGGCCACAGCCACCAGGTAGTGCTTGCCCCGCCCGATACCGTGCTCCTGGAGATCGCCGGCAGTCAACGCCTGCGCGGCGGCCTGAAAACGCTGCTGGGCCAGCTCCAGGCCGACCTGCGCGCCCAGGGCCTGCGGGTTCGCTGCGGCACGGCGACGGTGCCGGCCGCGGCCCGCCTGCTGGCCCGGCTGAACCGCCACGGCAGCACCGACTCGCTGCGCTCGGTCCTTGACGGACTGTCGATCGACGAACTCGGTCTGGCGCCGGACCGAACCCGAAACCTGGTCGGCTGCGGCCTGGAAACCCTCGGCCAGGTCATGCGCCTGCCCGCGCCTGAGCGCGCGCGCCGTTTCGGCCCGAGCCTGAACACCGAGCTCAATCGCCTGTACGGCCTGGAACCGACCCCGCTGGCCGGCTGGCAGCCGCCCGAACGCTATCGGCAGCGGCTGGAGCTGCCGGTGGCCAGCGACCGTGCCGAGGCCCTGCTGTTTGCCTTCAACCGCGCCCTGGACCACCTCGGCGGCTGGCTGCAGGTACGCGACCGTGCCCTGACCCGGCTCCAGGTCACCCTGGAACGCGAGGACGGCGGCCAACCGACCGGCCTGGGCCTGGGCCTGGCCCGACCCGGCTTCGACCGGACACGGCTGGTCGAGCTGCTGGCCCTGAAGTTCGACCGCATTCGCCTGGCCGCAGCGATCGCCGCGCTGGTCCTGTCAGCCGAGACCAGCGCCGAGCATCGTCCGCCCCAGGCCGACCTGTGGTCGGGCCACAACCGCGGCGACGCCTGGCCGGCCCTGCTCGACCGTCTGAACGCGCGCCTGGGCGAGACCCAGCTGAGCAGCATCGCCCCAAGAGCAGATCACCGCCCGGAAAAGGCCTGGGCCTGGGTGGCGCCTGGAACCAGCGCGCCGTGCACCGAGACCCGCCCGCGCCCGACCTGGCTGCTGCCCGCCCCGCGCCCCTGCCGACGCGCCGATTTCTGCCTGGAGGAAGGCCCGGAGCGGATCGAGGCCGGCTGGTGGGACGGCCAGGACTGCAAGCGCGACTACTGGATCGCGCGCGACCGCCACGGCCGCAAGGTCTGGATCTTCCGCGAACACCAGCCGCGCACGGGCTGGTTTCTGCACGGCCTGTTTCACTAGGGAACCTTCATCGAACAACCCTGCGGGGGCACAAAGTGACGCTCACCGTCACCCGCTCCAGCCCAAGCGATGCTGCTGGCCCGGTCACCACGAGCCCGGCATTGCTGGCGCGTTTTTTGCATGACAATCCGTGGCCGGATTTTTTTCTCGCCAGTTCATGACGTTTCGGCATCCTTCTTCACGCGTCTATAATGATTGTGAACAAAAGTCGGTCGCCGCATCCGACTGAACAACCAGACTCCCGCCACGTACGGGAGACGTCATGCAAAAACGGGGATCCAGCATGCTGTTCGGCAACAGATCACGCTCCGGCATCCGCCACGGCCTGTGCTATTCCGAGACCACCGCCGCGGCCGCAACGCTGTCCCTGCAGCGCGGGGTGTTGCCGCGGCTGACCCACGTTGCCGCGCTGGCCCTGAGCGCCAACGAACTCTCCAGCAACACGCTGGAACAGCTGCTGCCCAACGCTGCCGGGCCGCTGAACCTGGTCCTGGCCGACGGCAACTACCAGCTGATGCTGGTCGAGGCACCGCGCGTCGAGCCGTCCGAACTGCGCGCCGCCATTCGCTGGAAGGTCAAGGATCTGATCGATTTCCATATCGACGATGCCGTCATCGACGTGTTCGAGATTCCCGGCCAGGAGCACCGGCCGTCGGGGCAGACCATGATGTACGCTGTTGCCGCCCGGGCGCGCGAGATTCGGACCCACATTGATCGGGTCGAGGATGCCGGTCTCAAGCTCGAGGTCATCGACATCAGCGAAATGGCGCTGCGCAACCTGGCCGCCCTGACCGAAGAGGACGTTCAGGGCGTGTGCCTGCTCCACCTGCAGGCCGATCACGGCCTGCTGACCCTGACCCGCCAGGCCCACCTGTACCTGAGCCGGCGCCTGGAGATCGGCGCCCTGGACCTGGACCGCGACCCGCAGACCGCCGGCGAACAAATCGTGCTGGAGGTCCAGCGCTCGCTGGACTACTACGACAGTCATTTCCAGCAGGCACCGCTGGCGGGCCTGAAGGTCCTGCCCGGACCGGCCGGCCTGGACGCGCTCGTAGCCCTCCTCGACGACAACCTGAACCTCGATGCCGCCGCGTATCCGCTGGACTCCCTGATTGACGTCGAAACAGAGGTCAACCCCGCCATTCTGGCCGATGCCGTCCTCGCCATTGGCGGCGCCCTGCGGCGCGAGGAGTTCAGTCTGTGAGCCAGCAGATCAACCTCTACCAGCCGGTCTTTCGCAAGCAGAAGATCATTTTCTCGGCCCGGACCATTCTCGTCCTGAGCGCAGGCTTTGCCGTCTTGCTGCTGCTGTGGAGCGCGCTGATCGGCCAGCGCGTCGGCACCCTGGAAGCCGAACTGGAACGCCAGCGCGACTCCGAGCAGCGCGCCCTGGCCCAGATCGGCACCCTGCGCGAAGCCCTGCCGGAAGAAACGCCGACCGAACAACTGCAGGAACAAATCGACCAGCTCCAGGAGCAAAGAGCCCAGCTGCGCGCCAGCCTGCAGGCCCTGGCCCGGGCGCAGCCGGCCGCCGCTGCGCGACTGCCCGAACGCCTGGCCGCGCTCAGCCGCCAGCAGCCCGACGGCATGTGGCTGACCGAACTGACCCTGGACGAGGGCCGCGGCGACGTCATGCTGCGCGGTCGCGCCCTGAGCAGCCAGCTGATTCCGAGCTACCTGCGCGACCTCGGCCGCGAGCCGCTGATCAGCGGCACGGGCTTCCGCCAGGTTCGGCTCGAGGCGACCGACGACGACATTCCCGGCGTGCACTTTTTCATCAGCACGCGCAACGAGGACCCGCGGCCATGATCGGCCAAAAGGTCCAGCAGCTTGCCGAAAACATCAACGGCCTGAGCCTGCGCGAGCGGGGGCTCCTGATGCTGGCCTGCCTGGCCGTGATCTTCCTGCTCTGGGATGGTTTCCTGATGAGCCCCGTGCGCGAGCGCCAGAGCACCGTGCAGGACGAACTCGAACAGATTCGCGGCCGCGTCGCCCAGCTCACCACCAGCATCCAGAACCTGGCCACGCGCCCGGACCGCGACGCCGATCGCGCCCTGCAGGGCCGAGTCAGGGCGCTCGAAGACGAAATCGCCCGCCTCGAACAGGACCTGGAACAACAGTTTGCCGGCGCCGTGCGCCCGCGCCACGCGGTCGATGTTCTCGCCGGGCTGCTGGAAGGCCATGCCGGGTTGACCGTCACCGCGCTTGAAAACCTGCCGCCCGAGACCCTCGATGACGGCGACGGCGCGACCGTGACCGGCATGTACGTCCATCGCATCCGGGTCAGCGTAGAGGGCGACCATGCCAGCCTGCGCAACTACCTGGCCCGCATCGCCGACCTGCCGCGCGGCATTTTCCTGGAGTCGATGCACCTGAGCGTCCCGGCCTGGCCGGTCAACCGCATTGACCTGATCTTCTACAGTCTCACCCTCGACGACAGCTGGCTGGGAGTCTGACATGCACGGCATCCACGCATTCATCCTTGCCATCGCGCTGATCTTCGCATTCGGCCCGGCTGCGGCCGACGACCCCACCCGCCCACCCACGGCGGCCGAGATTCGCGCCTGGTTGGGCGAGGCCGGCACGGAAACTAGCGACACCGACTGGCGCCTGCAGTCCATTCTGACGTCACCGCAGCGGCGCCTGGCGATCATCAACGGCCAGCGCCTGAAAGCGGGCGACCGGGTCGATTCCGCCGAAGTCATTTCGATCGAACCCGACCACGTCGTGCTCGCCCATCGTGGCCGGGAAATCATCCTTTCCCTGGGCCATCGGCGAAGCTCGCCGGTGCAACCAGACTGAAAACCGAGGTCATCATGCGCGTACTGCACTTTCTGGCACTGACGATCACGGCTCTCGTGGTCGCTGCCTGCACCACCACCGGCGAAAGAGCCGCCGAAATCGACGCTGCCATCCTGGCCGAACTGGAACTGGCCTCGCGCGCACCACCGGCCGTGGACGACACTCGCGACCTGCTGATGCCGCCAATGACGCCGGCTTTGCCGGAAATGCCCGAAGAGCGTTTCCACGTGACCGTCGAGCAGGCGCCGGCACGCCAGTTTCTGCTCAGCCTGGTCGCCGACACCGACATCAACATGGTCGTCCACCCGGACGTCGACGCCCGCATCAGCCTGGAGCTGCGCCACGTCACCGTTCTCGAAGTCCTCGAGATCATCGAAGACGTCTACGGCCTGGAATTCAGTCGCACCCGCACCGGCTACGTGGTCCGTCCGCCGCGCCTGAGCAACCGCATCTACGAGGTCAGCTACCTCGACATCAATCGCGAAGGCAGCTCGCGTACGCGCATCTCGTCGGGCCAGTCGACCGAAAACCCCGCTGCACTGCAGGATGAGCAGATCGGTCTCGGGCGTACCGGCGGTGCCGCATTCGGCCAGGGCGATAGCGACCAGGCCACCGGCACCCGCATCGAGACAACCAGCAACTCCAACTTCTGGGAGGGTCTGGAAGACGCCATTCGCGCCGTCCTCGACGATGAACCGGACCGCAACGTCATGATCAACACCCTGTCCGGCGTCATCGCCGTGCGCGCCATGCCGCACGAGCACCGCGCCATCGCCGAACTGGTCGAGGCCATCCAGGGCAGCGTCCAGCGCCAGGTCATCCTGGAAGCCAAGATCGTCGAGGTCGAACTGCGCGACGGATTCCAGTCAGGGATCAACTGGACCGCCCTGCGCGATGTCCAGGGCCGCCTGTTCGGCTTCGGCCAGGTCGCCGGCCCGGGCATGTTCGAAGAAGGCCACTCCAGCCTGCGCGGCCGCGAACTCAACGTCCGGCCGGGTGAAGTCTTCCAGGGTTTTGAGGGTTCGGCCTTCGGCGGCGCCGGCGTGATCACCGCCGACACCGGCGATTTCAACGCCTTCATCGAGCTGCTCGAGACCCAGGGCACGACCCGCGTGCTATCGAGCCCACGGGTGGCCACGATCAACAACCAGAAGGCCCTGATCAAGGTCGGCACCGATGAATTTTTCGTCACCGGCGTGACCGGGCGAACCGCAACCGGCGCGGCCAGCACGACGGCGGCCAGCTCGGTCCAGCTGACCCCGTTCTTTTCCGGCATTGCCCTGGACGTCACCCCCCAGATCAGCCGCGACGGCGACGTGATTTTGCACATCCATCCGACCGTCAGCGAGGTCAGCGACCAGACCAAGAGCTTCACCGTCGCCGGCCAGCAGGAAACCCTGCCGCTGGCGTTTTCCAGCGTGCGCCAGACCGACAGCATCGTGCGGGCGCGCAACGGCCAGGTCGTGGTCATCGGCGGGCTGATGCGCGAGTCGTCCGAGCAGCGCCGCTTCGGCACGCCCGGGCTGAGCCGCATCCCCTTCATCGGCCACGCCTTCGGCAGCCGGCGCGAGCGCACGGTGAAAACCGAGCTGGTCATTCTGCTGCGCCCGATCGTCGTCGACCAGGCCGAAGACTGGCAGCGCCCGGCGGTGGAATCGCTGGAGCGCCTGCGCGACCTGTCGCAGTCGCCGTGGCCGCGCTGATCGATCGCGTGCCCGGGTAACGAATACCAGCCGCATGTATCTGGATCACTTCCAACTGGCCGAAAAGCCCTTCCGGCTGACCCCGCACCTGGCGTTTCGCTACGCCGAGCGCTCGCAAAGCGACGCCCTGACCACCCTGCTGGTCGCCCTGCGCGAAGGCGAGGGCTTCATCAAGGTGGTCGGCGAAGTCGGTCTCGGCAAGACCCTGCTGTGCCGCGTGCTGCTCGATGAGCTGGGCCCGCCCTTTGTCACCGCCTGGATTCCCGACCCGCAGCTGTCGCCGTCGAGCCTGCGCACGGCCGTGGCCCGCGACCTGGGCATTTGCCTGGACCGGCGTCTGGAGCCGCGCGAGGTCACCGAGCGGCTGCAGCGCCAGCTGACCCGAATGGCCGCTGACGGTCAGCGCCCGGTGCTGCTGATCGACGAGGCCCAGGCCCTGCCCGACGTCACCCTGGAGTCGCTGCGCCTGCTCACCAACCTGGAAACCGAGCGCCAGAAACTGCTCCAGGTCGTGCTGTTCGGCCAGCCCGAGCTCGACCGCCGCCTCGACGGCCGCCGCTTTCGCCAGCTGCGCCAGCGGATCAGCTATTCCTGCCGCCTGGAACCGCTCAACCGGCGCCATGTCGCCGACTACATCGACCATCGCCTGTCCCAGGCCGGGGCCGGGCGACCGCTGATCAGCCGCGCCGCCGTCGGCCGCATCGCCCGGGCCAGCGGCGGCGTACCCCGGGTGATCAACATCCTGGCCGACAAGACCCTGCTGTCGGCCTACGGGCGAGGCCGCGAGCAGGCCGACTGGTTCGACGCCGGGCGCGCCATCCGCGATACCGAATCGGTTGCCGGAAACGCACGGCGCCGCTGGCTGGCCTGGCACGGCCTGGCCGGCGCCGGCCTCGGCGCGGCGCTGGTCCTTCAGAACCTGGGCTCGGGAGGCGGCCTGTGAGCCTGATCAACGACGTGCTGCGCGACCTCGACAAGCGCCGGGCCGAGGCCCCCGCCCTGCGCCAGAAAGCACCGGCACAGGCCGAGGGCCCGGCGGGCATCGGCCTGCGCCGGCCCCTTTCCGTGGGGGTCGCGGCTGTCGCGATCGCCGTTGCCCTGGCCTGGTGGCTGCTGCCCGGCAACGACCGGGCCACCGGCACAACCGTCGGGGAAGCAATCCAGACGATCGACATGCCCGCGCCGGAAGCGCCAGTGCCGGCGCCGATGCAGCCGGCGCCCGAACCGGTGGTTCTTGCCGCCGTTCAGGAATCTCCCGCTCCGGCGATCGAGGCCAGCGAGCCCTCCCCCGCGACCCGGTCGCAGCCAGGCGCCGCGGATGATCCATCGGATGGCGCCGGGAGCGGGCCGATCACCGCGGCTGAGCCGGCCCCGGAGCGCGAGACGCCAGAACCGCAGCCAGACCCACTCGCGTCGATCGCGCCCACCTCCCAACCGGCTCCGCCCACGCGGCCCGATGCGGCCGTCGAACCGGCCAATGAAGAAACCACGGACGGCCAGATTTCGATCCGCCGCGCCGACCGGCCCGACGCCGAGCGCGACCCCTTTGGCGAGGCCCGGCGCGCGCTGGGGCGGGGCCAGCACAGCCTGGCCGAAGACCGCCTGCGCGGTCTGCTCATTGGCCAGCCCGATCATGTCGAAGCGCGCCATTTGCTGGCCACCGTGCTGGCCTCCACTGGCCGCGGCCCGGACGCGATCGACCTCCTCGAACAAGGCCTGGAGCACCACTCTTCGCCGGACCTGGCCGGATTGCTCGGCCGCCTGCTGGCCGAGCGCGGGGAGACCGGGCGCGCGCTTGCCGTCCTCAACGCCCATGCCCCGGACATCGACAGCGAGCCCGACTACCACCTGCTCCACGCCGCCCTGCTGCGCCAGGCCGGGGACCATGCTGCTGCCCGCGATCGCTACCTGGCGATCACGCGCACCGTACCGACCTCGGCGGCGGCCTGGATCGGCCTGGCCGCCAGCCACGAATCGCTGGGCGATACGGAGGCCGCGCGCGCGGCCTACCGGCAAGCGCTGCGCCACGACCAGGCCGAACTGGCCGGGTTCGCCCGCGGCCGCCTGCGCGCCCTGAACTGACCGCCCCGGAGAGACCGGCATGATCGCCACCAACCTGCGCAAGAAAATTCGTCTCGGCGATCTGCTGGTCCAGCACCGCGTGATCTCCGAGCGCCAGCTGCAAGAAGCGCTTAATGAGCAAAAACGCAGCGGCCACAAGCTCGGCCGGGTCCTGGTCCAGCTCGGCGCGGTCAGCGACGACGACCTGGTGAACTTTCTCGGCAAGCAGCTCGATCTGCCGGTCATCGACCTCAAGCACTTCCATTTCGACCCCGAAGTCGTGCGCATGCTGCCCGAGACCCACGCCCGACGCTACCGCGCGCTGGTCCTGTCCGAGCGCGGCAAGGAGCTGACCGTGGCCATGGCCGATCCCACGGACATCTTCTCCTACGACGCCCTCGCCCAGCTGCTCAAACGCCCGATCCAGCCGGCCGTCGTCAAGGAAGCCGACCTGGTCGACACCATTGACCGGGTCTACCGCCGGACCGAGGAAATTTCCAGCCTGGCCGCAGAGCTGCACGAAGAGCTCAGCGAAAGCGATTTCGACATCGAAGAGCTGGGCGACGGCGAAAACCTCAGCGACGCCCCGGTCATCAAGCTGATCCAGTCGATGTTCGCCGACGCCGTCCAGATCGGCGCCTCCGACATCCACATCGAACCTGATGAAACCGTGCTGCGCATCCGCCAGCGCGTCGACGGCGTGCTCCAGGAGCAGATCATCGAGGGCCGACGCATCGCCTCGGCCCTGGTCACCCGGCTCAAGCTCATGGCCGCGCTCAACATCAGCGAACGGCGCCTGCCCCAGGACGGTCGCTTCAGTATCCGGGTCAAGGAGCGCAGCATCGACGTGCGCCTGTCGACCATGCCGATCCAGTACGGCGAATCCATCGTCATGCGCCTGCTCGACCAGTCCGCCGGCCTGCTCGACCTGGACGTCCTCGGCATCCCCGCAACCATGCTCAAGCGCATCCGGCGCCTGATCAACAAACCGGCCGGCATGGTCCTGGTCACCGGACCAACCGGCTCGGGCAAGACCACCACCCTGTACGCATCGCTCAACCACATCAACCGTCCGGGCACCAAGATCATCACGGTCGAAGACCCGGTCGAGTACCGCCTGCCGCGGATCAACCAGGTCCAGGTCCACGACAAGATCGGCCTGAGCTTCTCGCGCGTGCTGCGCACCGCCCTGCGCCAGGACCCGGACGTGATCATGGTCGGCGAGATGCGCGACCAGGAGACCGCCGAGATCGGCCTGCGCGCGGCCATGACCGGCCACCTGGTGCTGTCCACCCTGCACACCAACTCGGCCACCGCCACGGTCATGCGCCTGCTCGACATGGGCGCCAAGGGCTACATGGTCGCCGCCGCCCTGGACGGCGTGATCGCCCAGCGCCTGGTCCGGCGGGTATGCGAAAGCTGCGGCGAAGCGGTCGAGGCCGACCCGGCCCAGCTGGCCTGGCTGAAGGGCCAGCTCGGAGAAAAGTCCGTCGACCAGACCCGCTTCCGGGCCGGATCGGGCTGCTCGCACTGCAACAACAGCGGCTACCGCGGCCGGATCGGCGTCTACGAGCTGCTCGAGATGGACGAGGAGCTGATCGAAAAGCTGCGCCAGACCGATACCGAGGGCTTTATCCATGCCGCACGCGCGAAAAGGGACTTCCGCCCGCTGACCCTGTGCGCGCTCGACTACGCCCGCGAGGGCCTGACCTCGCTGGAAGAAGTCATTCGCCTGGCCGGCGGCCTGCAGGAGCTGATCGAGGAAGAATCCCTGCTGCCGCCGCGTGAGCCGCCGACCGCGCCCGAGGACGGTTCATGAGCGCGTTTACCTGGCAGGGCCGCAACGCCCGCGGCCAGCTGGTCAGCGGCCAGGTCGAGGCCGAAAGCAGCGACCAGGTCGCCGAGCAGCTGTTCAAGATCGACGTCACCCCGATCAGCATCAACGCGTCGGCCGAAAGCCGCGCCGACCGCGACATCCTGGCCCCGCTCAAGCGCAGCCTGGGCCTCAACAAACCCAGCCTGAACGACCTGATCCTGTTCAGCCGCCAGATGTACACCCTGACCAAGGCCGGGGTCACCCTGATCCAGGGTTTGCGCAACGTCGGCCGGTCGACCCGCAACGTCATCCTGAGCGAGGCCATCGACGACCTGATCGAAGCGCTGGAGGGCGGGCGCGGCCTGGCCAACGGCCTGGCCCAGAACCCGCACATCTTCCCGCCCATGTACATCAGCATCGTGCGCGTGGGTGAGACCACCGGCGCCCTGGAAGAAGCCTTCCTGCAGATGGCCAGCTACCTGGAACTGGAGCGCGACTTCCGCGCCCGCCTGAAAACCGCCCTGCGCTACCCGGCCATGGTCATCATCGCGATGTTCATCGCCATCGCCATCCTGATGACCTTCGTGGTGCCGGTGTTTGCCGATTTCTTCGCCCGCGCCGACGCCCCGCTGCCGCTGCCCACGCGCATCATCATCGGTGCTTCCAACTTCATCGTCGAGTGGTGGTGGGCGATCCTGCTCGGCATCGGCCTGGGCATCTACGCCTTCAGCCGCTGGATCGAGAGCGAGCACGGCAGCTACATCTGGGACCGAACCAAGCTGCGCCTGCCGGCGGTCGGCAAGATCCTGTTCCAGGGCACCATGGCCCGCTTCGCCCGTTCGTTTGCCATGACCTACCGGGCCGGCGTGCCGCTGGTCCAGGGCATGACCCTGGTCGCGCAGGCGGTGGAAAACCAGTACGTCGGCCAGGCCGTGGCCGACATGCGCTCCGGTGTGGAGCGCGGCGAGAGCCTGTCGCGCACCGCCCAGGCCACCGGGCTGTTCAGCCCGCTGGTGCTGCAGATGATCAGCGTCGGCGAAGAAACCGGCAACGTCGACGGCATGCTCCAGGAAACCGCCGAATTCTACGAGCGCGAAGTCGACTACGACCTGAGAAACTTGAGCGAATACATCGAGCCGATCCTGCTGGTCTTCCTGGCCGCGCTGGTGCTGGTGCTGGCCCTGGGCGTGTTCCTGCCGATGTGGGACATGGGCAGTGCCGCGCTCAGTTGAATGGCCACGCGCCGCCAGGAGGCGATCGCAGACCCTGGCTGGCGCAACTTGATGCAAATAAAATGCATAAATAGTGACAAATATTCGTTTTGGAAGTGACAGAAAACGTCAGGGAGTAAAGGCAAAACATGATGGACATCACTTCAGCAACGCCCCCCACCGTATTCAACCGGTATGGCACACAAGTTGCATTATGATTCCTGAGCGCGACCCAGGTTAACACCGGAAAAAGACCGAGAAGAAAACCGAAGTCGAACAACCCAAACCAGACCCCGCCCGCGACCCCGTCCCGGACCGGAACATGGCCCCTAGAGACAAAAGTAAAGAGAGGATAGAACCATGAACATGAATATTCGTAACTCACAAGGCGGTTTCACCCTGATCGAACTGGTCATCGTGATTGTTATTCTGGGCATTCTGGCGGCTGTGGCTGTGCCGCGGTTTATCGATCTTTCGACAGAAGCCTCTGAAGCTGCTGTCCAGGGCGTTGCCGGCAGCCTGTCGTCAGCTGCCGCCATAAACTATGCCGCTTCAGTAGCTGGTAGCGGAGATGCACAAAGCGTCGAAAACTGCACCGATGTGGGTGGATTGCTGGTTGGCGGACTTCCGACCGGTTATGTAATCACAGCCGCGGCAGTAGCGGATGGCGAGGCGGAAACCTGCACGGTTACGGGTGAAAATAGCGCTACGGCTCAGTTCCAGGCGATCGGTGTTGCACCGTAAGCCAGAACGCTAAAAGGCAAAAAAGACCCCGCTCCGGCGGGGTCTTTTTTTGTGCGGCAAACGCTCAAAACCCTTCGGAGCCCATTGCGATGGAGCCGGGGTTTGACCACCGCGTAGGTCGGGCCTACGCGCCCGACGGCCGGAGGCTTCGGTTGGCTCCGCGTCCATCTACACACGATACCGAAAGCGCAAATGAACCCGCGTCAGAAAGGTTTGGAGGCACCGGCAACATGGGCCGTCGGCCGCGTAGGGCCGACCTACGGGCGGCTCCGATCCCCATCGCGGCGAATTCGCGGTTCGGCCAACGGGCGGCTCCGATCCCCATCGCGGCGAATTCGCGGTTCGACCACCGGGCGGTTTCGATGTCCATTGCGGTGGATTCGGGGTCGGCCAACGCACAATTTCACCGTGCATTACGGTGGGTTCGGGGTTTGATCAACGGGGTTTCCATGTCCATTGCGATGAACCCGGGGGTTCGAACAGGCCCGCGTAGGTCGGGCCTACGCGCCCGACGGCCGGAGGCTTCGGTTGGCTCCGCGTCCATCTACACACGATACCGAAAGCGCAAATGAACCCGCGTCAGAAAGGTTTGGAGGCACCGGCAACATGGGCCGTCGGCCGCGTAGGGCCGACCTACGGGCGGCTCCGATCCCCATCGCGGCGAATTCGCGGTTCGGCCAACGGGCGGCTCCGATCCCCATCGCGGCGAATTCGCGGTTCGACCACCGGGCGGTTTCGATGTCCATTGCGGTGGATTCGGGGTCGGCCAACGCACAATTTCACCGTGCATTACGGTGGGTTCGGGGTTTGATCAACGGGGTTTCCATGTCCATTGCGATGAACCCGGGGGTTCGAACAGGCCCGCGTAGGTCGGGCCTACGCGCCCGACGGCCGGAGGCTTCGG
>REEW01000059.1 GCA_007694885.1 Wenzhouxiangella sp. | reverse complement strand
CACTGCTGGTGCTGATGGTTCGCTCGTTCATCGCCGCGCGGCGTTCGGCCTGAGCTTGAGCAGTTCATGCCGGGCCTTTTGAAGGCGCCGTCCGCGATGCTGGTGGCCAGGCTCTCGAATCCGATCGGGTTTGATTTGCATGACCAGGAGGGCGGCAAGCAGGCAGGCGCCTGCCGAAATCCAGAAGGCCATGCTGTAATCTCCGACAACGAACTGGACCTCTTCGATGCTGCCGCGCGGACAGGTTGTCAGGTAGGGAGCGCGCTCGACAACCTGCATCAGGCTGGCGGCAAGGTATGGCCCCGCAACCCCTCCGGCGCCATAGGCCGTGAACACCAGTCCATAGTTGACACCCATGTTTTTCGTGCCGAACAGATCGGCGGTCAGCGCCGGGTAGACCGACAGAAAGCCTCCGAAGCACAGCGCCACGATGCTGATACCCACCAGGTAAAGCGGGAAGCTGCGCAGAGCGTCCAGGCTGAGCAAGGCGATCGCGCAGATCAGGAACATGATCAGCAGGGTGAGTCGGCGGTCCAGCGCATCGGACACCTTGCCCCACAGGATCCGTCCACCGGCGTTGAATATGGCCAGAATGGAGACGGCGGTGGCGCCCATCGCGGTCACGCTGAGGTAGTTGGCATGGGAAATCGGCGGGATCATCTCGGCAAACGCGAACGACTGCCAGATCGGAGAGGCTTTCATGATGATTTGCAGGCCGGCGGTGCAGCCGGCGAAGTAGGTGATCCACAGTAGCCAGAACGAGCGCGTTCGCAGCATTTCACTCGGGGTGAAGTCCAGCTTGAAGCCGCTTGCCCCGGTTGCTCGTGCAGGGGGATGCCATCCTTCCGGCCGGTATCCTTCGGGAGGATTGCGCATCAATTGGGCGCCGGCGACCACGGTCACCAGGAAGATGACGCCTAGCACCATGAAGACGTCAAAGACACCAAGCTGGGGCAGGCTGAACAAGGGAATATTGAACAAGGCGTAGGCGTCGCCGCAGATCAGTCCGCGCGCAAGGGGTGCAAAGAAGAACGCACCGGCACCGAATCCGGCGACAGCCAGGCCGGTAACCAGTCCACGCTTGTCCGGAAACCACTTCATGCAACTGGCAATCGGGCACACATAGGCAATCCCGATTCCGAATCCGCCCAGTACGGAATAGGTCATGATCAGCCATGCCAGGGCCGTCCCGGGCTCGAAGGCATAGGCGAATCGGGCCAGAATCAGCCCGGCGCCCAGGATCAGGCCACCAGCGGTAGCGACGATCCGTGGCCCCAGCTTGTCCTGGATGCGCCCGCCGAGAATCACGGCAATGGCGAAGCTTGCCAGCACGATCTGGGCGGGATAGGTGACCTGGGTCTCGGTCCAGGTGTCGAAAAACTCCAGCAGGGGAGACTGGAACACGCTCCAGATGTACACAGCCCCAAGGCTGACCTGAATCAAAAGCGCCCCCACGACCACCCACCATCGATTCATGATTTTTTTCTCGGACACGGGGCCTCCTGGGGGCTGGATTTCTGGCGGGAAAAGAAAATGCCGGCGCATCATATCCTCGTGCGGACCGTTTGGGGGCGGCTTTGCATCATTTTTCCTCTTGCCCTTCCATGAGCGAGGTTCGACTCGATTGCTTCCGGCGACATCACCATGGGATCGACCGATCACTGGAATTGGTACTTCAACCAGGTGCTGCGCAGCGCCTCGCCGATCTTTGCCGACCGTTTCGAGCAGGACTGAGGCGGCCGGCGCAGGTCATTCACCGTCGCTGGGCGCGTGGCGGATCAACTGCCAATGAGCCCGTAGGTTGGCCCTAGGCGGCCGACGGGCGATCCTGGATTTTCCGAAATGTCGCCATCTGCGTCGGCGTGCCGTGGTCCGGGTCTTCGTCGCCGATGCCGGCAAAACCCACCGTGTAGCCATTTCTCCCGGCGATGCCGCGGCACCATTTGCGAAAGCGCGCGCGCGGCCATTCGAAGCGGTGGTCGGGGTCGCGTTTTTCGCCCGGTGCCATGCCGAGGACGCTGTTGTAGTCGCCGTTGGGTGTGGTCAGGATGATGCAGCCCAGCTGGTAGGCCTCGAACACGGTGCGCTCCATGCGCGACAGGTCGCGCGGGTCGAGGTGTTCGATGGTTTCGACCAGGGCGGCGGCCTGGTAGCCGACACAGCGCGTGTGGGCTTCGGTCCAGGAGCCGTGGATCAGCTCGACGCGCCGGGCATGATCGGCGTGACCGGCAAGGACTTCGCCGCGCACCACCTGCAGCGCCGTGGCCGAGGCGTCCATGGCCAGGATGCGCTCGAACCGGGGTTCGGCCAGCAAGAGGCTCAAAAGCGCGCCCGAACCGCAGCCCAGGTCCATGACCCGGCGCGCGCCGCTGGCCACCAGGGCGTCGCGGACGATCTCCAGCCGTTCTTGGTGTAGCGCGGTCAGCACGCTGTCGTCCCGTGCTGGCCGGGCAGCGATGGCATCCGGCACGGCGACGTGAGGAAATCAAGCCTTTGCCTGCGCGCTGGGCGGCCCGCGGTGCGAACGGTCATGCTGCGGCTGATCCTCAGAAGTTATCCGGCGCCCAGGGCCCGCATCACGAAGGCCGTGGTGCCAGAACCGAGCATCGCACCGATGACCGCGGCGGCCGGCAGCAGCACCCGCATGCGGCGTTCGGCGGCCTGGTGTTCGGGGCGGGCCGGATCATGCAGTAGCAGTTCGCCTCTGGGGAGCTCCAGCACGGCACAAAGGGCCGAGACGGTCTCGTTGGAGGCCACCGACTGGTTTTCGACCCGCTGGACGGTGCGCAGGCTCAGGTCGGCGATTTCAGCCAGCTGCTGCTGGGTCCAGCCGCGCTCTAGGCGGGCCTGGCGGACGCGTTCGCTGGAAATCTCCATCAGCCGCCGCTCCCGGCCGCCGTGGCCAGCTGGGTGACCAGCATCTCGTACCAGGCCAGGCCGATCGGCCACATGGGCAGAACTCGCCGCAGCCAGGATCGAACCCGCTCGGCCAGATTTTCCTTGAGGCCGGTCATTTCAGCACCACCCCGACCAGGTAGCCGAAGCTTACGCCGACCGCGATACCTGCCAACAGCGGCAGGGCCAGTTGTTTGATGGCGTAGGCCCAATCCAGTCGACCCGTCTCCGGATTGATGCGGATGCCGCTCTTGTCGAATAGGTCGGAATCGATCAGCACCCCGTCGCGGTAAAGCTCCAGCTCGACCTTTCCGAATCCTATACGGTTTTGCAGCGCGTAGCGGCGGCCCTGGTAGTCGAATTCGTGCCGTGTCTTGAAGCGGAAGTTGCGGGTATCGGAGACAAGTTGCGGCTGGCCCCCGTTGCGGACTGTCACGGCCTCGCGACCGGTCCAGGCCGAGGCCCAGTAATGAATCGTGATGTCGTCGACGTCAAACCAGGTTTCGGTGCCGTGCCTCAAGCTGATCTTCATGCGGCGTTGTCCGTTGCGGTCATGCTTCGAAGAGGTTTCGGTATTGTGGTTCATTTCGGTTCCTTGCGTCATTGCGCCACAGTGCGCAGAAC
>REEW01000191.1 GCA_007694885.1 Wenzhouxiangella sp. | reverse complement strand
GTCCGGTCAGCGCCCGGTAGGCCGCCGCCTCGTTGTCGACCAGCTTGCGCATGCGACCGGCCAGCGCCGGCGGGCAGGCCACCAACACACGGTCGCCGCTTTCCAACTCGGTGGCGCCATCCGGCAACAGCCATTCGTTTTCGCCGCGCGAGAGCATCAGCACCTCGACCGGCACGCGTTCGCCCGGCCGCGTGGGATGGCGCTGGAACAGGCTGACATCGACGGTAAAACCGTGTTCTCGCAGCCAGTGCAGGGCCGGGGCCCGCTTCTTGCTCACCCGAACGGTGAAGAACTCCGGCTGTTCGGCCCGCTCCGGGTTTGGGGCGATCCGGTCCAGCACCTTCGCCGCCATCCCGTCCTCCTCTTCTTCCAGGCGCTGGAACAAATGATTGAGCAGGGGTGAACGGATGTAACTGGTGATCGTTCCGGCGATCAACTCGCCGGGTTGCCCCACGAACTGGGGCTCGGCGGCGTGAAACAGCGGCCCGCTGGACCAGCGATTGGCCACTGCACCACAAAACAGGTTCTCGTTGAGCTCGCGCGCCGTGATCAGGATGGACAGGTTGTCGACGTCATCGCGGGTGGTGGCCAGGATCCCCACCGCGTCCTCGATCCCGGCCGCCTGCAGGGTCTCGGCCTGGGTGCCGCGGCCGGCGATGGTTCCTTGAGGCAAACCCTCCAGAGCGGTGTCTTCCTCGATGACAGCAACCTGAACCCCCAGTCCGGACAGCATCTGGTACACCGCTTGCCCGAAACGGCCAAACCCGCACAGGATCCAGCGCCCGCTTGGCGGCTGCTGCAGATCGGGAATGTCGCCGTCGGGGCTGGAGCGCAACCACTCGTACAGGCGGTAGGAATGCGGTCGGGTCAGCAGCAGACGCAGGCGGTGGACGAACTCCTCGGCCGGGTTGACCACGTGGGCGGTGCCAAACGAACGCATGTTGTCGGCGACAGCACTCTCGTCGGCCCGGGCGTACACGGCCGCGCGCTGGTTGAGCAGGCGCGCGGTCACGGCGATTTTCAGGTTGACCCGGTCCTCGGCGGTCACGGCCAGCACGCCCATGCACCAGCGGTTCTGCAAGCCGGCCGCGACCAGGTTTTCGGGCAGGGTGGCGTCCATGCAGAAACCGTGCACGGGTGCGCGGAAGGTTTCCACCGACAGCGCATCGATCTTGGCCGGCGTGTCGTCGATCACGACCACGGGATGGCGCAGTTCACTCAAGGTTCGGGCCAGCAGACGACCGGTATCACCCAGGCCGCACAACAGGTAAAACGGCTGGTCATAGTTGCGCACGGCGCGCCGAAAGCGGGCCCCGCGCAGGGCCTGGGCAAACGCCGGATCCTGCATCAGCGAAATGATGCTACCGATGGAAAACAGCCAGGCGGTGACGGTCAGGTAGATGCTGACGATGGTCCACAGGCGCTGCGCCTTGCTGAATTCATACGGCACCTCGCCGAATCCGATCGTGCTGCCGGTGTAGCTGACCACGTAGAAGGCGTCGAACAGGCTCATGCGCCACGGATTGCCTTCGTCGTCGACACCTGGCATCAGGGTGAACCCGATGGTGGCGATGGAATAGGCCGAAATCAGGACGATCAGCGGAACCCGCATCCGCCGGAAAAACAACAGCGCTGTGGATCGGCGCATGGCCATGTGCTTACTGCCCCACTAGCGACTGAAGCCCGCGGTTTCCATGGTCAGCAGCACGACCGACAGCAGGTTGGCGAGCAGGGCGCCACCGGACAGCGAGACGATGCTGGCCATGATCGCCGGGGTCAGACCGACCTCGAAGACATGGACCGACAGCGCCCAGACGATCACGGCTGCCAGCAAGTGCAGATCCACCACCAGGCTGGACGCCACCAGCATGGCGCTCATCTGCGAGCGCTCGCCGAGTTTCATGACGGTCGCGATCAGGCCGACGACCAGCGCGGCAAACAGTTCATAGACGTTGTGGTGGTCGGGGTTGTCGATCTCTCCCAGAAAGAAACCGAAATTCAGGGTCAGTGCCAGCAGCACGAAAAACCCGAAAATGACCTTGCTCATGTTCATGGCGATGCCTCTGCAACCAAACCGCTTTCATTATGCATGGCGCAAGCGGCTGACCGATACCGATTACCGCCATTTCGGCGCAGCGTTCGAGCGCAGCCCTATAATGAGACAGGGCGGTCGCCGAATCAGGCCCGCCCGATATCCATCAACACGGACTGCTTCGAGGAGATGAACGGATGAAACGATTTTCGGCAATTTCGCTGGTCGCCGCTTTCGGCCTGGCCCTGGGCAGTGCTCAGGCAGACGACCACCCCCACGCATCGGTCAGCTTTATCGACCGCGACGGCAACGCGGTCGGCACCGGTACGCTGGTCGATGGCCCCAACGGCATTCTGATCGACCTGAACCTGCACAATCTGCCGCCCGGCCGGCGCGCGATCCACATCCACAGCGTCGGTACCTGCGAAGACCCCGACGAGGGCTTTGTCGCCTCCGGCGGACATCTGAACCCGGACGGCAAGCAGCACGGGCTGATGAACCCGGACGGTCCCGACAACGGCGATCTGCCCAACATCATCGTGCGCGACGACGGCACCGTTCAGGTGGAATTGTTCACTCACCTGGCTTCCCTGCACGGCGCCAACGGCCGCGCGGCAATCTTTGACGAGGACGGTGCAGCGTTCGTCATCCACGAAAACCGGGATGATCACTTCACCCAGCCGATCGGCGGCGCCGGTCCGCGGATTGCCTGCGGCGTGATCGAATCCGCCGAGGAATGATCCGACCGATCCTGGTGATCGGGGGGCTGCTCGCTGCCGTTGCGGCAGCGGGCGCCGTGTTTGTAACAGGCCACCCGGCGCCGAGTGATCCGATGGCGCTGAGCGAGAGCGGGATCGGCCCGCTCCGCGTTGGCGATGATTTCAGCCGCGCCGAACGGCTGGCGTTCCGGGTTGCGCCGGAGACGGCGTTTTCCGGCATCGGCTGCGCCGGACTGGATGAAATTCGCTACGACGGCCAGCTGGGTTCGCACCCGGTGGGCATCATGGCCATGGCCGATCAGGGCCGGATTCAGGAAATCGAAGCCACCCTGTACAGTCCCGTGCAGGTGGACAGTAAAGACGATTGCCGGGCGCTGCGCGACCGGTTTGCCGAACCGTTCGTCGAACGCTTCGGCCCGTTCGAAGACAGCTGGGAAATCAGCAAGCCGGTTTCAAGAGAGCTGCTGGCCAGAACCGGCCCGGTGACTGTACTGGCGCGCTGGTTTGCCACCGGCGGCAGCTGCTACGTCAGCGCGCATTACGGGGTCAACAATGGCGACAGCGTCCGGCTGGAGTCATCGCTGGCGACTGCGCTGAACGATTCAACGCGCCCGGATTCTCGCTAGCGCCGGCGACCACCGCGCTTCTTCTTGCCGCGCGGACGCTCTTCCCGAACCTGGATCGACTGTCCGTTGAGCTCGACGCCGTCGAGTTCGGCGATGGCAGCACGGGCCTCGTGGCCTTCCATGTCGATCATGGCCACACCACGGCAGCGGCGGGTGAA
>REEW01000202.1 GCA_007694885.1 Wenzhouxiangella sp. | reverse complement strand
CTTTCCCGCGCCTCCCGCGTCCGCCCAACCAGATCCTCGATCATCTCCACCAACCCCATCTGCATGCCATCGTCGGGGTGGTAGATGCGGTTGACCCCGTAGTCCTGCAGTTCGCGGATTTCGGCCGGGGTAATGGTGCCGCCGCCGCCGCCGAAGATCTGGATGTGACCGGCGCCCTGCTCGGCCAGGCTATCGACCAGGTAACGAAAATACTCGCTGTGCCCACCCTGGTAAGAGCTGACTGCAACGGCATCGGCGTCTTCGCAAACGGCGGCCCGCACGATGTCGGCGACCGAGCGGTTGTGGCCCAGGTGGACAACTTCGCAGCCCTGGGCCTGGATCAGCCGGCGCATCAGGTTGATGGCCGCGTCATGGCCGTCGAACAGGCTGGCGGCGGTCACGAAGCGCAGCGGTGCGGACGCGGCCTGGTCTTCAAGTCCGTGCGAGGAGCGGGCTTCTGCGGGCTGGTTCATCGAAAAATCCAAAACTCGGTAGCGGGGGCCATTTTAGCGCCCACGACAGAATTTGATGCGGAACAGATGAATCTGCGTTCACACTGCGTCATAATGCGGACCATGAGTCAAACGGCCTGTAACCACAAAGCCCACCCGCGCCCCCCGCCGGAAGAGATGGCCCGGCACGCAGAGGAAGCGGCCCAGTTCTTGAAACTGATGGCCAACCCCCATCGCTTGATGATTCTCTGCCACCTGCTCGACCAGGAGTTGTCGGTGGGGGAGTTGAACGAGCATCTGCCGCTGAGCCAATCGGCCCTGTCCCAGCATCTGGCCGTGCTGCGCAACAGCGGTCTGGTCACCACCCGCCGCCAGCAGCAGGTCATTTTCTACTCCCTGGCCAGCGGCGAGGTTCGTGCCGTGATGGGCGAGCTGTATGAGCAGTTCTGCAGGCCGGAAACCGCCTGAGATCAGCGTTTCTTTCCGAACAACACGCCCATCAGGTTGCGGGAAATTTCGCGGCCGATGCTGTTGCCGACCGTGCGCACGGTGGATTTGAGGAACGCCTCGCCGGTCGATTGCCGGCTTGACCGCCTCGGCCTGGCTTGACGTTCGGCCGTACGGGTCGTTTTTTCCTCGGCAGCGCGCAGCGCGTCGGCCTCGGCGGCAGCGGCGGCGGCCTCGGCTTCCTTCTTGAGCACTTCGTAAGCGGACTCGCGGTCCAGAGTCTGATCGTACTTGGCACCCACCGGGCTGCGCGCTCGTACGGATTGGCGTTCCTCGGTCGTCAGCGGCCCCATGCGGCACCGGGGCGGGGCAATCAGGGTTCTCTCCACCGGCCGAGGGATGCCCTTGTCGCCCAGGGTGGACACCAGCGCCTCACCGACGCCGAGGGTGGTGATGGCTTCCAGCACGTCGAGACCCGGATTGGGCACGAAGGTTTCGGCCGCTGATCGAACCGCCTTCTGATCGCGCGGGGTGAAGGCGCGCAGGGCGTGCTGGACGCGGTTGCCGAGCTGACCCAGGATCTCGTTCGGGATGTCATCAGGGTTTTGCGAACAGAAGTAGACACCCACACCCTTGGACCGGATCAGACGGACCACCTGCTCGACGCGCCGGCGCAGCTGAGCCGGCGCGTCACCGAAGAGCAGATGGGCCTCGTCGAACACGAACACCAGCCGGGGCCGGGCGGCATCGCCGACTTCCGGCAGCTGCTCGAACAGCTCCGAGAGCATCCACAGCAGAAACGTCGAGTACAGGCGCGGCTTGGTGATCAGGTTCTCGGCAGCCAGCAGATTGATCACGCCGCGCCCGGACAGATCGGTTCGCATCAGATCACTCAGTTCCAGGGCGGGCTCGGCGAAAAAATGCTCCGCCCCGTCGGCTTCCAGCGTCAGCAGGCGTCGCTGGATGGCGCCGATCGATGCGGTGTTGACCAGGCCGTATCGGGCACTGACGGTGGCGCGGTTTTCGGCTACGTGGGTCAGCAGGGCGCGCAGATCCTTGAGATCCAGCAGCAACAGCCCGGCCTCGTCGGCGACGCGAAAAACCACGTTGAGCACGCCTTCCTGGGTGTCGTTGAGCTCGAGCATGCGGGCCAGCAGCGTCGGTCCGATCTGGGTCACGGTGGCGCGTACCGGGTGCCCGGACTGGCCCCATAAGTCCCAGAACACCACGGGATTGCCCTCCTGGCGGTAATCGGGCACACCGATGGTTTCGATGCGCTCGTCGATCCGGGCATGCGGTGTGCCGGCCGCGGCCAGGCCGGCGACGTCGCCCTTGGCATCGGCCATGAACACCGGCACGCCCAGCCTGGAAAAGCCCTCGGCCAGGACCAGCAAGGTGACCGTCTTGCCGGTACCGGTCGCACCGGCGACCAGTCCGTGGCGATTGGCATAGCGCGGTTCCAGAAAGACCTGCTGGTCTCCCTTGCCCAACAAAATCGAATCAGCCACGGATGTTTTCCTGCAAGCGCCCTCCGGCAGACTCCAGATGGTAGCCCAAGTCGGGCCGCTCAATGGCCGATCTGATGCGCATTTCAGGCGTCGGCGAGGAATACGGAACTGCTGGAGGCGGCCAACCGCAATACCGTCAAGCAGATGGCGCGACGCCAATCCGGACAATCTGGCCAAGCGCATGCTCGAAATCAACGAACAGAAGAAGCTGATGCGCTCACCACCCAAGCCCTCGCAGGTCGCCAAGTGGGTCGAGCAGGCGCGTGGCCTGGATCCGATCATCACTTACTGAGCAAACCGCACAGGCCAAACCGGCCCCGCCACGGTGCGGGGTCGGGGGCCGTAATTGACTTTATATTAGATTTATCTTATAATTCGGCGATTGGTTCCAACCGGAGTCGTCCGTGAATATCGATCGCATTGTTTTTGCCTTTGCCGGCGTGATGATTTTGCTCAGCCTGGCGCTGAGCCAAGTCCACAGCGTCTACTGGCTGCTGCTGACCGCATTCGTCGGCCTGAACATGCTCCAGGCCGCTTTCACCGGTTTTTGTCCGCTAGCCAGGATCCTCAAGGCGGCAGGTCGCCAACCCGGCCGCGCGTTCAATTGATTCCCTTCCCTGGAGTTCACATGAATCTTTCCCGTTCAAACCTGTTTTCCCTTCTGGCGGCTTTTCTTCTGACTGTGAGTGTCACGGCCCCGGCCGTTGCCGACCATCATCGCGGCGGTGGCCAGGAAGGTGAGCGCGGCGAGCGCCACGGCCAACGGGGCCACATGGGCGGCGGTCACGAACACCGGCTGTTTGTGACCGTCACCGGCAGCGCCACCCAGGATCGCGCCATGCCGCTGGTGCTGGCCAACCAGGCCGTCGACCAGGGCCTGGAAGTACGCGTGCTGCTGTGCGGCGACGGCGGCCACCTGGCTATTGCCGACTACGAAGCCGAAACCTTTCCACCGCGCGATGTCTCGGCCAAGGATCTGCTGGCACGGCTGATGAACCACGACGTGGTCGTCGAAGTCTGCGCAATCTTCCTGCCCAACACCGAATACGGCGAAGAAGACCTGACCGAAGGCATCGGCATCGCCCAGCCCGGGGACGTGGCCGCCTACATGATGGGGCCGCGCACGCGGATTTTCTCGAACTA
>REEW01000146.1 GCA_007694885.1 Wenzhouxiangella sp. | reverse complement strand
AGGCGCTGGGCGAAGATTTGCACGCGGTATTCCTCGATCAGCCAGCGATAGCGATCCAGCTCGGGTGTGTACCAGCCGCCTTCGGCCAGGTGGTCCAGGTAGGCCTGCCACCAGGGTCGAATCTCGTTCATGCGCTGATCGTCCCGGACCGGGTCGTGCTCCAGGGCCTCCAGACGAATGCGCATGGCGTTGAGATAGCGCGGGTAGTGGGCCAGGCGCTCGGCCTCGATGTCGGCCAGGAACCCGGCGTAGAGGAGATCGTCGAGCTGTGATCGCAGGTCGGCGATGTTGTTGGGCACCGCCTGGGCCAGCGATTCCAGCTGCAGGTTCAGGGCGTGCCAGGCAAGGATGACGTCGTCCAGGATGGCGGCGGCGCGCTGGTAGCGACCGATGAATTCCTGGCGCACGCTGGCCAGAAGCCGGTCAAAACCCTCGCCATCGCGTACGGCCCAGGCTTCGTCGGGCCGGGCAAAGCCTCTCAAGGTGAGTTCGCGCAAGGCCGCGGCAAGCGCGGAGACGTCTTCGAGCCGGGTCCAGGCAATCTGGGCCGGGCGCGACAAGCCGTGGTGCTTGTTCAGATACTTCCACTGGTCGGCCAGGGACGCCTTGAGCAGCACGGCCATCCCCTCGGCATGGGCCAGGCGGGCCTGTTCGGGCGTGTCGAACAGGCGCACCCCGGCCACCGCGCCCTGCTCGACCAGGGCCGGCCAGGCCTGGTGGCCGCCGCGGGTGGTCACCACCTCGGGCAGCGCCTCGAGATCGCCGGGCCTGAGGCCGTCGCGCTGCCAGCGATCGGCCTGGCGGGCCATGAATTCGGCCCGGGCGCGTTCGGCGAAACGCTCGGTCAACTCGGCCAGGTGCCGGCTCTGACCCAGCACGCGGCCGGCATCGTCGCGCACCCGGACCAGGAACAGCAGGTGCGACGGGATCTTGTCGAACTGAAAGTCCTCGCGCCCGATCTCGATACCGCCGATCCGGCCGAGCTCGACGCACAACCGATCCAGCAGCGAGCCCGCCGGTTCCGCCCCGAGGCGCTCGATGGCGGCACGCGCGTAGTCAGCCGCCGGCACCAGCGCGCGGCGTTTTGATTTCGGCAGGCTGGCAATCAGGGCGGTGACCTTTGCCTCCAGCATGCCCGGCACCAGCCACTCCAGCCGCTCCGGCTCGAGCCGGTTGAGCAGGTGCAGCGGGCAGTCCAGGGTCACGCCGTCGTTTTCACTGGCCGGATCGAAGTGGTAGTGCAGACGAAATTGCTCCGGGCCCACGCGCAGGCGTTCGGGAAAGGCATCGCGCCCGGCCAGCGCAGCCTCTTCGCGCAGCACGGTGGCCTGGTCATAGAGCAACTGGTCCTGACCCGCCGACCCGAGGTTCTGATACCAGCGCAGAAACGCCTTGGTGGTGTAGATACTGGACGGGAGGCGGTCGTCGAAAAAGGCTTCCAGCTCGCTATCGGAGGCCAGCACGTCCCGGCGCCGGCGCTTGTGTTCATGGCGCGCCAGCTCGTCGCGCAGCGCCCGGTTCTTCTTGAGAAAACTCGCCCTGGCGTTGATCTCGCCGCGCACCAGGGCATGGCGGATGAACAAGGCCCGCGCCGTGCCCGGGTCGTGCGGCCCGTAATGACAACGGCGTTTTTCGATCACGACCAGCCCATGGAGACTCAGTTGTTCGTAGCCCATGACCCGGCCCGAGCGCCGGTCCCAGTGCGGATCGAAGACCCGGCGCTTGAGCAGGTGGGCCGCCTGCTGCTCCAGCCAGTCGGGCTGGATCGGGGCGACCATGCGGGCGTAGGTGCGGCCGGTCTCGACCAGTTCGGCGGCCATGACCCAGCCGGGCGCGCGCTGGCCCAGCACCGAACCCGGAAAAATCCGGAACTTGTGCCCGCGCACGCCCTGGTATTCGCCGCTTTCGCCGTGCTGACCAATCCTGCCCAGCAGACCGGACAGCAGGCTGCGATGGACGGCCTGGTCCTCGGCCTGGCCCGGCTTGCCGGTCTTCCAGCCTTCCTCGCGCGCCAGCCTGAGCAGCTGGCCGTGCAGCTGCCCCCACTCGTGCAGGCGCTGGGCATTGAGAAAGCGCCTGCGGGCCTGCTTGTCGGCCTGGTTGCGCGAATGCGAGGCGCGCGTGTCCTGCCACCAGCGCCACAGTTTGAGCAGAGTGAGAAAGTCCGAGCCCGGCAGCGCGAACTCGGCGTGGGCCTGGTCGGCGGCCTGCTGCTGGTCCAGCGGCCGCTCGCGCACATCACTGATGCTCAAACCGGCCACCAGGATCAGCACCTCGGCCAGCGCGCCGCGCTCGGCCGCCTCGATCAGCATCCGACCCTGGCGGGCATCCACCGGCAGCCGGGCCAGTCGCCGGCCGACTTCAGTCAGCTGACGTTCCTCGTCGACCGCACCCAGTTCAACCAGGCTCATCCAGGCCTCGCTGACCAGGCGCTTCGGCGGCGCGTCGACAAAGGGAAAATTCTCCGGCTCGCCGAGCTTCAGTCCGAGCATTTCCAGCAGCACGCCGACCAGGCCGGCGCGCTGGATTTCCGGTTCGGTGAATTCCGGCCGGGCATGAAAATCGGCTTCATCGAACAGGCGAATGCAGATTCCGGGACCGACCCGTCCGCAGCGCCCGGCACGCTGGTTGGACGAGGCCTGCGAGACCGGCTCGACCGGCAACCGGAGCACGCGGGAATGGGCCGCGTAGCGCGAAATCCGGGCCAGGCCTGAATCAATCACGAAGCGGATGCCGGGCACGGTCAGCGAGGTCTCGGCGACGTTGGTCGCCAGCACGATGCGCCGGCCGGTGTGGGCCTGAAAAATCCGGTCCTGGCTCTCGCCGGGCAGGCGGGCATACAGCGGCAGGACTTCGGTATGGGCCAGGCTGGCGCGCTTGAGCTCGCGCGAGACCTGGAAGATTTCGCGCTCGCCGGGCAGGAAAACCAGGAGATCGCCACGATGGTCGATGCGCCCGGCTGCCTCGACGGCGCGACGCACCTGCCGGGCCAGGTCCTCGCCCTCCTCCGGCGGCTGGTAGCGCACTTCGACCGGATAGCCGCGGCCCTCGACGGTGATCACCGGGGCGTGGTCGAAATGCTTCGCAAAGCGCTCGGTGTCGATGGTCGCCGAGGTGATGATGATCTTCAGGTCCGGGCGCCTGTCTTGCAGCTGCTTGACGTACCCGAGCAGGAAGTCGATGTTGAGGCTGCGCTCGTGGGCTTCGTCGATGATCAGGGTATCGTAAGCGTCCAGCAGGCGGTCGCCGTGGATCTCGGCCAGCAGAATGCCGTCGGTCATGAACTTGATGTAGCTGTCGGCCGAGACCCGGTCGTTGAAGCGGACCTGGAAGCCCACCGCCTGCCCCAGTTCGCTGCCCAGCTCTTCGGCCACCCGGCGCGCGACCGAACGCGCGGCGATGCGGCGCGGCTGGGTGCAGCCGATCAGCCCGCGCACTCCCCGGCCGGCCTCCAGGCACAATTTCGGCAACTGGGTGGACTTGCCCGAACCGGTCTCGCCGGCGACGATCACCACCGGGTGGGCGCGAATGGCCTCGACGATCGCATCGGCGTGGGCGCTGATCGGCAGCTCGGGCGGGCG
>REEW01000201.1 GCA_007694885.1 Wenzhouxiangella sp. | reverse complement strand
TTCTGATCGGGCTGTTCGCTATCACCCTGATCTTTTTCGGCTTCGGGCTGCTGGCCTTTCTGGCCTGAGGCCGCTGGTGAGCCACTAGAAACGCGTGGTCAGGTGGAGCAGCCAGTCCGGCGCGAAATCCAGCAGCATGGCTTCGAGCTGCTTGTCGAGACCCGACAGGACCAGCATCCCCACGACCAGCAGGCTCCAGGCCATGATGCGCTGGCCGATCTGCCCCAGTCGTTGAAGATCTCCCTGGCGCCTGGCGAAGGCGGCACGAGAGGCCAGGCCGGCCATGGTCAGGGGAATCACGGCGGCGAGACTGAAGGTGGCCATGATCACGGTGGCTTCGGTTGTCCCGCCGCCGCTGGCCGCCAGTCCGATGGCCGCGCCCAGGGTGGGTCCGACGCACGGGCTCCAGGCGAGGCCCATCAGCAGGCCGATCCCGAACTGCGCGGCCGGATGGTCGCCCTGGATGCGCGCGGCGTTGGCGTGGCCGAAGTTGCCGACCCCGGCCAGGGCCGTGGTCATGCGGCGCTGCATGGCCGGTACCAGCAAGACAAGCCCGACCATCAGCATGAGCGCGCCGGCGGACTGGCGCAGGACGCGTTCTTCCAGGCCCAGCCACTGGCCGCCGGCGGCCAGGCTGACCCCGACCACGGTAAAGGCCGTGGCCAGGCCTGCCGCCAGCGCCACCAGCCCCATCCGGTGCCGGCCCGCTGCTGCCGAAGCAATCATCGGCAGCAGCGGCAGCACGCAGGGCGAGAGCGTGGTCACCAGCCCGGCCAGGAAGGCAAGGCCCAGGGCAACCAGGCTGAGTTCCATTCCCATCAGCTGCCAGGCGCGGTGTCGGCCTGGGCGAGGAATTCACGCAGTCGCTCCGGGTTGGTTTCGGCCACGGAGGTGTCGATCCGCTCGCTGCCGACGTAGAGGATCAGCGTGCTTTGCCGGGGCGCGCCCAGCGCCTGGGCCTGGCTGCGTTGATCGTCCCAGTCGAGCTTGAGGCCGGTGATGCCGGCGAATTGTTCGTCCTTCAGCAGTTCGCTCAGGATCGGAGACTGTCGGCGGCAGGTCGAGCACCAGTCGGCATAGACTTCGACCAGTACGGTTTGTCCTTCAGCCTGCAGAGCCGCCAGGCGGTCTTCGGAGAACGTTTCGAACGGGCCGTCGGCCAGCGTCAGAGGGCTGGCGAAGATTGCCAGCAAGAGCAGTAGTTCAAGCTTTTTTCCGAGCATGGTGTTCTGATTCCTTTTAACGGGTCGGTTTGAAGGTGAGTCCGGCCGCATGGCCGGGCAGGTGAAGCGGGTCGTCGGACCCGCCGATGGCGATTCCTGCATCAGGCCGGGACGCGAACTCCCCCGCTGGCCACGGCCAGCAGCACGCCCTGGGTGTGGCACAGACAGACCTCGACGCCGCCGACATGGCGCACGGCGCCCGGCTCGCCGCGATCCATGTCGGCCGCTCCGCTGTGCCGGTCCTTGTCGTAGCGGGCCTGGTAGACGGTGTAGAGCCGCGTGCCGTACTGGTAGCGCAGCAGGGCGGCAGGGATCGATGCGATCGAGCAGAAACGCCCGCCCAGAAGGCGGCCGGGCACGTCTTCGACTTCGGCTGCGTCGAGCAGATGGAAGCCAAGCGTGGCGAACGCTTCGCGCGCGCGCTCCAGGTCGCCGGTCACCACGTCCAGCGGAGACGCGCGCAAATGGTTGCCGGCCACTTCCTCGGCCATGCGCTGCACGTTGTCCGACCTGAGCCCGGTCGAGAGACCGAAGTAGCCGGCGATGCCGACCGCTCCCAGCCCGGCCGCGGCCGCCAGCCAGCGCCGTCGGGACGGGCTCGCCGGGGCATCGGCTGGCCTTGTCAGTTCCTTCAGTCGGGACAGTTCGTCGGTCTTGAGGGCATCGCGCTCGGCGATGGCGCGAACGCCGTCGCGCAGCCTGATGTTGTTGTCGATCCTGTTCATGATGCGGTTCCTGAGTTCAGAGCGGCGGCACTGGCGGCCAGCCGTTTGCGCAGACGATGGAGGCGCGCGAGCAGCGTGCCGCGCGGGGTGTCGGTGTGGACGCTGATTTCATCAACCGTGTAACCTTCCACGGCCCACAGGTGCAGAACCTCGCGTTCCGGCGGTGACAGTTGCCCCCAGGCCCTTTCGAGCGTGTCGCGGGCGATCATCATGTCCTCCAGCGGCTGCAGATCGGTCGCGACCACGCCTTCCAGGTCCTCGATCTTGCTTACCGCGGCATTCTGGACCCGCTTGAGTTCGCTGTAGAAGGCATGGCGGATGCTGGTGAGCAGGTAGGCCACCGGCTCGCGCAGGTCCCGGCGTGCCGCCGACAAGCCCTTGACCACAGCAGTCTGGACCAGGTCGCAGGCCAGGTCGCGATCGGCGCCCAGCGCCCGGGCGTAGCGGAAAGCGCGCTGGTAATCGTCGTCGGTCAGGGATTGGATTGTCGGCACGGCGATAGATCCTGGCTCTTCTTGTTGATCTTGAAGACCCTGGCCGTGCCGATTCGATTGCATGAACTCATGCGGGCTGCGAGTTCCGTACTGCGCGGGTCTGCGACAATACGACGATCAAGGGGCATGACCCGCTTTTACCGGAGGTGCTGGCGATGGATTTCAGTCAACAGGTCATCTGGATCACGGGCGCATCGTCGGGACTCGGTCGGGCGATGGCCAAGGAGTTTGCGGCCCGGGGCGGCAGGGTGGTGGTGACGGCTCGGCGAGAGTCGCTGCTGAAACAACTGGTCGAGGAAATTCGGGCCGGCGGTGGCCAGGCCGACCTCGAGGTCTGCGACGTGACCGACCAGGAGCAGTTGCGTCGCAGCATGGAGCGGATCGTCATCAGCCGCGGACGCCTGGACGTGGCCGTGGCCAACGCCGGTTTCGGAGTCAGCGGCCGCTTCGAGCAGCTCACGGCGGCGGACTGGGAACGCCAGATGGCGCTGAACGTCACCGCCCTGGCGATGACTGCGCGGTATGCCTTGCCTCATTTGAGACGTCGCTCCGGCCGGCTGGTCCTGATCGGCAGCGCCTCGGCTTTCGTGCCCATGCCCAACGCAGCCCCGTACGCTGCGTCCAAGGCCGCGGTTCATTCGATTGGAGAGAGTCTGCAGGTGGAATTGGCCGGCACCGGTGTTTCCTGCACGACGATTCATCCGGGCTTCGTCGACAGCAACATTGCGCGCGTGGATCGCGAAGGCGTGTTTCATGCCGATGCTTCCGACCCCCGGCCAGCGCGCCTGATGTGGCCGACCGACAAGGCGGCCCGGGTGATGGTCCGGGCGGTCTGGAAGCGACGAAAAGTCTGCGTGTTCACCGGCCACGGCCGGCTTGCCTACTGGATCGGGCGGCTGTGTCCGCCGCTGGCCCGTCAGGTGATGGGGAAAATGGCGACGCGGTAAGCCGCGGTCCGCGACACTCAGTGGTTCTGGCCGAACGCCTTGCGCGCGGCCTGACCGAGCAGACGACCCGACCGGCGCAGCTGCGTGGCCAGCAGGGTCCAGTTTTCCTCGCGCCGCCTGGCCTTCAGGCAGCGCAGCAGGCGAACGCGGCGGGATACGTCCTGCCGGGCGATGAGCACCGTCCAGAGGGCGTCATCGACGTTCCAGATGTC
>REEW01000150.1 GCA_007694885.1 Wenzhouxiangella sp. | reverse complement strand
AAGACACCAGGACCTAAACCTGGCGCGTCTACCAATTCCGCCACCTCGGCAGGTGAACCCCTTAAATTCTAGCAGCCCGCCGACCGTCAAAGTACGCCGGGGATCAGCCACCAGCTGCGTTTCCGGTAACCAGACCATTCCGGGTAGCGGCTCATGCTCGCTTCCTTGTGGATCATGTTGACCGCGAACACCCCGATCCACACCCAGGCCAGCACCACCAGCGGCAGCCAGTGCCAGACCATCAGCGCGAACGAGCCGTAGATCATCATCTCGCCCAGGTAGTTGGGATGGCGAATCCAGCGATGCAGTCCGTCGGTGATCAAGCCGGGCTGCAGGCGCAGGGTGTAATACTTCTGGGCGTCGGCCGCGATCATGATCACCGAGCCGACCAGGCAAAGCAGGATGCACAGCGCGAACCAGGCGGCTTCAGGCAACGGATAGGCCGGGTCGGATGTGCCCGAAATCAGCAGCCAGCCGAACACCCAGTACCAGCCCAATACGGCCAGAAAAGCGTTGACGCCGCCCATGAGGGTGATCCGCTTCTGCCAGCCGGGATCGGGGAAGGCCAGGTCCTTGATCAGCCAGACGATGCCGTAGCCGCCGTGCAGGGCCAGGTACACCCAGGCCGCCGTCGAGGTGTTGTCGTACCACCACATCAGCAAGGCCAGGAAAAACACCGTCCCGGCCTTCTGGAAATTGATCACCCAGGCGAACTTCCAGGGGCGCGGACCACCGAAAGCGTCTTCGACCGCCCAGGTGGTGAAACGGCGAACCCGCGCCGCCCAGGCCGGGGGACGGGTGGTCGGGGGACGGGTGGTCGGGGGACGGGTGGTTTGGTTGCTCATCGGGGAAAGGTTTAAGGTTTAAGGTTTAAGGTTTCAGGTTTAAGGAAAAGCAATCCAGTGCCACCCCTGAACCCTGAACCCTGAAACCTGAACCCTTTAACCTTAAACCTTTAACCTTAAATCTTTAACCTTAAACCTATTCTTCAAGCAACCCACGTCTTTCCAGCAACGGCTCGATTTCCGGAATCCGGCCGGCAAAGTCCTGGTACAGCTCCATGGCTTCCTTGCTGCCGCCCCTCGACAGGATGGTGTCGCGGAAATGCTGTCCGGTTTCCCGGTCCAGCCCGCCGTTTTCGCGGATCCAGAGCACGCTGTCGGCGTCCAGCACTTCGCTCCAGAAATAGGAGTAGTAGCCGGCCGCGTAGCCGCCCATGCTGTGCGAGAAGTACGGCGTGCGGTAGCGCGGCGGCACCGGCGCATAATCCATCCCCGCCGTCTCCAGCACCCGGGCCTCGAAGCTCATGATCTCGTCGGCTGACGGCACGTCGTCAGGGCCAAGCTGGTGCAGGGCCATGTCGATCACCGACGCGGCCAGGTACTCGGTGGTGCGGAAACCCTCGTTGAACAGCGCGGCCTCCATGACCCGGTCCAGCAACTCCTGCGGGATCGGCTCACCGGTCTCGAAATGGAGGGCGTAGTTGGCCAGCACTTCCGGCCAGGAGGCCCACATTTCATAGACCTGCGAGGGGTATTCGACGAAGTCGCGCGGCACCGAGGTGGCCGCGAAGCTGGGGTACTGCACGTCCGAGAACAGGCCGTGGACGGCATGACCGAACTCGTGGAACATGGTGATGACTTCGTCCCAGGTCAGCAGCGTCGGCTCACCCTCGGGCGGCTTGGGCACGTTGAGATGATTGCCAACCACCGGGTAGCCGCCGAGCAGGCCGGAGTGGACCCGGTAGGAGTTCATCCAGGCACCGCCGCGCTTGGAAGCTCGGGCGTAGAAGTCGGTGATGAACAGGCCGAGGCCCTCGCCGTCGTGGTCGAACACTTCCCACACGGTGGTGTCGGGGTGATAACTGGGCAGGTCGGGGCGCTCGACGAAAGTGATGCCGAACAGCTTTTCGGCCGAGTAGAAGACGCCGTTGACCAGCACGTTGTTCATCTCGAAGTACGGCCGCACTTCGGCGTCGTCGAAATCGTAGCGCTGCTGGCGCAGTTTTTCGGTGTAGTACGACCAGTCCCAGTGGGCAAGCTCGAACGGCTCTTCTTCGGTTTCGTTGATCAGGGCCTGCAGATCCTCGCCTTCGGCACGCGCGTTGGCCACGGCCACCGGGCCGACCCGGTCGTGCAGATCGTTGATGGTCTCGACGCTGCCGGCGGTCTGGACTTCCAGCACGTAGTCGGCGTGGGTTTCATAACCGAGCAGGCGGGCCCGCTCGGCGCGAAAGCCGATGATCTGGGAAACGATTTCGGTGTTGTCGAACTCGTTGCCGCGACTGCCGCGAGCCAGCGAGGCCTTGTGAACCTGCTCCCGGGCGCTGCGGTTGTCCATCGAGGCCAGCGGCGGCTGGCCGCTGGTGTTGAGCAGGGTAATGACGTATTGCCCTTCCTCGAGGTCACGATCGGCCGCTTCCTGGGCGGCGGTCTGAATCCGGGAATCACTCAGGCCGGCCAGCATGTCGCGGCTGTCGAAAACCACCGCCGAATCATTGACCTCGGCGAGCACGTTTTGACTGAACTGGGTGCCCAGTTCAGCCAGCGCGGAATTGATGGCGCGCAGCCGCTCCTTTTGCTCGTCGTCCAGGCGCGCTCCGGCGCGCACGAACTGACGGTGGGTGTGCTCGACCAGGCGCAGCGATTCGGCGTCCAGATCCAGTTCGTCGCGCTCCTGGTAGACCGCCTCGATGCGCTCGAACAGGGCCTGGTTCAGCCGGATGGCATCCTGGTGGGCCGACAGCCTGGGCGCGACTTCGCGCTGAACGGCCTGCAGGGCTTCGCTGGTATGCGCACCGACCAGGTTGCTGAACACGCGCTGCACGTTCATCAGCGCCTGGCCGGAACGTTCCAGGGCGACCAGGGTATTGTCGAAGGTGGGATCGGCCGGGTTGTCGGCGATGATGTCGATTTCTGCCAGGTGTTCTTCCATGGCCTGCTCGAAGGCCGGCGAGTAGTGCTCGGGTTCGATCCGATCGAACGGCGGCATGCCGTAGGGCAGCGGGCTTTCGGCCAGCAGGGGATTGGTCTCTTCGGGCTCGGCCACGATTTCCTCGGGTTCGGACTCGGTGCCGATCGGCTGGGTCGGCGCGGCCGGAGAAGCCGGCGGCTGGGGCTCGGAGCAGGCCGCCAGCAGGAAAACGGCCGGCAGGGTCATCATCAGGGT
This sequence comes from Wenzhouxiangella sp., assembly GCA_007694885.1. GTDB lineage: Bacteria > Pseudomonadota > Gammaproteobacteria > Xanthomonadales > Wenzhouxiangellaceae > Wenzhouxiangella. Next base: position 459 of record REEW01000150.1, on the reverse strand, counting down.
GCGATTCACGGTAGCTTGGATCCATGCAATGAAACAGGCCGGAAATGATACCACCGGGCCGAGCCGGCCATCATCGGCGCGCGCGGAAGAACGCCCGCAGCATGGCTGAAGATTCTTCGGCCAGCACCCCGCCCAGCACCTTGCAGCGATGGTTCAGGGCCGGATTGTCGAGCACGCGGAACACCGACTGCGCCGCCCCGGTGCGCGGGTCGGCGGCGGCGTAGACCACCCGGTCGATGCGCGCCAGCACGATCGCTCCGGCGCACATCGCGCACGGCTCCAGGGTCACGTACAGGGTGGTTCCGGGCAGACGGTAATTGCCCGCAGCCGCAGCCGCCGTCCGAATGGCGACCATCTCGGCATGGGCACTGGGGTCGTGATCCCGGATCAGGGTGTTGTATCCCTCGCCCAGGATCTTCTCGTCCCGGACCAGCACCGCGCCCACCGGCACCTCGCCAA
>REEW01000063.1 GCA_007694885.1 Wenzhouxiangella sp. | reverse complement strand
AGGCCGACGAGGCCCGCAGCCTGTTCCTGGTCGGCGATCCCATGCAGTCGATCTATCGCTTCCGGGAAGCCGAGGTCGGCCTGTTCATGCGCACCCGCGAACAGGGCATCGCCGGGCAGGCGCTGGAGTCGCTGCAGCTGACCCGCAATTTCCGCTCGCGCGCCGAGATCGTCGCCTGGGTCAACGATCGCCTCGGGCGGATCTTCCCCGAGCGCGAGGACATCGCCGCCGGGGCCGTCGCCTACGCCGAGTCGGAAGCCGCGCTGGATGGCGGCGGGCGGGTCCAGGTGCTGTGCGCGCCCGATGCGGCGGCCGAGGCCGAGGGCTTGGCCGACGCCATCGAACGCGTTCTCGAGGAGCATGCCGGGGAACCGGCGTTCCGCGCCGCCATCATCGTGCGGGCGCGCTCGCATCTGCAAGAGATTTTGCCGGTCCTGCAGCGGCGCAGAATCGCTTTTCGCGCCGTCAAGCTCGACCCGCTGACCCGGCGGCCGCTGGTCCAGGACCTGATGGCGCTGACCCGCGCCCTTCTCAACCCGGCCGATACCGCGGCCGTGCTGGCGCTGCTGCGCGCGCCGTTTTGCGGACTGCGCCTGGCCGAGTTGCACGCCCTGGCCGGCGATGGCCGGCGCCTGGACGATGCCGACGCGCTTGACCGCTTGCAGGGCGAAGCCCGGATGCGCGCGGCCCGGGTCTTTGCCGCCCTGGACCGGGCCGCGCACCTGTGGCGCCGGCGCTCGCTGCGCGACCTGGTCGAGGGCGCCTGGCATGCCCTGGGCGGGCCGTCGGTTTGTACCCGGCCGGAGGTGGACCTGCGCGATGCGCGCCTGTATTTCGAAACCCTGGAGCAGGCCGACAACGAGGGCCTGCTGCCGGACTGGAACGCCTTTGCCGAACTGCTGGACACGGCCAGCACCGAGGGCGACCCGCCCAGCGACGAGGTCAAGCTCGAAGTGCTGACCATGCACGGCGCCAAGGGCCTGGAATGGGACCTGGTGGCGCTGCCGCAGCTGCACCGGGCCACCGGCGGCGGCCAGCGCGACCTGCTGCACTGGCTGCCGCTGACCCCGGCCGAGGGCGGCGAGCAGGTCTTGCTGGCCCCCTTGCGCTCAGCGCGAGAGTCCTCCAACCCGCCGCTGGTCGACTTCATTCGCGCCGAGCAGCAGCAGCGCGAGGCCTACGAGCGCCAGCGCCTGCTGTATGTTGCGGCCACGCGGGCCCGGCGCGAGCTGATTCTTTCATCCTGCCTCGACCCGGAAAAACCCGATCAGGCCCCCAGGGGCAGCTTGCTGGCCGATCTCTGGACGACCACGGCCGCCGACTTCCGCCAGGCCCTGGAACAGTGCCCGACCGGCGCCGAGCCGGCGCCGTCATCGGCCACCGCCACCCGCCCGGACCAGGCGCTGGCGCGGGTGGCGTCCGGCTGGCAGCCCGGGTTCGCTCCCGCTCTGGACTGGCGTCCCGCGCTGCCCCCGCGTGAGCGGCCGGTGGAGATCGAGTTCAACTGGGCCGGCACCGAAGCCCGCCGGATCGGCACGGTTCTGCACCGTCTGCTCGAGCGCATCGGCCGGGTCGGCATCGAGGCCCTGGACGATGCCGCCCGCAAGCGCCTGAGCAGTCGCATCCCGGTGCTGCTGGCCGCCATGGGCAGCGCAGGTGATGCACTGCAAGCCTCTGAACGCATCGTGCACGAGGCGCTGGAGGGTACGTTCAACAGCGAGACCGGACGCTGGATCCTGAGCGGGAAGCACGCCCAGGCTGCCTGCGAACTGGCCCTGAGCGGCGTGGTCGACGGCCAGCTGGTCAACGCCGTCATCGACCGCACTTTCATCGACGAACACGGCATGCGCTGGATCATCGACTACAAGTCCGGCTACCACGCCGGCGGGGCGCTGGACGACTTCCTTGGCGAAGAAGCCGGACGCTACTCGCCCCAGCTCGACCTGTACCGGCGCCTTTTTGAACTGATGGGCGAAACCCGCATCCGCACCGCCCTCTACCTGCCGCGCCACGATCGGCTTGAGATCGTGGGGGAGTAGAGGCTTTTCACACCAGCTAGAATCAACCCAGATCCCGATTTGAACGGAAAGCCGGAACCTTGGCCATGACTTCCAGAATCCAGTTAGAACTCGAGGTGCAGTCCTGGCCGCTGAAGGTGCCGTTCCGGATCACCGGTCATGTCTGGGAGACGCTGGATTTGCTGGTCTGCACCCTGCATCGCAGCGGCGCCAGCGGGCGGGGCGAGGCGACCGGGGTGTATTACCACGATGAAACCGCGGCCAGCCTGCGCGCGCAGATCGAGGCGGTGCGTGCCGACATCGAGGTCGGGATCAGTCGCGAGACACTGCAGCATCTGCTGCCGGCCGGCGGCGCGCGCAATGCCGTCGATTGCGCGCTGTGGGCGCTGGAGTCGCGGGAGCAAGGTGTTCCGGCCTGGCGGCTGGCCGGGCTGGAGCGGCCGCGGCCCTTGTTGACTACCTTCACCCTGGGCGCCGATGGGCCCGAGGTCGTGGCCGAGCGGGCGCGAACGGCGACGGCTGCGCGCGCGCTCAAGCTCAAGCTGGTCGGCGACGGCCTGGACGGCGACCGGGTCGCGGCCGTGCGTCGCGCCCGGCCGGACGTGTGGCTGGCGGTGGACGCCAACCAGGCCTTCGACCGGGCCTCGGTCGAGGCCCTGCTGCCGCTGCTGGCCAACCACCGGGTCTCGCTGCTCGAACAGCCCTGCCGGATCGGCGCCGAGGAGGACCTGCGCGGGCTGGACTGCCCGCTGCCGCTGGCCGCCGACGAAAGCGTGCAGACCTCGGCCGACCTGGAGCGCCTGGTCGGCCTGTTCGACACCGTCAACATCAAGCTCGACAAGTGCGGCGGACTGACCGAGGGGCTGATCATGGCGCATCGCGCCCGGGAGCTGGGCTTTGAGGTCATGGTCGGCAACATGATCGGCACCTCGCTGTCGTGCGCGCCGGCCTTCCTGGTCGGCCAGCTGTGCCAGGTGGTCGACCTCGACGGGCCGTGGCACCTGGCCGGCGATGTCGAGCCGGCGGTGGTCTACGGCGAAGGCCGGGTCGACTGTCCGCCGGGTCTTTGGGATCACCCGGGGAACCAGAGCGAATGAATCCGCTGAACCTGCCGCAGCCCTACCTGCTGTTCCTGGCCGACGTCTCCGATCCGCGCTACGCCAAGACCGCCCAGGGGCTGCGCGACTGGGTCCCGGAACAATGCACCGGGGAGTGGGCCTTGCCCGGCAACCCGCTGCGGCTGGGCTTGCCGGAGCTGGACCCGATCGAGGCGCGGGCGCGCGGCGCGCGGGCCCTGGTGGTCGGGGTGGCGCCGGTCGGCGGGCGCATTGAACCGGCCTGGGTGCCGGGACTGATCGCGGCCCTGGAGGCCGGTCTGGACCTGATCAGCGGCATGCACACCCCGCTCAGCGGCATTCCCGAACTGGCGGCGGCGGCCGAGCGCTGCGGCCGGCGCCTGATCGACGTGCGCATCCCGCCGCCGGATCTGCCGGTGGCCAGCGGCCGGCCGCGCAGCGGCAAACGCCTGCTGACCGTGGGCACGGACTGCGCCCTGGGCAAGAAATACACCGCCCTGGCCCTGACCCGCGCGTTTCGCGCCCGTGGAGTGGACGCCGATTTCCGCGCCACCGGCCAGACCGGCATTCTGATCGCCGGCAGCGGGATTCCGGTCGACGCGGTCAAGGCGGATTTCCTGGCCGGGGCCGCCGAGCTGCTCAGCCCGGCTGCACACCCCGACCACTGGGACGTCATCGAAGGCCAGGGCGCATTGGTGCATCCGGGCTATGCGGCCGTGTCGCTGGGTCTGCTCCAGGGCAGCCAGCCCGACGTGCTGGTGCTGTGCCATGCCCCCGACCGGACCCACGTTTCCGGCTATGGTCCGGGGTTTCCGCTGCCGCCGGTTGAAGAGGTGATCGCGCTGAACCTGGCCCATGCGCGCCTGCGCAAGCCGGAGGCGAGAATGGCCGGCGTCAGCCTGAATACCGGCGGGCTGGACGAGGCCCGGGCCGCGCTGGCGATGGACCGCCTGGGCGATCGTCTGGGCTTGCCCTGCGCCGATCCGGTGCGCGGTGGTGAGCGCTTCGAGCGGCTGGTTTCGGCCTGTCTGGCGGACTGATCCGGTACTGCCGGCTCAACTGGTCTCGTCGAGGTCGGCCAGCACCGAGCCGGCCGGGATGCGGCGCTGCCCGGTGCCTTCGTTGACCAGGTTCACCCGGCCGCGGACGACGATGCCGCCTTCGAACAGGATGTCGCCGTGCACGCGCAATGACTCGGCCCCGAGCAGCGACGGGGCGCCGTGCGGGAAGCGCGCCCGGAAGTCTGAAACCGTGCCGAAGTAGCGCGCATCGAGCTGCAGATCCAGCGCTCCGGCCGCGACCGGGACGACGCGCCCGGCATCGTCCAGAGAGCAACGGTCCGACCACAATACCAGCAGGTCGGTGGTGGTCTTGACCGGGACGAACCGGCTTCGCGGCACATCAAGAATCTGGGCGCCTTCGAACACCTCGATCGCCGAGCCCATGGCCGTTTCAACCTGGATCACCGCGGGCGTGGTCGGATCTTCCGGGACCACGTGCTTGAGGTTGCGGATCATCGGCAGCCCCAGCACGCCATCCCGTGCCTCCAGCTCGCGCGCCAGCGCCTTGAAGTCCAGCCACAGGTTGTTGGTGTTGAAGTAGCGGTAGCGTTCGATGTCCTGGAAGCGCTCGCGTTCCTCGGGCGGACACTGGGCGGACTCGCGCAGGACCAGCCGGCCGCGGCGGTCCTGGGCCAGGTGGCCGCCCTTGCGATCGGCGCCGGTGCGCCCGGTCACTTCCATCAGGAAGGGAATCTGTTCTTCGGCGATGAGCCCGAGAATGTCCAGGTCGAGGGTGGCGCCCAGGTTGTCGGCGTTGGAGACGAAGGCGTAGCGGTAGCCCAGGTCGAGCAACTGCTCGAGCAGGCCGGAAGTCTGCAGGACCGTGTACAGATCACCGTGTCCCGGTGGGCACCATTCGCGCTGGGGCGCCTGCGGCCAGGCAATCGGCTGATGGGTATCGACGGCCAGCCGCGGCACGCGGTGCTGCAGGAACGATCGCGGAACCGGCGCCTGGCCATGACCGAGTTCGGGCCATTGATCGAGCAGGGCCAGCGAGTCGCTGTCGGTTGCGAAACTGTTCATCAGCAGCAGGGGAACGCCGTCTCCTGCGCTCTGGCGCAAATCCAGCACCTGGCGGGTGATCAGCTCGAGAAAACTGGTATCGGCGCGCGCCGGCAGCAGCGATTTGGCCCGGTCCAGGCCCATGCTGGTGCCCAGCCCGCCGTTGAGCTTGATGATGACCGTCTGGCCCAGGGCCTGGCGCCCGGCCAACTCGCGCCCGACCAGGTCGCTGGCCGACCGGACGGTCTCGACCGGCCCGATGCGATCCTCGCCGAGCAGGCCGGAGCGGCCATCGAGCAGCTGGCCGAAGTAATGGCGAAAGGTGCGGATGGCGATCTCGGGAAGCCCGGCTTCGGTCATCTTCTTCCGAACGGCCGCAAAACGCGGATCCGGATCGGAAAGGCTCATGTCTGGTCGCACTGCTTGTCCATCCACAAAAAGGCCCCCGCGCAGTATAGCGGCGATCCGCAGACTCGATCAGTCATGCGGGCCCGGCTTGGTATGATTTGACTCTAATGCAGGCAAAGGGGAGCAAGCGATGAGAGACAGGCCGGTAGAGACGTCCGCGCTGGCGATCGTCAGCCTGGTGTTCGGCATCCTGGCCTGGATTGCCTTGCCGTTGATCGGCGCGCTCATTGCCATCGTCACCGGCCACATGGCCCGGTCGCAGATCCGGGCCGCCTACGGCGGTCTGCAGGGCGACGGGCTGGCCGTTGCCGGCCTGGTGCTGGGCTATCTGCAGTTTCTGATCGGGCTGTTCGCTATCACCCTGATCTTTTTCGGCTTCGGGCTGCTGGCGTTCCTGGCCTGAGGAGGCCAAAAGCGCGTGGTCAGGTGCAGCAGCCAGTCCGGCGCGAAATCCGGCAGCATGACTTCGAGTTGCCTGGATCAGGGTGCTGCGTCGCGCCCCAACGCAGCACGCACGGTCCGGCCCAGCAGGCGGCCGGACTGGCGCAGCTGTCTGGCCAGCAGGGACCAGTTCTCTTCGCGGCGCCTGGCCTTCAGGCAGCGCAGCAGGCGAACGCGGCGGGATGCGTCCTGCCGGGCGATGAGCACCGTCCAGAGGGCGTCATCGACGTTCCAGATGTCGCCGCTGCGCAGGCAGACCGGAACGATGTCTTCGGCCGGCACGGCCAGGTCGCGGGCCAGGCTTTCGGCCGCCGCGACGATCTGCTCGCCCTTGGGCCGGTCGGGGGGCTGCAGCCGGTAGGGCGGGTCCCATTCGCGCAGCGGGCGCAGGCGGTCGATGTGGGTCATGACGACCAGGACCGGTGGCGGAATGCGGTCCGGCGCGGTCAGCTTGCCGCGCAGCCGGTCCAGGGCCTGGCGCTCGTCGCGGCGGTCGGCCCGGTTGGCCGCGCTGACCCACAGCAGCATGTCGGTCGACTCCAGCAGCTTGACCAGGGCCGGCTCCAGGGCGGTGTCCGTGCCCGGGGTGTCGAAGATGAGAATCCGGTCGTTATCGGCCTTTTCCAGGCGGAACGCCTGTATGTCGGATGTGCTGTCGGGCAACAGATCAACCGCTGCGACCAGATCGTCGAACAAGGCATTGATCAGGCTGGACTTGCCGGCGTTGCTGCGGCCGGCGACCAGCCAGCGCAGGGGCTCGGCCGATGCCTCATCGCCGGTGGTTTCCGCATCGCGCCTTGATGCCGGTGTTGCGCTGTCGAGCTCTACCCGCTCGTCGATCCGGGCGAAGCCGCCGTAGAGCTCGATGGCGTGAAATCCGAGCTTGCGCACGTATTCGCGCAGCAGCCAGGTCTGGACCTGGCGCGAGCCATGTTGCAAGGTCTGGTTGCTGACGATGCGTCGAAGTTCGGCCACCACCGCCGACTGCGGGGCCAGCAGCGCGCGGCCGGTCCGGATCCAGACCTCGTTACGACGGTACCAGTCGCGCCAGCGTCCGACCCGGGCCATGTCGCCCAGGCTGAGCCGGTGGCTGAAGGGAATGTGTTCGGCAATGTCGCCGCGCAGCTCGCGCGCCGCGCGCTCGATGACCGCCAGGGTGTGCGGCACGGTCATTTCCAGCAGCGGCTGGCGCGCGCCGGGGTGGAAATGATCGGCGGCCAGGTTGAGTACATCCCGGGCCAGGCGCATCAGGGCCGCACCGTCGCTGAGCGGGTAGTCGTCGGGCGTGACGGATTCGGCGAGATTCTCGACGCGCTGCCAGCATTCGTTGGCCCGGGGCGTCCAGTGTTCGGCCGGCGCGGTACCGGACTCGGGCAGGGCAGCCTGTTCGCGCCGCACCGCGAGCTGGTTGAGACCCAGTCCGATCATCGCGGCCAGGACCGCGACCCCGACCCAGACCAGAATCTGCGAGTTCTGCCAAAGCCAGACCGTGCCGAGCACCGGCAAAGCGGCAAGCGGCAGGGCGCCGACGACAAGCGCTGCCGCCCGCAAGCGCCCGAAGCCCTGCAGCCAGGTCTTCATGGCGACGGCGGACGGCGCCCGCCGATCAGGCGCCTGCCTTGACGCAGGGCCTCGGTGAACTCCTTGCGCAGCGGTTCGGGGTCTATGGTCAGGCCGTCCCGCCGGGCCTGCAGGTACAGGCACGCGCTCTTGCCCAGGGCATACGTGGTCGCGCCGCTGGCCGCGGCTGCCCAGGCCGCTCCGGCGGTCTGGCCCCAGCCTGGAATCAGCTTGGCCAGGCTGCGGCCGGCCAGGCGCGTGCCGTAGCCCACGGCAACCCCGGTGCCGAGCAGGGCCAGGAATTCGGCCGCGCTGCGACGCGTCCAGCCGACACCGTAAATGCTCGCCAGGACGTGCAGCAGCCGGGCCTGGACGGCCGGCACGGCGGCCAGGTCAACGAGCGGAATCGCGCCCAGGGCCGCCGTGGCCAGGCTGTAGCCCATGATCTGGGGGTGGGCGGCTCGCTGGATCGCATCGTGCACCTCGGGTGCGGCCACGATGCGGGCGCGCAGTCCGGCCAGGGTCGAGCACTCGAGCGCATCCCAGAGCGCGGCCAGGCCGTAGTCGACCGGCTCGTAGCCGTCCTCGGGCCGGGTGAAGTCGATGGGCACCCACCAGACCGGCCCGGAGCCCGGCAGGTCGGCCAGTTCCTCGCGCTGGGCCCGGATCAGTCGGACCAGGTCGGCATCGACGTGAAGATTCCAGTCGTCCCGGTCGAAGGGATAGGGCAGGGGGTGTCCCTGCTCGATCGAGGCGTAGGCGTCATGCAGGCAGGTCTGGGCGATGATCAGCGGCCAGTCCGGATGGCGCTTGCGGACGCGCCGCAGGACTTCGAGCACTTCCGTCGGGCGGGTGTCGCTCACTTTCAGCACCGCCAGAACCTGATGGGACTGCGCTTCGCAGACGGCCAGGTCCTCGTCCGGGTCGTAGCTGACCTCGCCCAGCCCGCGGGTGTCGAGGAAACGCACCATCGGTGCTGCCTGCGGAAAATCATAGCGGCGCGCCGTGCGGGTGCAGGGCTGGAAGCCGTTGCCGATTTCGGCGTCCGCGGCGCCGGTCAGCGCGCGCACGATCGAGGTCTTGCCCGACTGCGCGGTGCCCAGCAGCCAGATCACCGGCAGCGCCATGCGGTCCACGGCCCGCGCCACCGCCCGGTCGATTTCTTCCGGAGCGACCGAGGGCGAGATCAGGTGCCGGCGCAGCGCCTTCATCAGGCCCGGCTCCAGGTCTTCATTCGACTGCCCTTGCGGAGACTGCATGGTGTGCCTGGCGTTGCCTGCGAAGAAGTTCAGTCCAGAGCATGCCGGTGCCGCGTCTCTCGCGCAAGAGGCAGGCGGTATCGCTTCCTCACCGCGGCCTGTCTACAATCCACGGTCATGAATGCTCGTCCCTTGATCAGGATTCCCCGCATGCGTCTGGCTTCGGGCGCCGCCGCGCCGGCCGGAGACATCGACCAGCTGATCGAATTCCTGCGCGCCCACCCGCGCCTGCTGGTTCTGGGCGGCGCCGGCCTGAGTACCACCTCGGGCATCCCCGCCTACCGCGACGGAGACGGTCGCTGGCTGCGCCGGGATCCCATCCTGTACCAGGACTTCATCGCCTCGGAGACCGCTCGCCGGCGCTACTGGGCGCGCAGCTACTTCGGCTGGCGCCTGATGCGCGCCGCCCGTCCCAACGGCGCTCACCGGAGCCTGGTGGACCTGGAGCGGGCCGGCCGCATCTCGTTGCTGGTGACCCAGAACGTGGACGGGCTGCATTGCGCGGCCGGATCGCAGCGCCTGGTCGAACTGCACGGCAGCCTGGCCCGCGTGCGCTGCCTGTCGTGCGGGGAGATGACGGAGCGGGATGCATTGCAGGAGCGGCTCGAGCGCGACAATCCCGGTTGGAATCCGGAGGTGCTGGGATACAACCCGGATGGAGACGCCGAACTGGATGCCGATGCCTACCCCGGGTTCCGGATCGCCAGCTGTGTAAGCTGTGGCGGCGCGCTCAAGCCCGACGTGGTGTTTTTCGGCGAATCCGTGCCCGCCGAGCGCGTTGCCCGGATTCGCGAGGCCATGCAGCACAGCGACGCGGTGCTGGTGCTTGGGTCCTCGCTGGTGGTGATGTCGGGTTACCGGATCGTGCGCGAAGCGGCAGCGGCCGGGTTGCCGGTGGTCGCAATCAACCAGGGACGCACGCGAGCCGACGATCTGCTGAGGTTCAAGATCGACGGTGACTGCACGCCGGCACTGGCCGGGCTCGCTGGCCTGCTCGATCCGTCCGCGGCGGAATCGGCATGAAGCGCCTGCTGCTGTTCCGCCACGCCAAATCGAGCTGGACCGAGGCCGGGCTGGACGACCACGAACGTGGGCTGGCACGGCGCGGTCGGCGCGCCGCTCCGGCCATGGGGCAGATCATGAAAGTCCGTGGACTGCAGCCTGGCCGGGTGCTGTGCTCGACCTCGGCGAGAACCCGCCAGACCCTCTCCCTGGCCGCCGCTGCCTGGTCGGACCCGGTCGAGACGGTTTACCTCGACAGCCTCTACCATGCCCGGGCCCGGTCCCTGCTCGACGCGGTGCGCGTGCACGGCGGCATGGTCCAGACCCTGATGGTGGTGGGTCATCAACCGGGGCTGCAGGATTTCGCCCTGGAACTGGCCGACCGTGGCGAGCCTGGGCTACTGGGCCAAATGGGCGAGAAGTTTCCCACCGCTGCCCTGGCCGTGATCGAGTTTCCGGCCCGGTCCTGGAGCGAACTGGCGCCGGCAAGCGGGCGTTTGAGCCACTACCTGAGACCGCGCGATCTGGACTAAGGTTGGCCCAGGTCCACACTTGCCTGGCGCTGATCCACTAAGCTAAAGCATGGAGTTCAACAGGATGACCGCATGGCCCGCAACCCAAGTCTGATGAAGATGCTGCTGATGATGGCAGCGCTTGCGCTCTTGCCGCTTTCGGCCCTGGCCGATGAGGGCGATCGGGCCGACCTGGTCCTGGTTGGCGGGCGCGTGGTGACCCTGGCCGAGGATCAGCCGGAAGCCCGCGCGGTCGCGGTTCGCGACGGACGCATCATCGCCGTCGGCGATGTTGAGGAGATCGAGCAGCTGATCGGCGAGCAGACCGAGGTCATCGATCTGGCAGAGCGCGTCCTGATCCCCGGGTTTCATGAAGGCCACGGCCACTTTCTCGGCCTGGGCGAGGCTCGCATGACCCTGGACCTGCGGGACACGCGCTCGTTTTCGGACGTGGTGGAGAAAGTCCGTGACGCCGTTGCCGAGACCGAGCCCGGCGTCTGGATCACCGGCCGCGGCTGGCACCAGGAAGACTGGGTCGATGAGGAGCTGCCGCGGATCGAAGGCGTACCCGCGCACGGACCCTTGAGCGAGGTCAGCCCCGACAACCCGGTGTTTCTGGCTCATGCCAGCGGCCATGCCGCCATTGCCAACCAGCTGGCCATGCGCCTGGCCGGGATCGCCGTCGGGACCCCGGATCCGGACCGTGGCGAAATCGTCCGCGACGAAGACGGCGAGCCGACCGGTTATTTGCGCCAGGCTGCCCAGGAGCCGGTGCGCAACGTCATGCGAACCTGGCTCGAAGGTCTCGGCCAGATCGAGCGCCAGGCGCGCTTCGCGCGCCAGGTCGAGCTGGCCAGCGAAAATGCCCTGGCCCACGGCGTGACGTCATTCCATGATCAGGGCCTGCGCTTCGATGAGATCGACCGCCTGATCGGGTTGGAGGAAGAAGCTGGGCTGCCGCTGCGCCTCTACGTATCGGTGATCGGCGAAACCAACGCCGTGCTCGAGCGCCGCCTGGCCGATTACTGGCGGGTCGCCGAGGGTGACGACATGTTGACGGTACGCTCGGTCAAGCGTCATCTGGACGGGGCCCTGGGCACCCATGGGGCCTGGCTGCTGCGGCCGTATGAGGATCGTCCGGAGTCCTCGGGTCTGCCGCAGATGTCGCTGGGCGACTTGCGCCAGACGGCGGCGATTGCCTACCAGCGGGGCTTCCAGCTTCACACCCACGCCATCGGCGACCGGGCCAACCGCGAGGCCCTGGACATTTATGCCTCGATCTACCGGCTGGCGCGCGGAGAGGATCTGCGCTGGCGCATCGAGCATGCCCAGAACCTGCACCCCGACGAGGTGCCGCGCTTTGCCGAGCTGGGCGTGATCGCCTCGATGCAGGGCATCCATGCCACCTCCGACGGGCCATGGGTGCCGCAGCGGCTGGGCGAGGAGCGGGCCCGTCGCAAGGCCTATGTCTGGCGTTCGCTTATCGATGCCGATGCCATGATCTGCAACGGCACCGACGTGCCGGTCGAGCCGATTTCGCCGATCGCCTCTTTCCATGCCTCGGTCACGCGCGAAATGGAAGATGGCGAGCGCTTCTTCCCCGAGCAGCGCATGACGCGCATGGAAGCGCTTAAGTCCTACACCCTCAACTGCGCCCACGCGGTCTTCGAAGAAGAGCGACTGGGCTCGATCGAGGTCGGCAAGCTGGCCGACCTGGTGGTCCTGGACCGGGATCTGCTGGAGGTCGACGAAGACGAGATTACCGACATCCAGGTGGACCTGACCCTGGTCGGCGGCGAGGTCCGATATCGGCGCTGACCGGCCTGCGGGGCCGGCGTTTGGTCAGGACTTGTCGCAGCCGGCCTGCTTGAGCAGCCAGTAGGTGGCGCCCAGGGCCAGGATGGCGCCGCCCAGTCCCAGCAGGTGCATTGGATCGAGTTTTTCAACGTCCATGACCATGAATTTGCGCACCACCGCCATGATGGCGATCAGGACCACGACCTCGACGTGGATGAAGCCGCCCAGTCGGCCTTCCTCCTCCATCGTGCGCACGATGGAGTTGTTGAATTCCATGGCGATCAGGATGGTCAGAACCATGTCGAACACGGCCTGGAACAGGCGAAAGCTGAATGGATCGCGCGTCTGGATGAACAGCAGCGTGAACACGTTGCTGATCAGGTAGAAGATGGCGATCAGGATCAGCAACCCGATGGCGACGGTCAGAATCAGGGAAATGAGCCGCTCGAAACGCCGGTAGTGCGACAACTCCGACCAGCCCGAGCAGACTTCGGGAAAATTCCGCTGTAGCCAGTTTTTCTGTTCACTCATGCTGTCAAACCCGGTCTCTGGAACATCCGGGCAGTGTAGCCGCATGCCGAACGGTGTGCGACGAAACCGCGTTTGCCTCGTTCAATAAAAGCGCGCGTAGCGGAAGATGACCTGGTGGCGTTGCGGGCGGTTGCGCACCGCGCTTTCCCGGTAGACGTGGAAAAAGAAAACCTGCGGGCCGCGTTGCTTGCGCAGGCCGGGCCCGTAGCCGATGACCTGCTCGCGCGAGCCGGCGATTTCCATCCCGTCGATCCGGTCGTCGCTGATCTGGCGAAGGTGGTATCCGGACAGACCCAGGCGCAGCCCCGGCGCGAGTTCGCGCGAAACGGCCAGGTTGGTGTGCACGGCGCGGCCCGGCTGGATCGAGTCTGCCTGCAGGGCCGTGGCCGGGTTGCGGTTCCTGCCGTTCCAGAGAAAGTGGACCCGACCGCTCAGCTCCCATTCATCGGTCGCAAACCAGCTGAAGGCATAATGCGGGTTGATCCGGTAGGCGTTGCTGCCCAGATTGACCAGGCGGTCCGGATCGTAGTCGCCGACCGGCAGGATGACGTTGACGTTGAGTCGTTGCCAATAGGGACGGCCGAACAGTTCGCGCTCCGGCCACTGCAGCACGAGGGGGCTGACAAACAGGTCACCGAAACCCATGCGCGTATCAGCGACGATCGGATTGAGATCGAGCTCGACCCGGGCCAGTGGCAAAATGAACTCGGCTCCCCAGTTGGCCCCGAAGATGCGAGTATCGGACAGCCATGCCAGCTGCGAGGCGACCGAGTAGGCCTTGAGCTGGTCCGGCGCTGCCTGGCGGTCGCCGCTGGCATCGCGAAAGCTGTCGGCCTGGGCGCCGATCCAGGTCTGCTGGAACATGATGCCGGGCAGGGCGCGTCCGTCGACGAAATTGGTGTTGCCGAGATTGACCGGGGGCTGGGAAACCTGGGCCAGCGCTGCCTGTCCCAGAAGCAAGGCCAGCAACACTGGTGCGATGGCGCCGCTACGTGCGGATTTCCATTGAAGTATCGACACGAGTGAAACCTTTGGAGCGACTGAATGACATCTGATCATAGCCTTGTTTGGGCCATCCGGCGCGGGCTGGACCGGGTGTCGCCTGTGCGCCATCGAACGCGGAGATAAAAATGCGCCGATCCACGCTGATTCTGCTGCTGTGTCTGCCCTTGCTGGCTTTTGGCCTGATCGCCGGCTGGATCGCGTGGATCGAGCGTCATCCCGATCTGGAGCGCGAGTTGCGGGTTGCCGCTCAGGACCAGCTCGAGGAGTGGTTTCCCGAAGCCATGACCTTGCCGCCGGAGTTGATCGGGTTTCAGCGCCCGGACGAGACCGCGGAAGGCTTGGCGCCGGACCTGATCCTGATCCACGGTCTTGATGAGCCCGGCGGGATCTGGGATGAAAGCATTGCCGCCCTGGCCGCGGCCGGCCTGGATGCCTGGGAGTTCCGCTACCCGAACGATCAGGCCATAGACCAGAGTGCGGATCTGCTGGCCGAGTACTGGGAAGAACTGGCGTCGGATTCGCCCGTATTCCTGGTCGGCCACAGCATGGGCGGACTGCTGATCCGGGATTTCGTCACGCGCTGGCGCCATCCGGTTGCAGGGGACGCCCACGTGTCCGGGCCCGGGGTGGCCGGCGTGATTCTGGTTGCAACGCCAAACCAGGGCTCGGAGTGGGCCCGTTTGCGCGCCTGGCTGGAACTGCGCGAATGGGCTACCGACATACCCGAGGGCCGGTTCTCGCTGTTTGCCAGCTTGCGCGACGGTACCGGGGCGGCCAAGATCGACCTGCGTCCGGAGAGCAGTTTCCTGGCCGAACTGAACGCGCGTTCCTGGCCCGAAGACGTGCCCCTCTTCATTATCGGAGGGCGACTGACCGAGCCGACACCGGACATGCTCGACGGGCTCGACGATCTGGCCGAACAGCTTGGTATCGACGACCTGCGCGCGCGGGTCGAGGACTTCTGGCGGGAAACCGGCGAAGGCTTGGGCGACGGCGTGGTCTCGGTGGCTTCCCTGGAGCTGGAAGGCGGGCCGGAGCCGGTGGTCTTGCCCGCTTCTCATCGCGGCCTGCTGGTCGATCTTCCGTTTTCCGAGGGGGATCCTCCGGCCGTTGAGCTCATCGTCGACCAGATCCGCGCATGGCGTGAGCGGCCGTGACGACTGCCCGTTCAGCCTGACTTCAGGTAGTTCGGGGTACAAAGAGGCATGCGGAACGTCTGCACGTCGCGCTCCGCCTGGCTTATCGTCTGAGGAGATCAGCATGACCCGGACCACAGTTTCCGCTCTACTGGCCGCATTGTTGCTGGCCCTGACCCTGCCGGTCACGGCCAGGGCGTACGGTGACTTCGCCGGCTTCACCCAGGCCGAGCTGGACCAGATGCTGGCTCCGGTCGCGCTGTATCCGGACCCGCTGCTGTCGCACGTGCTGATCGCGGCGACCTACCCGATCGAGGTGGTCCAGGCGGCGCGCTGGACCCGCAACAATCCCGGGCTGCAGGGCGAGCAGGCGGTCAATGCCGTGGTCGGGCAGGACTGGGATCCTTCGGTCATGGCCCTGGTCGCTTTTCCCGATCTTCTGGCCAGAATGGATGCCGACCTGGACTGGACCCAGCGCCTTGGCGACGCCTTCCTGATCCAGGAAGAAGAGGTGCTCGACAGCATCCAGCGTCTCCGCGGCCAGGCCCACAGCGCCGGTCACCTGCAAAGCAACGAGCAGGTTCAGGTGGTTCGGGAACGCGAGGTCATTTACATTGAGCCGGCGCGCCGGCAAGTGGTCTACGTTCCGGTCTATGACACCCGCGTGGTGTACGGATCCTGGGGCTGGGCTCACTACCCGCCGGTGTACTGGCATCACCCGCCGCGCCGGCGCAGCTCGGTGAGCTTCTACTGGGGGCCGTCGTATTACGTGCCGCCGAGCTTTTTCTTCAGCTCCTTCCACTGGTCGCGCCGCCACGTGGTCGTGGTCAACCATCACCACCATTACTACCGCCCCCATCACCCGCGGTCGCGCACGGTGGTGCACCAGCATTTCTACAGCGGCCGCGACCTGGCCCGCCACGACAGCGCGCGGCGCTGGCAGCACGATCCCGTGCATCGGCGCGGTGTGGCCTACAGCGCGGGCGTCGATGAGCGCCACCGCCAGATCGAGCGCAGCGCGTCGCGAACGGCAACGGCGTCGAACTTTGCCCCGGCCCGGGTCGCCGACTCGCGCAGCGATCAGCGCCAGTGGGCCGAGCGTCGACGCGCCGAGCCGATGCTGTCGCAGCGTGCGGCCGCCACGGCCCAGCGTCCGAACGCCGGCCGCTCCGCGGCTGCGTCTTCAGCGGCCACTGCGTCGGGGCGCCAGGCAGCGGCGACGCGTTCTCGTGAGCCGCGTGCGGAACCTTCCCGGCCGGCCGTCTCTGCTGCCCGGCCGGGGGTGAATACTGCCGATGCGCGCAGCTCGGCGCGCACCCAGGGCGCTGCCGGCCCGCCGGCCCGCTCGCCGCAGGATGCCGCACGCCAGGCGGCCCGCACGCCCGACAGCAGCGGCGCTTCGACCCGTACAGGCAACGTCAGGACCCGGCCCGAGTCGCGACCGGCGGTCTCGGCGCCAACCCGGTCGCCGGCGCCAGCGGCCCGATCCGAGCTGCGATCCCCGGCGCGAACCGAGAGCAGGGCACGGCCGTCCACGCCGTCGTCGGAGCGCGCCGGGCGGTCCGTTTCCACCCCGTCCGTTCAGACCAGGGCGCCGGCAAGAAGTCCAGCCCAGCGCACCGAGTCTGCCGGCCGCGCGGCGGCAAGAGCGCCGGCGCCGGCTGCCCAGAGCGCACCGCGCTCGGCGCCTCCGACCCGGGCTCCTGCGCCGGCGCGGCAGGCCAGCGAGCCGGCCGCGCGCACCCAGCGCTCAGGCGATCGATCTGCAGGTTCTCAAGGATCGCGAGAGAGCTCAGGCCGCTCTGCCACACGCTCGACACGCTCGGCCGATACGCGCAGTCGCAGTAACGAGCGTTCGCCGCGGCGAATCGAGTAGTTGCCGGCCGAACGCCCTGGCTTGCGTCATCCGGTCCGGTCGGCACCCTGAAGCTGACCGGATCATGCGGTAAAAAGGGGCGCCGGGTAGCAAGTCATCGAAGAGGATGTTGCGGACCCGGTATTCATGCCGGACTCTCTGTCCGAATACCATGGGGGCTCATTCACTCATCGTCGCGACTGTCATGCTCAGGATCTTTTCGGTTTTCGTGCTGTTGCTGCTCGTCTCAGCCCTCGCTCTGTCTTCTCCTGCTCTGGCCTGGAGCCGGTTTGGGCACGAGGTGGTCGGCCACCTGGCCGAGCATGACTTGTCTCCGGGCGCGCGCGCCGGGGTCGTCGCATTGCTCGGCGAACAATCGCTGGCCGACGTCGCCAGCTGGGCCGACGAGGTCCGGCCGGACCGACCGGAAACCGCGCCGCTGCACTACGTCAACGGCCCGCTGGATCGGCTGGTGCCGCGTCAGGCTGATTTCGATCTGCCCCAGGGCAATGTCTACTCCGCGATCCTGGGCTATGCCGAGCGCATCGTCGACGCTTCGCTGTCGGAGCGAGATCGAATCGAGGCGCTGAAGTTTTTCGTTCATTTCGTGGGTGATCTGCATCAGCCGCTGCACGCGGGCTTCGCCGAGGATCGCGGGGCCAATGATGTTGCCGTGGTGTACCAGGGTGAAGTGATCAATCTGCACCGCTACTGGGATAACCAGATTCTTGATCGACCGCGGGCGCGTTTCGACAGCCGTGAGTTCGCCGCCGTACTGCATGCCCGCTACAGCGATTCCGAGCGCGTACGCTGGACGGATCTGACCGATCCGCGCGACTGGGTGATCGAGGCGCGCCGGCTGATTTTCAATGGCCTGTATCCGCGGCCCCGCGGTGACGTGGCCACGCCGGATCAAACGCCGATCGCGGTCATCGATGAAAGCTACGCCGATGTCTGGCAGCCGGTGGCGGAGCTTCAGCTGGCCCGGGCCGGGGCGCGCCTGGCCCGGGCCTTGAACGAGCTTTTCGAGACCTCGGCGTCGCCGTTCAGATCACCGCCGATTCCGTTTCCTCCGCCGGCTCGGGATCGCTAGTTCGCGAGGCTCAGGCGGTCCTGGTTTTTTGCTGGTGGCTTTTCTGTAGAGGGGCTCGAGCATCGGGGGGTGCCGGGTGCTTCGGGCCGCCCTGGGCGATCGGCTGGCGGTTCAGCTGCGGGTTTTGGCTTTAGCGGGGTTCGAGCATCGGGGGGTGCCGGGTGCTTCGGGCCGGCCGCGGCGATCGGCTTGGGCGAGGGCTTCCGGTTTCCGGGAGCTGGCTGCCTGCGGGATTATTTTCGTGGCAGCTGGCCGTGGTGCGGGTTTCGTTTGCGGTTTCCCGGGTCGGCTGGATGCTGCCGGGTTGGGAGATTCTTCCGCGCCGCGGCCGGCCCAAAGCACCCGGCACCCCCCAATGCAGCAGGCTGCAGGATTGGGTGGGGCACCATCGGCAAGCTGCAGGGTTGGATGGGGCACCATCAGCAGGC